>NZ_JAAAUB010000003.1:0-204819 GCF_012911495.1 Tepidiphilus baoligensis
CGCGTGACGACGTCTTTCCACGGCGTGCGGCGGTTGTCCTTGCCGGAGGGCCAGAGGTACTCCTCGGCTTGCGCGAAGTACTCGTCTTTTGTCAACTCGCGCACGAGCTTGTAATCTGCTCTTGGGCTTGCGAGCAGACTCTCGATCTGAACTTCGGCGGACTGATCGCCCTGGCCGATCTTCAACCCCTGATCGATGGTGACACCGGCCAACACGTCACGACCATCGACCGGGTTGTTCACCGGGAAGTAGAGGCGGTTGTAGGCCGCCGACAGGGCCTTGCCGAAGCGGTCTTCCGCTTCTTCCAGTCGGTCGCGCGAATCTTCGAACAGCGTGTCGCCGGGGCGAAGCCGTTTGTGGATCTGCTCGATGGCGTAGAGCTCGCGCAGACGCTCCTCGACAGCATCCGCCAACAAGCTGTCCTGACCCGTGAGCACCAGTAGGTTGTTCTTCTCCTGCTGATAGTCGAAGAAGTTCGGGAGCTTACTGGGGGGAACCTTGCCATCGGGCTTGATGACGATGAGTGTCCTGGGGCCTCCGAGCTTCAATTCGTCGAGCTTGGGCAGGACCTGAACATCCTGGTATGCAATCTTGCGAACTGGCTCGAGGATGCCGGTGAGCCGATTGATCAGCGCCTGATCGATCTTGGGCTGAGGAATCTCCTTGGTGTTGCGCTCGATTTGGCGCGAGAGATTTTCCGTTTCCTTGATGAAGATGAAGAAGCATTGCTCTTCCCCGTGCAGGTACCAGGCAGCCTCGCGCAGCCGCTGCATGGCCTGAAGGAACTCGTCGGGCTTGCGCTGCGGGGCGGCCAGGAACTCGATGAGCTCGATCTCGTCCTTGGCATGATTCGGGATTTCGTAGATCTCGTTGGCATCCTCCGCGCAAAGCTGGCTTGCGATCTCACCCCAGATGTAGTTGTCCGGGTTGTTGCGACCGCTGAAGGTGGCGATGCGTGCAGTGCCAAAGTCCACACGCGCGGCGAGATCGGGAGGGAGGACATCGGAGCACAGGTGTGGGTGACGCGCCAGCAGTCCGAGCGCGATCATCATGTGCGTCTTACCGCCACTCATGGCTTGGGCGAGCTCGAAGACCGCTTGATCTGACTTTCCCGACAAGCGCAGCAACTCCTCGTGGAACAGCTGCGCCATGCCGTGGGTGATGAAATTGCGTGAGAAGAACTCCCTCCCGTCCCCCTCGTCATTGATGAGCCCTGCCAAGTTTTCGATCTCTTGGCTCATCCGGTAGTCTCGGATGATCGGATTGAACCGGCAAGCCTGCTTGACCGTCTTGATCATGGACTTACCCAATAGTGATTTGTTGGAGCTGAATCATGGATAGTGTATCGTTTTTTCCTTGACATGTCCTCTGCTTGTCTGTTAAATAACGAAATTTTCCCGTTCGAGGTAGTCCCATGAAACGCACCTATCAACCCTCCAAGATCCGTCGCAAGCGTACCCATGGTTTCCTCGTGCGCATGCGCACCCGGGGTGGCCGCTCCGTGATCCGGGCGCGGCGGGCCAAGGGTCGTCATCGCCTGGCCGTTTGAGCGGCGAGATCCCGTCTGAGGCGGAGGCACGTTTTCGCCGTGCCGACCGCCTGCTGCGACCGTCCGAATTCTCGCGCGTCTTCACGGCGCGGCGGGTGATCCGCGGGCGTTTTTTTTCCGTCCACTGGAGCCCCAACGAGCTGGGTCGCCCGCGTCTGGGGCTGGTGGTGGCAAAGAAGCTCGTGCGCCGCGCGCATCAGCGCAACCTCGTCAAGCGCATCGCCCGCGAGACTTTCCGTCTCGAAAAAGCGCGGCTGCCGGCTTGCGACGTGGTGGTGCGGCTGAGCGCGCCGATCGTCGAGGCCACGCGTCGGATGCTGCGCGAGGATCTCCTTTCCTGCTTCGAGCGGCTTGCGCGGGAGGCCGGCAAATGCGCCGCCTCCTGATTGCGCTCATCCGGGGTTATCAAGTGGCGATCAGCCCTTGGCTGGGGCGTAACTGCCGGTTTTACCCGAGCTGCTCGCAATATACGTTGGAAGCGATCGAGCGCCACGGGGCCGTGAAAGGCTTGTGGCTGGGGATGCGGCGCGTGTTACGTTGCCATCCCTTTCATCCCGGCGGGCACGACCCTGTGCCATAATTCGCCGATTATTTTGCCCGTTTTCCAGGATGGATCCATGGAGCAACGCCGTCTGATCCCGTTGTTGGTGTTCCTTTTCTCGTTGGTGATGCTGTGGGAGGCGTGGTTGCGCCACAACCAGCCGGCGCCGCAGCCGCAAGCCGAGCGTCCCGTCGCAACCCAACAGGGGGCCGGTCTGGGTGAGGTACCCCAGTCGCAGCGGGCCGCCGTGGCGCCGGCTTCCGGAGCGATCGAAGAGGCCCAGGCGCGCCGCATGGTGGTCGAGACCGATCGCTTTACCGCGGAGATCTCGGAGCGCGGTGGCGACATCGTTTTCCTCGCCTTCAAGGACCACTCGGCGCGTGAGGATCACAGCAAGCCCTTCATACTCTTCGACGATGGCCGCGCCGGCCACGTCTATCGGGTGCAGTCGGGGCTGATCGGAGCGGGCCTGCCGAACCACCGCTCGCAATGGCAGCTGCCGGCCGAGGCCGTACGGCTTGCGCCAGGGCAGGACGTGCTGGAAGTTCGGCTCACGGCTCAGGCGGACGATGGGGCGCTCGTGACCAAAGTGCTGCGTTTCAAGCGCGGCGAATATCTGGTCGAGGTGCGCCACGAGGTTGCCAACGCGGGCACGGCGCCGATCGAAGCGTCGACGTATTATCAATTCCTGCGCGATGGCTTGCCGGCCGAGGAGCATTCGCTCTTCGGGGTTCGCACGTTCACCGGCCCGGCGATCTATACCGCCGAGAGCAAGTACAAGAAGATCGACTTCGAGGACGTGCTCAAAGGCAAGGCGGAGTTTCCGCGGCTCGCGCAGGATGGCTGGATCGCCATGGTGCAGCATTACTTCGTCGCGGCTTGGTTGCCGCAGGAGGGGGTGCAGCGCGAGTTCTACGTCCGGCCGGTGGAGGGGGGCTTGTTCCAGGCAGGCGTGATCCTGCCGCTGGGGACGGTCGCGCCGGGTGAGGCGAAGGAGGGATCGGTGCGCCTCTATGCCGGGCCGCAGACGCAGAGCGTGCTGGGTACGCTCGCGCCGGGGTTCGACCTGGTGGTCGATTACGGTTGGTTTACGGTGATCGCCGCGCCGCTCTTCTGGGTACTGTCCTGGTTGTACAAGCTCACTGGGAACTGGGGCTGGGCGATCGTGCTGGTGACGGTGCTTCTGAAAGCGATTTTCTATCCCTTGTCGGCAGCGAGCTACCGTTCGATGGCCAAGATGCGCGCGCTCACCCCCCGACTGCAGCGCCTCAAGGAGCTCTATGGCGACGACAAGGCGCGCATGCAGCAGGAGATGATGCGCATCTACCAGGAGGAGAAGGTCAATCCGCTGGGCGGCTGCCTGCCCATCCTGGTGCAGATCCCGGTTTTCATCGCGCTTTACTGGGTGCTGCTCAATAGCGTCGAGATGCGCCAGGCACCGTGGATCCTGTGGATCCAGGATCTGTCGATGCGTGATCCTTACTTCGTGCTGCCCCTCCTCATGGGCGCGTCGATGTTCGTGCAGATGAAGCTCAACCCGCAGCCGGTCGATCCGATGCAGGCGAAACTGATGCTCGCCATGCCCATCGTGTTCACGGTGATGTTCCTGTGGTTCCCTGCCGGTTTGGTGCTCTATTGGCTGACGAACAACGTGCTGTCGATCGCCCAGCAGTGGCTGATCACACGGCAGATCGAGGCGGGTGGCAAGGCGTCGAAGTGAGGTCGGCGAGGGCGTGAGCAAAGAGCGGCACATGGAAGGAGCGCCGCGCGAGGTGATCGCGGCGATCGCCACCGCACCGGGGCGCGGCGGCATCGGTGTGGTGCGGGTCTCGGGCCCGGGGCTCGCGGCCTTTTCCGAAGCGCTGCTCGGGCGGGTGCCGGCGCCGCGCAGGGCGACGTTTGCACGCTTTCGCGATGCGCAGGGCGCGGTGATCGACGAGGGGTTGGCGCTGTACTTTCCGGCGCCGCATTCGTTTACCGGCGAAGACGTGCTGGAGCTGCACGGACACGGCGGACCCGTGGTGCTGCACCTGTTGCTCGAGCGCTGCCTCGAGCTGGGCGCTCGGCTCGCCCGTCCCGGAGAATTCACCGAGCGCGCCTTTCTTGCCGGCAAGATCGATCTGGCACAGGCTGAGGCCGTGGCCGATCTGATCGACGCCTCCACCCGGGCTGCGGCCCGAGGGGCGGCGCGCTCGCTCACGGGGGAATTCTCCCGCGCCGTGCGCGCGCTGCAGGAGCGCCTGATCGAGGCGCGCATGTGGGTCGAGGCTTCGCTCGATTTTCCCGAAGAGGATCTGGAACTCATCGCCGCCGCGCGCATCCGCGAGAAGGTCGCCGAAACGCTCTCCACTCTCGATCGGCTGCTCGAGAACGCGCGCCAGGGAGCGCTGCTGCGCCGGGGGCTGCACGTGGTGATCGCCGGTGCGCCCAACGTCGGCAAGTCGAGCCTGCTCAATGCCTTGATGGGGGAGGAGCGGGCGATCGTCACCGACATCGCCGGCACCACCCGGGACGTGCTGCGCGAGGCCATCCAGATCGAGGGGATTCCGCTCTACGTGATCGACACGGCGGGACTGCGGGCCACCGACGATCCGGTGGAGCGCATCGGCGTGGCGCGTACGCGCGAAGCGATCGCGCAGGCAGACGTGGTGCTCGCGCTGCGCGCGCTCGATCGATCCGAGCCGACACCGCTCGAGGAAGTGCTGGCGCTCGCTCCACCCGAAGTGCCGGTGATCGAGGTGGTGAACAAGATCGATTTGACGGGTGAGGCGCCGCGGCGCGAGACGGGAGCAGGTGGGCGCATCCGCGAGCGCGTGTGGCTGTCGGCACGCACCGGCGAGGGTCTGGACCTGCTGCGTGCGGCGCTGCTGGAGGTGGCCGGCTGGCATGCCCAGGGGGAAGACGTGGTACTGGCGCGCGAGCGGCATCTGGAGGCCTTGCGCGAGGCGCGTGGCTCGCTCGCCGCGGCGCTGGAAACGGGTGAGGCGCTCGAGCTTCTCGCCGAAGAGCTGCGCATGGCCCACCGGGCGCTCGGACGCATCCTCGGAGAATACGACGTGGAGGATCTGCTCGGCGAGATTTTCAGCCGATTCTGCATCGGAAAGTGAAGAGGTCGCCGGAATGTTCCACGTGGAACATTCGCAAGGAGGAGCAATGGGGTTCGAGGATTTGAGCTGGGTGTGGCTCGCCCTGGGTGGGGCGGCCTTTCTCGCGGGGCTCGTCGATGCGGCGGTGGGCGGCGGGGGGCTCATCCAGGTCCCGGCTTTGTTGCTCGCTTTTCCGCAGTCGCCGCTCGCGGATCTCTTTGGCACGAACAAGGTCGCTTCCGTGGTGGGAACGGCGTCGGCGGCACATCAATATCTGCGACGCATCGCCCTGCCGGGCGCGTTGTTGGCGACGGTGGCGACGGCGGCCGGGCTGGGTAGCTGGTTCGGGGCGAGTGCGGTGACGCATTTCCCGCGTGAATGGGCGCGGCCCATGGTGCTGGTGCTGCTGAGCCTGGTGGCGGTCTATACCTTTGCCAAAAAGGACTTTGGTCTGCAGTCTCGCACTACGGCTTGGGAACGGGCCGATCTGGGCCGGGCGACGGGCATCGGCTTGGTGATCGGGTTCTACGATGGTTTCTTCGGCCCCGGGACGGGCAGTTTCTTCATCTTCGCCTTCGTGCGTCTGTTGCGCCTGGATTTTCTCCATGCGTCGGCCTTGGCCAAGGTCGGCAACGTGGCGACGAACGTTGCGGCCATCGCCTATTTCTGGGGCCATGCGCACATCGCCTGGGCGTTGGGGGGGTGGCTTGCGCTGTGCAACGTCCTGGGTTCGCGTGTCGGCAGCGGCCTGGCGCTGCGCCATGGTTCCGGCTTCGTGCGCAAGCTCTTTCTCGTCGTGGTGGCGGTGTTGATCGCGCGCTTGAGTTGGGAACAATTGTCCCCATACTTATTCTGATTGCGGGCACGCCGCAGTGGAAACGAACGTCTTTGGGCAGTTCGTTGTATAATTTTCGGTTTTCCATGGCTGGCCGGGAGAAGTGGAGATGAACGGTCTTCATCTGATTGCGGATCTCTATGATTGCCGCTGCGATGTCGCTCTGCTCACCGACCGGGAACGGTTGGAGACCTTGTGCGTGCAGGAGTGCCGTGAGGCAGGACTGACGCCGCTGGGCGCTTATTTCTATCAGTTTCGACACGACAACGGCGAGAATGCCGGCGTCACCGGCACGGTGGTGTTGGCCGAGTCTCACCTGGCCATCCATACCTGGCCCGAAACGGGCAACGTCACGCTGGACGTGTACGTGTGTAATTTCTCCAAGGACAACTCCGAGCTCGCCAGGCAGGTGTTTCGCCGTGTGATCGAAACGCTCAATCCGATGGAGGTGGTGAGCCATTCGGTGGTGCGCGGTAAGATCGCGCCGCGGGAGTGAGGCCATGAGCGAGCGGACGACGCGGCTGTGGGAGTCCTTGAGTGATTGGAGCGGCTATTATTTCGACGTGACCGAGTGCCTGGAACGCGGTCGCAGCCGCTACCAGGAATACGAGGTATGGGTCTCGCCGCTTTTCGGGCGCATGTTCCGCCTCGATGGCTGCGCGATGACGAGCGAGACCGATGAGTGCATCTATCACGAGAATCTCGTCCATGTGCCGGGGCTCGCGCATGCGGGGCCGCGTTCGGCGCTCGTCATCGGCGGCGGCGATGGCGGTTCGGCCGAGGAGCTCTTCAAATACCGCACGATGCAGCAGGTGGTGCTCGTCGAGCTCGACGAGAAGGTGGTCGAGCTCGCACGCACCTATTTTCACGCGGTGCATCGCGGCGCGCTCGACGATCCGCGTCTGGAGCTGCGCGTGCAAGACGGCCTGGAATACGTGCGCCGCGTGGCTCCGGCCGAGGGAAGGAAATTCGACCTCGTGGTGCTGGATCTCACCGATCCGGTGGGGCCGGCGGCGGCGCTCTATCAAGAGGAGTTTTTCCGGGCGTGCAAGGCGTTGCTCGCCGAGGGTGGGGCGCTGTCGCTGCACGTGGGGGCGCCGGATCATCAGCCCGAGCGGGTGCGCGAGCTGCTGCGGCGCCTGCGCGCGGTCTTCGCCCATGTTCGTCCCCATCTGCACTACATCCCGCTCTACGGGGCGAACTGGACGCTCGCCTGTGCTTCCGACACGCTCGATCCGGCATCGCTCGACGCGGCGACGGTGGACGCGCGCATCGCCGAGCGGGGATTGCGCGACCTGCGCTATCTCGACGGCGAAACCTATCGGGCGCGTTTGGTCATGCCACGCTATTTGCGCGAGATCATGCAGCCGTGAAGGAACGCTCGCCGGCTGCGGCCGGACGCAATGTTTCACGTGGAACATCGCCCGAGGTCGATCCCCGCACCTTGAGCGGTGCGATCGAGCTCGCAGCCCAGGTCGTCGACAGGGTCCTCGCGGGACACAATGCGCTGGAGCATTATCACGCCCTGCGTGCGGCGCATCCCGTGACCGAGCCCGGCGCCTGGGGGCGGGTGCGTGATCTGGCCTGGAGCGCTCTGCGTGACTACGGTTGGGGGCGCTGGGTGTTGGCGCGGCTCGCTCCTCGTGGCGTACCCGAGCCGGTGCTCGCCCCTTTGCTGGTGGCGCTGTCGGCGCTGCGCGACGGTCCGCGCGATGCGCATGCGCTCACTCATCAGAGCGTGAGCTGTGTGCGTGCGCGGCAAGAACGTCTGGCAGGGTTCGCCAATGCCTTGTTGCGCACGTTCCTGCGCGAGCGCGAGGTGCTGCACCCCGAGGCGCTCGCCGAGGCGGCGCGCGCGAGTGCCGCCGTGCCCGCGGTTGGGCCGGAGGAGCAGGACGTGGCGGTGGCGCATTTCCGCCATCCCCGTTGGTGGATCGACAAGGTGCGCGCGCAGCATCCGCTCGAGTGGGAAGATGTGCTGCATGCCGGCAACACCCATCCACCGATGGGTTTACGGCTCAACCGCCGCCGCATCGACGAAGACGAGGCGCTCGCGCGGTTTGCCGAGGCCGGCATCGCCGTGCGTCAGGTCGGTCCGATGGCGCTGCTGCTGGAACGGCCGATGCCGGTGGCGAAAGTCCCCGGCATCGCCGAGGGTTGGGTCTCGCCCCAAGACGTGGGGGCCCAGTTCGCGGCGCGTCTGCTCGCTCCGGTTGACGGCGAGCGCGTGCTCGATGCCTGCGCTGCACCGGGTGGCAAGAGCGCGCATTTGCTGGAGTTGGCCGATATCGAACTCACGGCCGTCGATGTCGAGGAGTCGCGGCTCGCGGCGCTGCGCCGTGCTCTGGCGCGGGTGGATGTACCGGTGCAGATCGTTCGCGGCGACGCGCGTCATCCAAAGCGCTGGTGGGATGGTAAGCCGTTCGATGCTATCCTCGCCGATGTGCCGTGTTCCGGCAGCGGCGTGGCGCGACGTCATCCAGACATCAAGTGGTTGCGCCGCGCAGAGGACGTTGCCGGTTTCGCCCGCCAACAGGGTGAGATCCTCGAAGGCTTATGGCCTTTGCTCGCGCCGGGCGGGCGGCTGTTGTACGCCACTTGTTCTCTTTTCGCCGAGGAAAACGAAGAGCGAGTGCGGGCGTTTTTGAAACGTCATCGCGATGCACGGGCCGTTCCTCTCGAGGGGAATCGCGAGACGATCACTCTTTTCCCGGACGAGACGCACGATGGGTTCTTCTACGCGCTGTTACGCAAAAACCATTGATTCATCTCGCCGCCGAACCCTGATCGCCATGGGGGCGATGGTATTGGGCGGGTTCGGCCTTGGGGCGAGCGCTCGGGAAGTGACGGCCAAAATCGCACACGCCCGACTATGGCGCAACGAATCCGGCGCTTGGTTCCTCGATGCCGACCTGAACATGGAGCGTTTTCCTCCAATGTGGGAGGATCTGCTACAACGGGGCATCGAGCTGCCGCTGCGGCTCGAGCTGATGCTCTATCGTGAGCGTTGGTACTGGAGCGATCAGCTGGTCTATGGCAAATTTTGGCGCATCACGATAAGGTATCGGCCCGTTACCCAGGATTGGCTTCTTTCCGTGGGCGAATCGACGCACGCGTTTTACGATCGAGAATCGCTGATGCAGGCATTGCGGAAGATCCGCGCCTGGCCCGTGGCTGGCGACATCTTCAACCCGCTAACCGACGTGCGTGCGGAACTGAAACTGGCCGTCGATTTGAGCCGATCGCCGCAGACGGTTCGGGCAACGGCCCTGGGGAACGATGATTACGTTTGGGTGGTCGAGCCTTATCGCTGGTATCCGTGGAGAGAACGATGAATCGCGGCCTGATGGTCGTGATTCTCGCGGTGGTGGCGATTTCGATCTTTCTGCTCGCCACCGCGAGCAGCAATACCGACGTTTTCGGCAGTGCTTTTCCTTACTTTCTGACCCTGAATGCGGCGGTGGTGACCGGTCTCGGTGTGCTACTTGGCCGTCACGCCTGGCATCTCTATCGTCAGTACCGGCGCAAAAAGTTCGGTACACGCCTGCGCGTACGCTTGACGCTGATGTTTACCGCCATGGCACTCATTCCGGCGGTGATCTTGTACCTGGTGTCGATGTTCTTCGTCGTGCGCTCGATCGAGACGTGGTTCGACGTCCGGGTCGAGAGGGCATTGGAGAGCGGCGTGGCGCTGGCGCGCAATACCCTCGACAATCTGGTCTTGAAGGCTCGGCGCGATGCAGAGACCTTGCGCACCCACATTGCCCGAGAGGGGAGTTTCGACGTCGACACGCTGACGCCGTTGCGCGAGAATCTGGGGCTCGCCTCGATCACGGTACTCAACGCCAAGGGAACGCCCTTGGTGACGGTGAGCCCCGACGATCGATGGCTGAGCTCGGTGTTGCCGTCTTCGGTCGAACTTCAAGTGGCGAGGAGTACGGGGATTTTCCACCGTGTGGATACTCCCCCGGACGGTGTTCCCGTGATCCGGGTGGTGGCGGCGCTGGAGGCGCGCACGCCGGGTGCGACGTTCGAGGCCGCTTTCGTTCAGATGGTGCAGCGGGTGCCGTGGAACATCAGCGAACAGATCGATGCCGTACAAACTGCGTACCAAGACTATCAGCAGATCGTGGTCGGAAAGGAGGGGCTACAGCGCATTTATGCGCTCACGCTCACGATCACGGTGCTGCTGTCACTGCTTGCGGCACTCGCACTGGCAATGTATCTGTCGCGTAAGTTCATCGCGCCGCTGATGGTGTTGGCGGAAGGAACGAGGGCGGTGGCATCGGGCGACTACCGGCCGCTTGCCCCGATCGCGGCGCGCGACGAGCTGGGAGTGCTGACGCGCTCGTTCGATGCGATGACGCAGCAACTCGCACAGGCTCGGCAGGCAGCGGAAGAATCGCGCGCCCAGATCGAGGCGGCGCGCGCTTACCTGGAGACGATCCTCGCCAACCTCAGCACGGGCGTGCTGGCGTTCGATGTGGAAGGGAAGTTGACCATCGCCAATGCCGCGGCTTCTCGTATCCTCGAAGTCGATCTGCAGGGGTGCACGGGGATTGCGCCCTCCTGCTGGACGATCGAGCCGGAGTTTTCCACCTTGATCGCCGAGCTCATCGGTCGTGAGCCGGCAGGTCCCATCGAATGGCGCCGTCGCTGCGCCGACGGGCACACGCAGATCTTGCTGCTGCACGTGGCCTCTCTGCCGACCCGCCACGGCAGCGGTCGCCTGGTCGTGTTCGACGACGTCACCGACCTCGTGCAGGCGCAGCGCACCGCCGCTTGGGGCGAGGTGGCGCGGCGCCTCGCGCACGAGATCAAGAATCCGCTCACCCCGATCCAGCTCTCGGCCGAGCGCTTGCGCTACAAGCTCGCCGATCGTCTCGATCCCGAGGCGCGGCAGATGCTCGAGCGCGCCACGCAAACGATCATCGATCAGGTGGAGGCGATGAAAAACCTGGTCAACGCCTTCCGCGATTATGCTCGTCTTCCCGCGCCGAAAAAGGACTGGCTCGACGTGGAATCCTTGTTGCGCAGCGTCCTCGTCCTGTACGAATCCTCACCGGCGCGCCTGGAGCTCGACTTGCCTCAGGAGGCTTTGCCGGCGCTGCGGGCCGATGCTTCCCAATTGCGTCAAGTGTTGCATAATCTCATCCAGAATGCGCAGGATGCGCTGGAGGGACGTCAGGACGGCCTGATCCGCATCGAGCTTGGGCGCAAGGCGGATACCCTCACCCTCCGGGTGCTCGACAATGGCCCCGGATTCCCTTCGGAACTCCTACGCCACGCGTTCGAGCCCTATTTCACGACCAAGCCCAAGGGGACGGGGCTGGGTCTGGCGGTGATCAAGAAGATCCTCGATGATCATGGCGCGAGGGTCCGTCTGGTCAACCGGGCGGAAGGAGGGGCGATGGTGGAGATCGAATTCCCGCTCGGCGACGACGTACGTGAAGGAGGTCGCGATGGCTAGAGTGCTCATCGTCGACGATGAAGTCGGTATCCGCGAGTTGCTGCGTGAGATCCTCGAAGACGAGGGTTATGCCGTCGAGACGGCCGAGAACGGGCTGCAAGCGAACGAGCGCCTGGAGACGGAGCGACCCGACGTGATCCTGCTCGACATCTGGATGCCCGACGTCGACGGCATCACGCTCCTGCGACAGTGGATGGGACGGCAGCCGCCAGCGCCGCCGGTGATCATGATGTCGGGTCACGCCACGATTGACACGGCGGTCGAGGCAACCCGGATCGGAGCGATCGATTTTCTCGAGAAACCGATCTCGATGCAGAAACTGCTGCCGGCGATCAAGGTGGCGGTGGCGCGCTCTCGTCAGGCAAAAATTCCCAACGAGGTAGTGATCGGGCGACTGGGCGAGCATCCGCTGTTGACCTCCGTGCTCGAAAAAGCAAGGGAATCTTTGCAGCGCGAGCGGGTGCTTTATCTGCAAGTGGCCGATTCATTCCTCATCGAAGCGTTGGCGCTGGCGCTCAAGTTACGCGAAGGTCCTTGGCTCGATCTCGGTAGCGAGACCCAACCACTGTCACGCGAGAAACTTCAGCGCGCTCGAGGTGGGCATTGGTTCGTCCTGCGAGCCCAGGATCTCACACGACTGCAACAGAAAAATCTCTGTTTCGCGCTCGAGCGACGCGACGAATATCAGGCCAAGGTGGTCGTCTTCGGTCGTACGCCGGCCGAGGCATTGGCCAAGGAAGGGTGGCCCGAGCTGCTGAGCACGGCCTTTGCGCGGTGCTGTGTCCCAGTGCCGAGGCGGGAGGAGGCATTGCGCGTCCTCGACACCCTGATGCCCTTGGCTCTGTCGGAAGTTGCCAAACGGCGCGGGAGCGATACCGTACCCCGATTGCCTCCCGGTAGCATGACACGCATGCCAAAAGGGATGCTGCCCCAAGAGATGGACTTGCTGGGGTTGGCCGAGGCCTTGCTCGATGCCGATGAGGGGGGCGTCGTGTCGCAGGAGGCGATCGAGCGGATTTTCGGGCTTCCTGACCAACCGACGCTGGAGCGCTTGCTTACTTTACCCTTGCGTGAGGCGCGCGAGGCCTTCGAACGGATGTACTTCGAGCGACTCCTCGAACGAGAGGCCTTGCCCATGAGCCGGGTGGCCGAGCTTGCCGGTTTGGAGCGCACGCACCTCTACCGCAAGATCAAGCAGCTTGGGCTCGCGATCAAACGCGGGCAGGAAGTCGAGTGAGAAACCGTCGCTCGCAGTGACGGGCGGGCGGCTCGAAGAACCGTCGCGAGCGGCTGCATGGCGGCGTTGCGCGGTGCTCGCTCCCTCGCCTATCTACTTGGTATGTCTCGGTTGCTGCGCTACCTTCCGCCTTGCGCTTCATCCAGTTCGCTCATTTCTTCAGCGTCTCCCTAGGAGGTATTTTCCAGAGTGCCCGCCGGGTACGGTGTCCGCTTTTCGTATAATGCGGGCTGTCCTGTGCGCCACGGAGCCGCTACCCCATGCCTTCTCTGAAAAACGACCGTCTCCTGCGGGCGCTGCTGCGCCAGCCCGTAGATCGCACGCCGATCTGGTTGATGCGGCAGGCCGGGCGCTATTTACCCGAATACCGCGAGACGCGCCGACGGGCCGGCAGTTTCCTCGCCTTGTGCAAGGATCCTGCCTTGGCCACCGAAGTGACGCTCCAGCCGCTTGCGCGCTTCGGGCTCGATGCGGCGATCCTCTTTTCCGACATCCTGACGGTGCCCGATGCGATGGGGCTGGGGCTGTATTTCGTCGAAGGCGAAGGTCCGAAGTTCGAACGGCCGCTGCGCAGCGAATGGGAGATCCGCAATCTTGCTGCCCCGGATCCCACGGTGGAACTCGCCTACGTGCTCGAGGCGGTGCGGCATATCCGGCATGCCCTCGACGGCTCGGTGCCCCTGATCGGTTTCTCCGGCAGCCCCTGGACGCTTGCGTGCTACATGGTCGAAGGGGGAGCGAGCGAGGATTACCGTACGGTCAAGACGTTGCTCTACTCCCGCCCCGATCTGATGCACCGCATCCTCGAGGTGACGACGCAGGCGGTGACCGATTACCTCAATGCCCAGATCGAAGCGGGAGCGCAGGCGGTGATGCTCTTCGATTCCTGGGGCGGGGTGCTCGCCGAGGAAGCCTTCAAGACGTTTTCCCTGCCGTATCTGGCGCGCATCGTCGCGGGCTTGCGCCGTGAGGCGGAAGGCCGCATCGTTCCCTCCATCGTCTTCACCAAGGGGGGCGGCGTGTGGCTGGAAGATTTGGCCAGCATCGGCGCCGATGCCGTGGGTCTGGACTGGACGATGGACATCGGCCGGGCTCGGGCTCTGGTCGGGGACAAAGTGGCGCTGCAGGGCAATCTCGATCCGGCGATCCTCTTTGCGCCGCCCGACGTGGTGGTACGCGAAGCCTGCAAGGTGCTCGAAGCCTTCGGGTACGGTTCGGGGCACGTCTTCAACCTGGGGCACGGCATCTCGCAGCACACGCCGCCGGAGCACGTGGCGGCGCTGGTCCACGCCGTCCAGACCGAGAGCGTGAAATATCACCAGAAGGCATGAGCGAGGGGATGCGCCGGGTCCAGGTGCTGCTGCCGTTTCCCGGCGAGGGGTTGTTCGACTACCGGGTTCCCGAAGCGGTCGTGCCGGGGCAGATCGTGCGCGTGCCCTTCGGTCGCGGCGCGAAGCTGGGCATCGTCTGGTCGCTCGAGGCGGATCCGTCCGTTCCTGACGAGCGGATCAAAGCGGTGGAGGCGGTCTGGCAGGGGTTGCCGCCGCTTGCCGCGGCCGATCGCGAATTGCTCGAATTCACCGCCCATTATTATCTTGCACCGCTCGGCGAAGTCGTGGCGGCGATGCTGCCTCCTGCCCTGCGCCGGCGCAAGCGCGAACCCCGTACGGCGAAACCGGACGCGGGTGGGAGCACGATGACGGTCGGGCTGCTGCCCGAGCTCACGCCAGGGCAAAGAGCGGCGCTCGAGGCGGTGCCGCGGGAAGGGTTCTCGGTGACGCTGTTGCACGGGATCACCGGCAGCGGCAAAACGGAAGTCTACCTGCGCCTGATCGCCGACTGTCTCGCCCGAGGGCGGCAGGCGCTGCTCCTGGTGCCCGAGATCGGCCTCACGCCGCAGCTCACCGAGCGGGTACGCGCCCGTTTCTCTTCGGCGCGCATTGTGTGCCTGCATTCGGATGCGCCCGCCAGCGAGCGTTCGGCGGCCTTCGTGGCGGCGCTGCGCGGCGAGGTCGATATCGTCCTCGGCACGCGGCTCGCGGTGTTCGCGCCTTTCGTGCGGCTGGGGCTGGTGGTGGTGGACGAGGAGCACGATCCTTCCTACAAACAGTTCGAAGGGGTGCCCTACTCGGCGCGCGATCTGGCGGTCTGGCGCGCGCGCCGGTGGAACGTGCCGATCGTGCTCGGCTCGGCCACGCCCTCGCTCGAGAGCTGGGCGGCTTGCGAGGCGGGCCGCTACCGGCGCGTGGCTTTGTCCGCCCGGCCGAGCGGCCAACCGCTGCCGACGATAGAGCTCATCGATACGACGCAGACGAGCGCCGAGGAGGGCGTGAGCGAGCCCCTTGCGCGGGCGATCGAAGAGACGCTCGGGCGCGGTGAGCAGGCCCTCGTTTTCCTCAATCGCCGCGGCTATGCGCCGGTGGTGCGCTGCGGCCATTGCGGCTGGGTGAGCCGCTGCCCCAATTGTTCGGTCAATCTCGTCTTCCACCGCGACGATGGCCGGATGCATTGCCACCACTGCGGTCATCGCGAGACCCCGCCGCGAGCCTGTCCCGAGTGCGGCGCGCTCGACTTGCGGCCCATCGGCCGGGGCACGCAGCGGCTGGAGGAGCGGCTGCAGGCGTTGTTTCCCCAGGCCCGGATCGCCCGCATCGACCGCGACGCGGTGAAGACCTTGCCCCAATGGGAAACCTTGCTCGAGGAGGTGCGCGCGGGGCAATACGACCTGCTCGTGGGCACGCAGATGATGGCCAAGGGGCACGATTTTCCGTCGCTCACGCTCGTCGGCGTGATCGGGGCCGATGCCGGGCTCTATGCCGCCGAAGTGCGAGCCACGGAACGGATGTTCCAGCAGTTGATGCAGGTGGCCGGCCGGGCCGGCCGGGCGGGCGCGCCGGGTCGGGTGTTGATACAGACCGAGTTTTCACAGCATCCGCTCTTTCGCGAACTCGCGGCGCACGACTATGCGGCGTTTGCCGGAAGGACGCTCGCCGAGCGTCGGGCGCTGCGTCTGCCGCCTTTTGCTTTTCAGGCGCTGCTGCGCGCCGACGACGAGGCATTGGAACCGGCGCTCGCGTTCCTCGAGGAAGCGCGAAGCGCCGCCCGTAGCCTTGCGGCAAGCGAAGCCTGGCCGATCCGGGTGTTCGATCCGGTCCCGATGCGTCTCGTGCGCCTCGCGCGTCGTGAACGGGCCCAGCTGCTCGTCGAGGGGGATCACCGTCCTGCGCTGCATGCTTTCCTCGAGCGTTGGGCCGGGGCTTTGCGTGAGTTGCCTCATCCCCGTTCGTTGCGCTGGCGCCTGGAGGTGGATCCGCTCGAGACTTGAGGCTCACTCGCGACGGGCTTCGGGCGCGACCACGACCCGATTTCTTCCCCCCTCTTTCGCTGCGTAGAGCGCGGCATCTGCTCGAGAAAGCGCCGCATCGAGCGTCGTCTCTCCGGGAGCGACGGCAGCCACGCCCACGCTGATCGTCACCGTCTCGCCGCCGCTGCCGGGGATACGCACGCGCTCGGCCGCGCTCTGGCGCAAGCGCTCGGCGAGCTGCCGTGCCCCGGCCACGGTGGTATGGGGGAGGACGACGGCGAATTCTTCGCCGCCGAGACGTCCGGCGAGATCCTGCTCGCGTAGCGTCTCGCGCAGGATAGCCGCCACTGACCGCAGGACCTGGTCGCCGGCGGCGTGACCATAGCGATCATTCACCTGCTTGAAGTGATCGAGGTCGAACATGAGCACCGCGATCGGCCATGCGGGATCGCGTTCGGCGAGCAGGCGTTCCCCGGCAGTGAAGAAGGCGCGCCGGTTCGCCAGGCCCGTCAAGGAATCGGTGCCGGCCTGGCGGCGCAGCTCGGCTTCCATCTGCTTGAGGGTGGTGATGTCGGTGAAGATCACCACCGCGCCGCCATCGGGCAGAGGCGAGACGGTCAGCCGTATCGGCACGGCGTGCCCGTCGCGGTGCAGGAAGTAGTCTTCTCCGGGGGGAAAGGAGCGTCGTTCGCGAACGGCCTGGTGGATGAGGCAGGCCTCGCGGGGCATGACCGTGCCGTCGGGATAGCGGGAATGCAGCACCTCATAGGCGCATCGGCCACGCATCTCATCGGCCGTATAGCCGAGGATGCGTTCGGCGGCCGGGTTCCACAGCACGACGTTTTCTTGGGGATCGACGGCGAAGATGCCTTCGCCGGCCGATTCGAGCAGCACTTCGATGGTGCGGGCGCGTTGCTCGGCGAGCTGCCATTGTTCCTCGGCTGCGCGCAGCAGCCGGTTGCGTTCTGTGACGTCGACGGCCACGCCGACGATGAGTTCGATGCGGCCCGCCTCGCCATCGATGGGCGTGAGGGTGGTCTGGAATTGACGGCAGCCGACGTTGGGAATCTCCAGGCGCTCCTCGTAGCGCAGTGTCTTGCCTTCCTGGAGGCAGCGGCGGTACATCGCCTCGAAGTGCGCCGCCTGCTCCGGGGCGAAGAGTTCACGAGGGCGCGCGCCTTTCCAGACTTCGGGGGAGACGCACAGGAGCTCGTACAAAGCGCGGTTGCCGGCGAGATAGCGAAATGCGCCGTCGGGCTCTACCGCCACCAGGAACATGAGCTCTTCCAGGTGCTCGACCATGGAGCGAAAGAGCCGCTCGCTGCGCGCGAGGCGCTCCTGAGTGAGGATGCGTTCGGTGACGTTGGCGATGAATCCGTACCACAGCACCGACCCGTCGGGTTGGCGCTCGGTACTCGCTTCGCCCTCGGCCCAGACGATGCGCCCGTCGGGCAGTACGTGCCGATAGAGAAGGCGCCAGGGTTCGAGCGTGGCCATCGACCGATCGGAAGAGGCCATCATCGCCGCGCGATCGTCGGGATGCACGGTGGCGAAAAAGGCCGAGGCGTCTTCACGCAGGAGTTCCGGATCCACGCCACACAGGCGTTTCATCCCCTCGCTCGCATAGGGAAAGGACATGTGCCCCTGCGGCGTGCGTTTGAAGACGTAGATGACTCCGGGCAAGTGCTGGCTGATTTTGTGCAGCACATCCAAGCGACCCTCCACGTGGAGGGGAGGCGTAGGAAAATTGGCCTCGGTCGACATGGCGTTCTCTCACGGAATTTTTTTTCGTAAGCTTACCTCAGTATCCCTGCGAAAATACGCTCATGGCAGGGAGGGATTCAGGGGGAGGCATATCCAGGTGCGGCAAGACCACTCGCATCGTCGTGCCGCGACCGTCCGCCCCTTCCTCGGCGCCGACGCGGCCACCATGGAAAGCCACGATGCGCTGTACGATGGCGAGTCCCAGTCCGGCGCCGCCGCTGGGGCTGCCGACTTCGACGATGCCCTCGCGCACGCCTCCGGGAAGGAGGGTCTGTACCGGGGCGTCGAGATAGTGCTCGAGGAAGAACGGCGTCTCGCCCCGGCGCAGCGCGAGCGCCGCCCGCACCTGGCCGGTGGCATCGCGCAGGGCGAGGAAGGGCCCGCGCGGCTGCGCGATGTGCGCCCCGTACCGGGCCAGATAGATGTCCTGTACGAATCGGGCGATCTCCTCGCTCGATGTTTCGTTGTCGGCCACCCAGGCCGCTTCCATGAGTCTGCCGGAAGTTTCCTTTTTCGGCCGAGCGGTACAGCTGATCGTCGCCATCGGGATCTCCTCGTTTCGTCGCGATGGGAGATACGATACGGCGGCGAACTTAAGGAAAGCTTAAATGCCGTCTCCTCGGCGAAATGCGCGCAAATGGCGCCGCAGCCAACTCTTGGCGGCTTCCAGGAGCAGCAGCACACCGGCACCGACGGCGAGCGTGAGCGCCACGTCATCGGGGTGCAAAGGGCCGAAATGCAGCAGGTCGCGCGCCGGCGGCCACAGCAGGACGACGGCGGAGAAGGCGGCGACGAGGCCGGCGATCGCCGCCAGCATCGGGTTCGGGCGCCGGAACGCTTCCCGCAACGAGGCCGAGAACGAGCGGTCGATAAGCACGAGCCCCAGCAGGCTCGTCACGAGCGAGAAGAAGGTGAGGGCGCGCACTTCTTCGTCCGACAGGCCGCGCGCCACTGCGCCCAGCAGCACGCCGGTCACGAGCGCCAGGGCGAGCGCCCCTTGGGCCACACCCCAGGTGAGCAGCGGCCAGGAGAAGAGCGGTTCCTGCGGTGGCCGCGGTGGGCGGCGCATCACGTCGTCCTCTTCGGGTTCGGCCTCGAAGACGAGGGAGCAGACGGGGTCGATCACCATCTCCAGCAAGGCGATGTGGATCGGACCGAGCACCAGCGGCAGGCCGAGCAGCAGGGGCAACAGCGCCAACCCGGCGATCGGCAGATGGACCGCGAGGATGAAGAGCATCGCCTTGACGAGGTTGTCGTAGATGCGCCGTCCCAGGCGGATCGCCTGCACGATGGCGCCGAAATCATCGTCGAGCAGCACGAGCGCGGCCGCTTCGCGGGCGACGTCGGTGCCGCGCCCGCCCATGGCAATGCCGATGTGCGCGGCCTTGAGCGCCGGGGCGTCGTTCACGCCGTCGCCGGTCATGGCGACGACCTCTCCGGCCGCTTTCAGGGCTTCGACGAGGCGCAGTTTCTGCGTGGGGGCGATGCGGGCGAAGACCGTCACCTGCGACGCCCGTCGGCGCAGCTCGGTCTCGTCGAGCCGCGCCAGTTCTTCGCCGGTCATCACCTCGTCGGCGGCGATGCTGGCGGCCCGGGCGATCGCCCGGGCGGTGGCCGGATAGTCGCCGGTGATCAGCACCACACGCACGCCCGCCGAATGGCACTGTGCCACCGCTTCCGGCACGCCGGGGCGCAGAGGGTCGGCGAGTCCGGCCAGACCGACGAAGGAAAAGGCGAAGGCGCGAGGGTCTTCCGGCAAAGGATCCTCGGCGCCCTGGGCGCGGGCGAGCGCCAGCACCCGTAAACCTTCACCGGCCATTGCCTCCACTTGCGCGAGCAATGCCGCGCGCGCCGCCTCGTCCATGCGACACAGGGTCGCGATCGTCTCGGGGGCACCTTTGCTGGCGACGAGGATCTCGCCTCGAGCCGAGCGCCACACCCGCGTCACCGCGAGCAGCTCTGGCCGCAGGCCGTATTCCTTTACGGGGGTGAGATCGGAGGTGACCGGCTGCGGGCAGTGCCGTTCCAGCTCGTGGAAAGCGAGTTCCATCGGATCGAAGGGATCGTCGGCGCTCGCGAGCCGGGCACACTCGGCCTGCGCCCGGAAGGGTTCGGGTAGCAGGGAGGCGTCGTCTTCCCTCGTCCAGGCCGATCCGTCGGGTCGGCGCAGGGCGACCACGCGCATGCGGTTCTCGGTCAAGGTCCCGGTCTTGTCGGTGCACAGCACCGTGGCCGAACCGAGCGTCTCGATGGCGGCGGCGCGCCGCGTCAGTACCCGGGCGCGCGAGATGCGCCAGGCGCCCATCGCCATGAACACGGCGAGCACGACGGGAAATTCCTCCGGCAACATCGACATGCCCAGCGCGATGCCGGCGAGGAAGGCTTCGGTCCAGTTGCCGCGCAGGCTGCCGTAGAGTAGCGTCGCGGCGAGCGCCGTGGCCGTGCCGAGGGTGGCGAAGAGTCGCACGATTTGCCGTGTCTGGCGCTGCAGGCGCGGTGGTTCGGTGTCGATGTGCGCCAGCGCCGTGCCGATCTTGCCGAATTCGCTGCGTGCCCCCGTGGCGAGGACGCGCGCGAGCCCACGGCCGCGCACCACGAGCGTGCCGGAGAAGACGTAGGGCAGATCGTCTCCGCCGGGCGAGGGCGGCGGCAAAGAAGTTCCGGGGTGCGGAGCGGTTTTGCGCACGGGGACTGATTCGCCGGTGAGCAAGGATTCGTCGACCAGCAGATCCTGGGCCTCGAGGAGCACTGCGTCGGCCGGGACGCGGTCGCCCTCGGCGAGCACGATCAGGTCTCCTCGTACCACTTCCCGTCCCGGGATGCGCTGCCGCTGCCCGTCGCGGATTACCAGCGCCCGTGGGCTGGAGAGTTCGCGCAGCGCGGCGAGCACCCGTTCGGTGCGGCTCTCCTGGATCGTGGTGATGAGCACGGAGAAGACGGCGAAGACGAGCAGCACCAGCCCTTCGGTCAGGTCGCCCACGAGCAGGTAGATCCCCGCGCCGGCGAGCAGCAAGAGGAGCATCGGTTCGCGCAATACTTCGCCCACGATGCGCCACGGCGTGCGCCGGCGCTCCTGCGGCAGCTCGTTCGGTCCTTCGTCGGCGAGGCGGCGCCGGGCCTCTTCGCTCGAGAGTCCGCGCGACGTCTCCTCGGTGTCGGACGGGGGTGATTCGCTCATCGGTCGGTTCCTTCGGGCGGTACGGGAAGGATGAGGGTGAATCGTGCCCCGCCCAGGCGGCTCTCATCGGGCTCGACGCGGGCGCCGAGGAGTTCCGCCGCTTCGCGCACCAGCGTCAAGCCCAGACCCGTGCCCGGGGCGGCGGAGTCGCGCGCAAAGGGGGCGAACAGCTTTTCCCGGCGATCCGGGGCAATGCCGGGGCCGTCGTCCTCGACGTCGAGCCGCACGAGGTTCCCCTCTCGGCGCAGCGAGATTCGCACGGTACTGCCCGGCGGCGTGTGACGCAGTGCATTGCCGACGAGATTGCGCACGATGAGGGCGAGCGGCTCCGGTGCGAGCAGGGCGGGCAGCGTCTCGGGCAAGTCCACCTCCAGCGTGTGACCGAGGGCTTGGGCCTGCGGCCAGAGGAGGGCCAATTCCTGACGAACGACTTCGGCAGCGTCGATGGTTCGTCGTGGCCGGCGCGCATCGTGTCCCAGGCGCGCGAGCGTGAGCAATTGCTCGATGAGCTGGGCGGCGCGGGTCGTGCCTTCGCGCGCGGCTTGCATCGCTTCACGGCGGCGCGCCTCGTCGCCTTCGACGAGGGCGGCGTCCAGATGCGCCGCGATCGCGGCGATCGGCGTGCGCAGTTCGTGGGCGACGTCGGCGGTGAAGCGCCGCTCGCGCTCGAAGGCTTGGGACAAGCGGGCGAGCAGCTCATTGACCGCCCCTACCACGGGTTCGAGTTCCTGCGGCGCATCGGGCAAGTCGACCGGCTCGAGCGCGTCCGGGCGACGGCGACGCAGGGCTTGCGACAGCGCCATGAGCGGGCGTAATCCTCGCCCGATCGCCCACCAGGAAAAAAGTGCGAGCGCACCGGCCCCCACGCTGAGGGTTTCCACCGAGTGTTCTACCAGCTCTTCGGTGAGTTCGCCGTGCAGATCCAGCGGATGCGCGGCGAACACCCGCGCCCCGTCGGGGCGGGTGCTGGCATAGGCGCGCCAGCCCGGTTTGCCGGGAAGACGATGAAAGCCGTCCTCGAGCCGGGAAAAATCGGCGCCCGGCGGCAGCGAGCCAAAGCGCACGATCTCCCCACCCCCGGGATCGAGCACCAGCACGCCGGCGTGCTTGCCAGCCTTTCGCGCTCGTTTGTCCGGCGGTTCGGGGTACGCCGCTTCTCCTCGGCCCAGCGGGACCGCGGAAATCGCCTCGACGCTTGCCACGAGCCGCGCATCCAGCAGCTCCCTTGCCTCCTTGCTGCTTTCCCTCACGACGTAGGCGAGTGAGACGAGCCAGAAGAGCGCCACCCCGGCAAGTAGCCAGAGCGTGAGGCGCAGGCGCAGCGAATGGCCGAGCCGGCGCCAGAGGGTCATCGTGCGGCTCCTTGCGCCGCCGGACCCAGGCGATAACCCAGACCGCGCACCGTGTCGATGATGTCCGGATCGATCTTGCGACGCAGATGATGGATGAGCACCTGCAGCACGTTGCTGTCGGGAGCTTCGTCCGCCTCGTAGAGCGCCTGCTCGAGCTGGATCTTGGTGAAGACCCGGCCCGGGCTGCGCGCGAGGCGCTCGAGCAGGCGGTATTCCATCGCCGAGAGTTCGACCGGCGAACCGTCGAACCACACGGCATGCCCCGCCGTATCCAGGCGCAGGCGCCCCAAGTCGATGAGCGAGCGTGACCGCCCTTCGCCGCGGCGCACCAGCGCCCGCAGACGGGCGGCGATTTCTTCGAGCGGTGCGGGTTTGACCACGTAGTCGTCCGCTCCTTCGTCGAGACCGGCGATGCGGTCGGAGAGCGCGTCGCGCGCCGTCAGGATCAGCACCGGCGTGGTAAGCCCCTCGGCGCGCCAGCGCCCGAGCGCGTGCATGCCGTCCTCGTTAGGCAAGCCCAGGTCGAGCACCACGGCGTCGAACGGTTCGGACCGCAGCAGGCGCGAGGCGGCAGCCGCCTCCCGCGCCCACGCCACGTTCATGCCCAGGGCTTCCAGCCCCCGTTCGAGGCCCGCACCGAGCAGCGCATCGTCCTCGACGAGCAAGACCCGCATCTTCCCTCCTTCAGCTGCGCAGCAGCCAGTACACCGCCACGGCCACCCAGACGAGCAACACGACGGCCGCGGCGGTGTAGGGCCGCGCGATCGCTTCCTGCGGTGCGCCGCGTTTCACCCCCAGCACCATCGCGCGGACGAGATTCTCGCGATGGGCGAGACTGCCGACGAACACCCCGGCCAGATGCACCAGCACCACGGCGAGCATGAGGTTCGCCAGCGCCTCGTGCGCCTTTTCGACGAACTTGCCGCCGATCTCTTCGTAGGCGCACCATCCGACGAGGGGCGTGAGGACCCCGAGGGCGAGCAGGGCGAGGATGGCGATGCCACCGGCCGGATTGTGCCCGGTGTAATGGGGCGGCTGCAAGCGTATCAAGCCGACGAGATAATCCCACGTCTCGCGCCAGGGACGCACGAAAGAGGAGAATCGCGCCGACCACGGGCCGACGAAACCCCAGACCACGCGAAAGAGGGCCACCGCCGCCACCGTGCCGCCGGCGGCGACGTGCACCAGGCGCAGGCGCTCGGATTCGCCGGTGAGCCAGGCGACGATGAACCCTACGGCCATCAGCCAGTGCCCGAGCCGCACGACGGCGTCCCAGATCAATACCTTGTTTTCGTTCGGCTCCATGACGAGGCTCCGTTAGTCCTTGTAGGGACCATAGCCGGGGATGTCGATCTCGCGCTCGCGGTACGAGCCTTCTTCGGCCCGCTTGTGGCAGGCGCCGCAGTTGGCCGGGGATTTCACCCGAGGGTCGCGCCAGGCCGCGGCGGGAACTTCGTCGTGCTCTTTTTCGAACCAGCGCGTTCGCGTGATGCGCGGCGGATCTCCCGCACCTTGCGTGCGACGGCCATCGCCCGCATTGCGCACGAGAAAGTCGGTGAGCTCCTGCGCCGTCTGCGGGGACAGTGAGGCGTCGTCGCCGTAGTGGTGCGCGAGGTCGGCCATCACTTTGCGCCAATCCTCGGCCGAGAGCAAGGACGGCGGGAAGGGAACGTGGCAGCTGCCGCATTCCTGACGGTAGAGCGGCGAGAGCGGCGCCCCTTTGCTCTTGTCTTTATAGCGGGTCTCGTGCTTCTCCTGTTCGGCGCGTTCGTGCCGCTCTTCGGCCGAGACCACGATCGGCGCAGCGATGAGGGCGGCGCACAGGGCGGTGGTGAAAAGATGTCCGTAGCGACGGTAAAGTCGTTCGATCGCATTCATGTCGGGTCTCCTTCGGTCATTGGCGCACGAGCCAGGCGAGAAAATCGGCTTTCTCCGCCGCCGTGCATTCGCGTCCCACCACTTCCTTGCAGTTGCGGCGGAACCATTTTTCGATCTTGGCCTCGTCGGTGAACCGCTCGGGATTGGCGCTCACCGCGAGCGGCGCGATCGTCTTGCCGGTGACCACGTGTTTGCCCGCTTGCCGGGGATCGTGGCCATGGCAGGCATGGCAGCCGGGCATGTCGGCCGACACACCGTGATTCTGGCGATAGAAGGCTTCGCCGCGGCCGGGGTCGGGGGTGAAACCCGGCTGTTCCTGGGCGGCGCGCTGCGCATAGCGCTCGGCCATCGTCGCCGGCGTTTCGGCCACGGCGCAGAGAGAAAAGCCGGAGAGCAGGATGGAAAAGAGCCAGGTGGCTCGCTTGCGGAAGATCGGGGATTTCATGGCGACCTCTTCGTCGTGATGCGCACGTGCTCATTGGAGCACAGGGGCCTTAACGGGGAGTTAAATGCCCATCGCGTTTGGCGAGCGCGAGTGCGGCGTCGGCACGATCGAAAGCGGTGTACTACGGCAGGCGCTGATGTTCGTCTACTTGGATGATGTTGCTCGGATCGTTTGCTCTGAGCGCCTTGCCCTGGAGCAGGAAAGAAGAGCGTGGATGGTTGTTGCGCGCGCTCAACAAATTTTTGGTGAGGTCTGCAACGATATTCGTGCTGTTGGTCGGGTAAAACGAATGTTTTGTGGTTGGCTGCCCACCGAGGGTGGTAGGAGGTAAAATTCTGGCGCGCCCGGCAGGAATCGAACCTGCGACCTTTGGCTTCGGAGGCCAACGCTCTATCCCCTGAGCTACGGGCGCTTCAAGGGGCGGTATTATCTCATACAACGCGCGGATTGTACCCAAGCGAGAGTCGGGATGGCATCAGGCACGTCCCTTTTCTTGCAAACAAAACGACTCTAACTGGGCGTATCCCAGCGCGCTCAACCCACGGAGGAGACCAATCATGAGCCTTACGAGTAGCCCCTGAGCGGCAACGTGGTGCCCCCCTGTGCAGCCGAGGTCCCGCGTTTCATGGACCCTGATCTAGGATGGGTCGAGCACGCTGCGTTTCAACGGATCTAGAAATCGGACTGCACCCCGGATGTGCCATTGCTCAGGCATTCGATGGCCTGGGGGCACCCTTGTCAAGCCCATGTCGACTAGAGAACAGACTGAGAACGATTCGTCGTATGGGCGTGCAGCGACGCGCTCCTGTAGTCGGTTGTTTGCTTGTATGGGGGACATGCCCTACCCTCCGGGTTACGAGCGCCTCGACCTGCATCCGCTAACGGCGGTTCGTTCGCAACTTCGCAGAACGACGACTTAGGAGTTTCGCGCGATGAACGACGTCACTCTTGCTTTGCTTGCCTTTTTGCCGTTGGTACTTGCCGGCGTGTTGTTGGTCGGCCTACGTATGCCGGCCCGTACTGCCATGCCGCTCGTCTATGTGGTCACGGCGCTGATCGCACTCTTTGCTTGGGAGGTGAGCTTCAACCGTGTGCTCGCTTCCACCCTGCAGGGGTTGATACTCACCGTGTCGATCCTTTGGATCATCTTCGGTGCCATCTTGTTGCTCAACACCCTCAAACACTCCGGAGGCATTGCCGCCATACGTAAAGGTTTTTCCGGCATCAGCCCCGACCGCCGTGTCCAGGCGTTGATCGTTGGATGGTTGTTCGGCTGCTTCATCGAGGGTGCTTCGGGTTTTGGTACTCCCGCCGCGGTAGCCGCTCCGCTGATGGTGGCACTTGGCTTCCCAGCGTTGGCTGCCGTAGTGGTGGGTATGATGATCCAGTCCACGCCGGTTTCCTTCGGCGCCGTGGGTACGCCCATCGTGGTGGGCGTCTCCGGCGGCCTAAACCGAGATGTCATCGTTGCTCAGCTGGAGGCCGGTGGTTATGGCTGGCTCGAGTACTTTCGTCTGATCACTGCCGAAGTGGCCATCGTCCACGGCCTCGTCGGCATCCTGATGCCGCTCGTTTTGGTGGTGATCATGGTGCGATTCTTTGGCGCCAACAAATCCTGGAAGGAAGGCCTTTCCATCACTCCCTTCGCCCTCTTTACCGGGATTTCCTTCGTGGTGCCCTACGTGCTGGCCGGGGTGCTCCTCGGGCCGGAGTTTCCTTCCATGATCGGCGCTTTGATTGGACTGGCCATCGTCGTGCCAGCCGCTCGTCGAGGCTTCCTGATTCCCAAGGATACTTGGGACTTCCCCGAGCGAAAGTCCTGGCCTGACGAGTGGCTAGGCAAGTTCGATATCAAGCTCGACGATATCGTCGGCAAGACCCCCATTTCCACTTTCATGGGCTGGGTCCCTTACGTATTGCTTGCGGCTTTTCTGGTGGCTACGCGTACCATCGACCCCTTGCGCGAGACGCTCACTGCGCTTTCCTTCGGCTGGAGCAACATCTTGGGCGAAGCCGGCGTAACAGGAAGCATCGCCCCACTCTACCTGCCCGGTGGTATCCTGTTGTTCGTGGCGCTGCTCACCGCCCTGTTGCACCGTATGCGATTCGGTGAGCTCAAAGCTGCGTTCAGCGAATCGTCGCGCACCATTCTCGGCGCCGGCTTCGTGCTGATCTTTACCATCCCGATGGTGCGGATCCTGATCAACTCCGGCGTAAACGCTGCCGATCTGGTCTCCATGCCCGTGGCGATGGCTCAGTTCGTGGCCGACAGCGTGGGTGAAATCTACCCATTCTTCGCCCCTGCCGTCGGAGCGCTCGGTGCCTTCATCGCCGGTTCCAATACCGTCTCCAACCTGATGCTGTCCGATTTCCAGTTCAACGTGGCCCAGCAGCTCGGTTTGTCCTCGGTGTTCATGGTGGCGTTGCAATCGGTGGGGGCCGCGGCGGGTAACATGATCGCCATTCACAACGTGGTTGCCGCTTCGGCCACGGTGGGATTGCTCGGACGGGAGGGGATCACCCTACGCATAACCATCCTGCCGACCCTCTACTACCTGGTCGTCGCTGGCACCATTGCGCTGATTGGCTTCTACGTGATCGGCGTGAGCGACCCGTTGATGCGCATATCCGCTGGCTGACGGATGACAACCGGCCAGTCATCCGGCGGCCGAGTCGACGTGACCGGCTTCGAGGGAAACGAATGCGAGGCGTGATGATGGAACTCGATGCGTTGATTCTGGCGAGGATTCAGTTCGCTGCCAACATTACGTTCCACATTTTGTTTCCCTCGATCACCATTGCGTTGGCGTGGATACTGTTGTTCTTCAAGATCCGTTACACGAAAACCGGCGATACGGCTTGGCTGGATGCTTATGGATTCTGGGTCAAGGTATTTGGCCTGAGCTTTGCCCTGGGCGTGGTCAGTGGCGTGACCATGAGCTTTCAATTTGGTACCAACTGGCCGGGTTTCATGAATACGGTGGGCAATATCGCCGGGCCTCTGTTGGCCTACGAGGTGCTGACGGCCTTCTTCCTGGAGGCAACATTCCTCGCCATCATGCTGTTTGGCCGCCGCTTCGTCTCCGAGCGCACCCACAACATCGCTACTTTCTTGGTGGCCTTGGGTACCACTGCTTCGGCGTTCTGGATACTTACCCTCAATTCCTGGATGCAGACGCCAGCCGGCTATGAAATGGTGGAAGGCCAGATCGTCATCACCGACTGGCTCGCCGCCTTGTTCAATCCCTCCTTGCCCTACCGATTGACACACATGCTAATGGCGTCGGGATTGACGGCCGCATTCTTGGTGGCTGGACTGTCGGCCTATCGTTGGCTGCGTGGTGACCGCAGCAGTGGCGTCATGAAGGCGCTGCGCACCGGTGTGTTGGGCGCGGCTGCACTGATTCCGCTCCAGATTTTCGTAGGAGACTTGCATGGTCTCAATACGTTCGAGCATCAACCGGCGAAGATTGCGGCCATGGAAGGCGTGTGGGAAACCCAGCGTGGTGTGCCTTTACTGCTTTTTGCACTACCCAACGAGGCCGAGCGCCGAAACGATTATGAAATTCGTATTCCTCGGGGTGCCAGTCTGATTTTGACGCATTCGCTGGACGGCGAGATCAAAGGCTTGAACGAATTCGAGGGCATGCATCCGCCCGTGGCCAAGGTGTTTTGGAGCTTCCGCATCATGGTCGGTGTGGGCTTGATCATGCTGGCCGTATCCTGGGTTGCAGCCTGGCAATTGGTGCGCCGGAAAATGCTCTCGCCTTGGGTGGCCAAGGCGCTGGTGGGCATGACTTTTTCCGGGTGGATCGCCACCGTCGCCGGCTGGTATGTCACCGAAATCGGCCGTCAGCCTTGGCTGGTGTACGGTGTTCTCGCTACCAAGGATGCCGTGGGCGACGTTTCCGCCGCAATGGTGGCCGTTTCGCTGACGATGTATCTCGGGGTGTATGTTGTGATGCTTTTTGCGTACATCTCGGTATTGTTCTACATGGCGCGCAAGGCGGGCTCGAATGGGCCTGCGTCTATGGACGAGCCTGAAAAAGGAGTGGCCCGATGAATGCGGAGATCTGGCTTCCGATGGCCTTTGCGGGGCTGATGGCGTTATCCCTGCTGATGTACGTCGTGCTCGACGGCTACGATCTGGGGGTGGGCATCCTGCTCCCATTCGCGAAGGATGACGACAAGGACACGATGGTCAGCTCCATTGGCCCGTTTTGGGATGCAAACGAAACTTGGTTGGTGCTGGGGGTCGGTCTTTTGTTGGTCGCCTTCCCCAAAGCCCATGGCATCATCCTGCAAGCGCTGTACCTCCCCGTGACAGTGATGTTGATCGGCCTCATTTTGCGTGGCGTTGCCTTCGACTTCCGAGTCAAGGCGGGAGTGCGCTACAAAGGGCTATGGAATCGGGTTTTTGCGGCTGGTTCCCTGATTGCCTCGATGGCGCAAGGGGTGATGCTGGGTCGTTACCTGACGGCTTTTGAACCGGGCTGGCAGGCATGGGCCTTTGCGCTGCTCGTGGGAGTGGGATTGTCCGCGGCTTACGTGCTTCTGGGCGCTTGCTGGCTCATCATGAAAAGCGAAGGGACGCTGCAACGCCAGGCCATCGGCTGGGCGCGCTATGGTGTTTTCGGTACAGCCCTCTGCGTCGCGGCGGTTTCCCTCGTTACGCCCTTGGTCAGCGAGCGCATTGCCGCCAAGTGGTTCGAAATGCCGGAATTCTTCCTGCTGTTGCCGTTGCCTTTGCTCACCTTGGCGCTCTTCGTGTTGCTTTTGCTCATGCTGCCTCGCCTGGACCAACGCCTCGGGCAGGGGGATCAGCATCTGTGCTGGTTGCCTTTTTCCATGGCGGTGGGCATTTTTCTGCTGTCCTTCTATGGACTTTCCTATAGCGTCTTTCCCGACGTGATTATCGATAAGCTCGATATATGGGAGGCTGCGGCCCATCCGCAGGCGCTGTGGGTCATCTTCATCGGTGCCGTCGTGGTGCTGCCAGCCATCGTCGCATACACGGTCTTCGTCTACCGGGTGTTCTGGGGCAAGACACGCGAACTGACTTACTCCTGAATTCCTATTGAAATCCTGGTGGTTGTGTATCGTTCCTGCTGTAAATTCCGTTTTTCGAGGTAGGCAGTATGTGTTGCTGAGCGCGGCTGGCCTAGGTGAGCTTCCCTACGAGGGCAAGGCTGAGGAGCTGGCGCGCTGCTGTGCCATGTACTACCGCCGTAAGCTTTCCAAGGACATGGTTCTGGCCCAACTACCGGACATTGCTGTTTTGCCTTGACGCCGAAAAAACCGTCAACGCCGGAGCGAGGAAACGAAATGAAACGAAGGCATCAGCGCAGTTTGCGATAGAGCGTGCGCTCGCTGATGCCCAGGCGGGTGGCCAGGGCTTTTTTGTCGCCGCCCAGCCGCTCGAGTGCGCGATGTAGATAACGTCGTTCGAGTTCGGCCAAGGGAACGATCTCGTCGTCGGCCGTATGGGCCCGTCCGCCGGAGGGGCTGTCGGCGAATCCGGTCAGATGCCATGGTTCGATCAGCTCGCCGTCGGCCAGCAGGAGCGCCCGTTCGAGGAGGTTGCGCAGTTCGCGCACGTTGCCGGGGAAATCGTGCTCCCTCAGGCGGGACATGGCCGCGGCGCTCAGGCGCACGCTGCGTTGGGGTGCGAGGCGCTCGAGCAGGTGGGCAACGAGCAGCGGCAGATCTTCGCGCCGCTCGCGCAACGGTGGCAAGCGTACGGGAAAGGCGCTGATGCGGTAATAGAGATCACGCCGGAACGTGCCTTCTTCGACCATGCACCGCAGATCGCGGTGAGTGGCGGCCACGAGGCGGAAGTCCGAGCGCAGCGTCTCGACCCCGCCTACCCGCCGGTAGGTGCCCGTCTCCAGCAGGCGCAGCAGCTTCACTTGCTGCGTGAGCGGAAGGTCGCCGATCTCGTCGAGAAAGAGAGTCCCGCCGTCGGCTACTTCGGCCAGGCCGGTCTTGCGCTGGGTGGCGCCGGTGAAGGCCCCTTTCTCATGCCCGAACAGCTCGGACTCGAAGAGCGTCTCGGGCAGCCCCGAACAATCCACCGGCACGAAGGGTCGGTCGCGGCGCGGCGAGAGCTGGTGCAGCGCTTGGGCGGCCAGTTCCTTGCCCGTGCCCGATTCGCCCAGCAGCAGTATGGGGGTGTTCGACGGTCCGGCCCGTTCGAGGAGCTCCAGCATCTGCAGGAAGGAGGGCGAGCGGCCGACCATGCCCAACACGGGCGTCGGCAGGCACTTGCCGCCGAGAAAGCGCATCGTTTCGACGAAGAGCGTCGTGTTGCCCCCGGCATCGCGCAAGGGGAACAGCTCGACCTCGACGAACTCCTCGCCGCGCGGCGTATGATGGCAATGAATCACCCGGCTTGGGCATCCGCTTTCCCATGCCTGTTGCCGGGGGCAGGATTCGCCGCACTGGTCGCAGGGGCGATCGAAGTGGTGCGACACTTGGTAGCAGGTCTGCCCGATCACGGAGGGGTCTTGGCCGAACTCGCGGCGGTAGGCCGCGTTGGCGGCGAGGATGCGGTAGGCGGTATCGACGACGATGCGCGGCTCGGGTAAGGCGTCGAGCAACTGGAGCAGTTCGGTGGGTAACGGCATGATTGACATTCCTGGCAAGACTTGCGGCGTTATTTTGCCATTTTTGTCAGGATGGGGGGCGCTCGACGCCGGGGATGGCACAGTGCCGAGAGGTAAGGTGCTGGATCTTCGGGAGAAATTCCGTTCTCCAGTCCGTGGCACAGAATTTGCTAATAACAAAGACGCGGTCACCTTTTCCGTAATTCATTGAATTGTTTAAATTTTTTGACCATCGTCAATTGACGATCCCGGTCCGTTTCATTACCCTAAACGAGGTTGTACGCAAGGAGGGCTTCTTCCATGGAAGCGAAAACGGCCGCCCGGCGATTGCGTCGCGAGATCGTCGTGGTGCTGCTGCTTAAGTTGATCCTGCTCACCGCCTTGTGGTGGGTCTTCATTCGCGATGCACGGGTCGAGGTGGACGCGGAACGGATGCAGGCCCAGGCCGCCGGCTCGCCTTCCTCATCTTCCCAACCGTCTTCTTTGCCGCCTTCCCCGGTTCTTCCCGTTTCGCAGGAGCCATAACATGGACGAAACGCTCGTCGATCTCTCGCGCCTGCAGTTCGCCGTCACGGCGATGTACCACTTCCTCTTCGTGCCGCTCACCTTGGGGCTCACCTGGATGCTGGTGATCATGGAGGCGCTCTACGTGATGACCGGCAAGCAGGTCTACCAGGACATGGTGAAGTTCTGGGGCAAGCTCTTCGGTATCAACTTCGCGTTGGGAGTCACCACCGGCATCACGCTCGAATTCCAGTTCGGCACCAACTGGGCCTATTACTCGCATTACGTGGGCGACATCTTTGGCGCGCCACTGGCCATCGAGGGGCTGATGGCCTTCTTCCTCGAGTCGACCTTCATCGGGCTCTTCTTCTTCGGCTGGAATCGCCTTTCCCGGGCCCAGCACTTTCTGGTGACGGTGCTCATGGCCGTGGGGACCAACCTCTCGGCGCTGTGGATCCTGGTGGCCAACGGCTGGATGCAGAATCCCGTGGGCTCGGAATTCAGCTTCCAGACGATGCGCATGGAGATGACGAGTTTCTGGGACGTGATCTTCAATCCAGTGGCGCAGGCGAAGTTCGTGCATACCGTCTCGGCCGGCTACGTGACCGGTGCGATGTTCGTGCTCTCGATCTCGGCCTATTACCTTCTCAAGAAGCGGGATCTCGAATTCGCCAAGCGCAGCTTCCGCGTGGCGGCCGCCTTCGGCTTCGCCTCGGCCTGTTCGGTGGTCGTGCTCGGGGATGAATCCGGCTACACCATGGCCGAAACCCAGCAGAGCAAGCTCGCCGCCCTGGAGGCGATGTGGGAGACCGAGCCGGCGCCGGCTGGCCTGAAGCTCCTCGCGGGAATCGACGAAGCCAATCAGCGCAATACCTGGGAGCTCGAGATTCCGTGGGTGCTCGGCATCATCGGCACCCGCTCGCTCGACACGCCCCTTCCCGGAATCAAGGAGATCATCGCGCGTAACCGCGAACGGGTCGAATCCGGGGTGGAGGCGGTCAAGGCGCTCGAGTGCTGCGCCGCGACGCGTCCGATCCCCAGGCCTTGGCGCTCTTCGAAGCCCACAAGGAAAATCTAGGTTTCGGGCTGCTCACGCGCAAATACGTGGCGGATATCTCGCAGGTCACGCCCGAGATCATGGACAAGGCCGCCGCCTCGACGGTACCGCCGGTGACGCCCCTCTTCTGGACATTCCGCATCATGGTGCTGCTGGGCTTTTCCTTCATCGCTCTCTTCGGTGCTGCGTTGTGGTACAGCATCAAGGACAGTTTCGCCGAGAAACGCTGGCTGTTGCGCTGGGCGCTGTGGTTCTTGCCCTTGCCCTGGGTCGCTTCCGAGATGGGGTGGTTCGTGGCCGAGTATGGCCGTCAGCCTTGGACGATCGCCGAAGTGCTGCCCACCCACCTCTCCGTCTCTACCCTTTCGGTGGAGAGCCTCTACGGGTCGCTCGCCGGGTTCGTGGGCTTCTACACGCTGCTTCTCATCGTCGAGCTCTACCTGATGTTCCGCTTCGGGCGGCTAGGGCCTTCCACGCTGGGGACCGGGCGCTATCACTGGGAACGCCAAGGTGCGATGCAGTCTGCCTGAACAACCCTATCTCGGGAGAAGATCATGATGGATTATGAAACGCTGAAGGTCATCTGGTGGCTGCTCGTCGGGGTGCTGCTCGTCGGCTTCGCCGTGATGGATGGGCACGACATGGGGGTGGGGACGCTGCTGCCCTTCGTCGGCCGGGACGACACGGAGCGCCGGGTCATCATCAACACCGTCGGGCCGCATTGGGACGGCAACCAGGTGTGGTTCATCACCGGAGGCGGGGCGATCTTCGCTGCCTGGCCGCTCGTCTATGCCACGGCCTTCTCTGGCTTCTACTGGGCGATGCTCGCGGTGCTGTGGGCGCTCTTCTTCCGTCCGGTGGGGTTCGACTACCGCAGCAAGATCGCCAACCCGCTGTGGCGCAAGACTTGGGACTGGGGCCTGTTCGTGGGCGGGGCGGTGCCGCCGCTCATCTTCGGCGTGGCTTTCGGCAACCTGCTGCAAGGGGTGCCGTTTCGCTTCGACGCCAACCTCGTGTCCTACTATGAGGGGTCTTTCTGGGGGCTGCTCAATCCCTTCGCGCTGCTCGCCGGGGTGGTGAGCTCGGCCATGATCACTTTCCACGGCGCCGTTTATCTGGCGCACCGCACGGAAGGGGAAATCCAGCAGCGCGCGGTGCGCGCCACCCTCATCTTTGGCGTGATCACGCTCGCGGCGTTTGCCGCCGCCGGGGTGTGGGTGCAGGCCATTCCCGGCTACGTGATCGCCGCCGGGGCCGATCCGGCCGGTTTGCCCAATCCGCTCGCCAAGGAGGTGGTGCGCGAGGCCGGGGCCTGGATGGCGAACTACCGGCAGCAGCCGCTGCTGTGGGCGGTGCCGGCGCTCGCCTTCCTCGGCGGGTTGGCGGCGATATGGGCGGTACGTGCCGGCCGCACCTTCTTCGCCTTCTGGGCATCGGGCCTGATGATCGCCGGCATCATCGGTACGGCGGGCGTGGCGATGTTTCCCTTCATCCTGCCTTCCTCGAGCGATCCACGCTCCTCGCTCACCGTGTGGGATTCGGTCTCGAGCCATCTCACCCTCACGGTGATGTTCTGGGCCACCGTCATCTTCATGCCGCTCATCATCGCTTACACGTCGTGGGCCTACAAGGTGATGGCCGGCAAGGTGACGAAGGCTTATATCCTGGAAAACGAGAAGCAGGCGTACTGAACGGATACAACCCGCGGCGAGGCATCCGGTTTCGCCGCACCGGATCGAAGGAGATTCGCATGTGGTATTTTGCCTGGGCGTTGGGTGTGGGTTTTGCCATCCTCTTGGCCATCGTGGTCGGCCTGTGGTGGGAAGCGCAGGAGGAGGCAAGGGAGAAACGGTCCCGCTCGCAGGGCGAGACCAATGCCACCTGAGGCAGTGCCTGGCAGGGAGGAGATCCGGCCGGCCTCGATCCAGCCGCTGGCGCTGGGGGTGGGGATCGCCTTGATGCTGGTGGGCAGTTTTCGCCCCGATTGGCTGGCCGAGGCATCCGGCAAGGCCAACCATGGTCTGGCGATGTTGTGGTTCTGGGCCATGGCGGCCGGTTTCGTGCGCGGGGTGGGGTTCATCCCGCGCTTTTGGCTTTGGCGGTGGATCTTCTCCGGTTGGGCGGCGTTCGCGGCGCTCGCCGGGGCGCTGGCGTGGCGCTTTGCCGGCACCTCCGTGATATAGTCGAACCGGTTACGGATGCTTTTTCCCGCGGTGACCAACCATGAATGAACCCCCTTCTTCCCGCCTCAAGAATTTCCCCGTGGCGTGGTTTTCCATGATCATGGGCTTCACGGGCTTCTCGATCGCCTGGATGCGGGCCGAGACGGTCTACGACGTCGGCTTCGCCCCCAGCTGCGTGTTGCGCTGGATCGCCTTGGGTTTGTTCGTCCTAGTGGCGGTGCTGTATGCGGCCAAGGCGGCGAAGTATCCCGGCGCGGTGCGCGAGGAGTTCACTCATCCGGTCAAGCAGGCGTTCGGCCCCACCATCTCGATCGGCATGATTCTGTTGTCGATCGCCTTGTTGCACGATGCACCGCGATTGTCGTTCTGGCTGTGGAGCGTCGGCACGCTCTTGCACCTGGCGCTCACGCTCTACGTCATGTCGTCGTGGATGCACCACACGAAGTACGAGATCACGCACATGAACCCGGCGTGGTTCATCCCGGTGGTGGGGAATATCCTGGTGCCGATTGCCGGTTTGCACCATGCGCCGGTCGAGATATCGTGGTTCTTCTTCAGCATCGGCTTGTTTTTCTGGCCGGTGCTCACGGCGATCCTCTTCTACCGGCTCATCTTTCACACCAGCCTGCCCGAGCGTTTCGTGCCGACGCTGTTCATTTTCATCGCACCGCCGGCCGTTGGGTTCATCTCCTGGTACAACCTGGGTGGGCAGGTCGACGCCTTCGCGCACGTGCTCTACGGCGTGGCGCTCTTTTTCGCCTTGCTGCTTGCGGTGCAGGCGAATTACTTCGTGCGGCTGAAATTCTTCCTGTCGTGGTGGGCGTATTCTTTCCCGCTGGCGGCGCTCACCATCGCCACCATGATCATGGCCAAGGAAACGGGGTTGGGCTTCTACCGCGGGCTGGGCATCGCGCTGCTGGCGATCTTGACCCTGCTCATCGTGCTGCTGCTGGTGCGTACCGCCATCGCCGTGGCGCGGCGAGAGATCTGCGTGGAGGGGCATTGAAGAAAAACGCCCGGCGCCGAGGGCACCGGGCGCGGCAGGCGGTCAGATGACCCCCTGCGCGAGCATGGCGTCGGCCACCTTGGCGAAACCAGCGATGTTGGCGCCGTCGCTGTAGCTCACGGAGCCGTCCTCGCGCCGACCGTACTGCAGGCAGGCGTCGTGGATGCCTTTCATGATCTCCCTGAGCCGAGCGTCGACTTCTTCGCGCGTCCAGGAAAGCCGCATGGCGTTTTGGCTCATCTCCAGGCCGGAGGTGGCCACGCCGCCCGCGTTGCTCGCCTTGCCCGGCGCATAGAGCACGCCGCGATGCTCGAAGATCTTGACCGCTTCCGGTGTGCAGGGCATGTTCGCGCCTTCGGCCACCGCCACCACGCCGTTCTCCACCAGCGTCATCGCGTCGTCGGCGTCGAGCTCGTTCTGGGTCGCGCAGGGCAGCGCCACGTCTACCGGCACGTTCCACGGCTTGGCGCCCGGAATGAAGGTGGCACCGACGAGTTGGGCGTATTCCGAGACGCGACCATAGCGGTGGTTCTTCACCTCCATGAGGATGGCGAGCTTTTCCGGCGTGAATCCTTCCTCGTCGACCACCGTGCCGCTGGAATCGGAACAGGTGATGGGTTTGGCCCCCATCTCCATGAGTTTTTCGATGGCGTACTGGGCGACGTTGCCGGAGCCCGATACCGCGACGCGCATCCCTTCCAGGCTGCGGCCGGCGTGGCGCAGCATCTCGTCGACGAAATACACCGTGCCGTAGCCGGTGGATTCGGGCCGGATCAGCGAGCCGCCGTAGGAGAGGCCCTTGCCGGTGAAGACGCAGGAAGACTCGTTGGTGAGTTTCTTCATCATGCCGACCATGAAGCCGACCTCGCGCCCGCCCACGCCGATGTCGCCAGCCGGTACGTCGGTGTCGGCGCCGATGTGGCGGTAGAGTTCAGTGATGAAGGCTTGGCAGAAGCGCATGACTTCGCCGGGGCTCTTGCCCTTGGGATCGAAGTCAGAGCCGCCCTTACCGCCACCCATGGGCAACGTCGTGAGGGCGTTCTTGAAGGTCTGCTCGAAGGCGAGGAATTTGAGGATGGAGAGGTTCACCGAGGGGTGGAAACGCAGTCCGCCCTTGTAGGGGCCGATGGCGGAGTTGTGCTGGATGCGGTAGCCGCGATTGACCTGGACCTCGCCGTGGTCGTCGACCCAGGAGACGCGGAACATGATGACGCGCTCGGGTTCGACGAGGCGCTCGAGCAGCGCGTGCTGCGCGTAGCGCGGGTGCTGCGTGATGAACGGCCACAGGCTCTCCATCACTTCGGTCACCGCCTGCAGGAACTCGGGCTGGCCGGGGTTGCGTTGCGCAACGTAGTCGAGGAAGCTTTGCAGCGTGGGGTATTTCATGGCTTGGCGCCTTTCAGAGTGGAAACAACGGGTCGGTGCGCGGCGCACGCCCTTCGCCTTGCACCAAATTTGGTAATTATCGCACCGTTGTGGTGACTGAATGCACTCTTTGTGTTCAAAAGGTGCACTTTCAGCCAAGACCCATCCGGCGTGGCAGCCACAGCGCCAATTCCGGAAAGACGATCATCGCCGCAAGGCCCAGCCCCATCGCCAGCACGAACCACAGCACCCAGCGGAAAGTTTCCTCCATGCGAATGCCGGCGATGCGGGAAGTGATCATCAGCGCCAGGGCCATCGGCGGAGTGAATTGCCCGATCGCCAGGTTGATCGTCATCATCACCCCGAACCAGACGAGATCCCAACCCATCGCCTGGGCGATCGGGACGAGCAGCGGCAGCAGGATGAGGAAAATCGAGATCGCGTCGAAGAAACTCTTGCCCAGCGGCGGCCGTGGTGAGGCGTGCCGCATACCAGGTGAAGGAAGAGGTAGAGGGCGACGGTAACGCGGATGTGGCGATCGTTCAAAAAAGCCGGTACGGAGCCGAGGAAGGCGAGCACGGGCGATTTCCTCGCGCGCGGCTTGCTGTGCTGCCTCCAGCACGAGTTGCCGGTCTTCCGGGCTCCAGCCGTTCTTGTGGACGGCGAAGATGAGCGGATCGGCGACGTCACAGGGTCAGGTATTTCTGCCCCACCGTGTGCAGCTTGGCGGCGTTGAACACCGACAGGGGATTCTCCCGACCGTCTACGGCACCGGTCGCCATGGCCGGCAAGGCGTCGGCCCAGATCATCTGCGTCGGGTTGGCGCCTAGGGCGTTGAACGTGGCGAGAAAGAGCGGCGAACCGACGACGCGAATCTTCAGCCCGTAGAGAGGATCGTCTTCCCATGCGAAAATCCGCTTTTTGCACTGAAGGACGGTGGATGTGATCGAATTCGACGGCGTACGCAAGACGTACCTCGTCCGGGGGCAGGAAACGCTCGCGCTGGAAGTCGAGCGGCTGACGATCGAACGAGGGGAAGTGTTCGGCATCGTAGGGCATTCCGGCGCGGGGAAGTCTACGTTGCTGCGTCTCGTCAATCTGCTCGAGCGTCCGAGCCAGGGGCGCGTCGTGGTGGAAGGCGAGGACGTCACCCGTCTGGCGCCAGCGCAGCTGCGCGCCTTCCGTCGGCGCATCGGCATGATCTTCCAACATTTCAACCTGCTCTCGTCCAAGACGGTGGCGGAGAACGTCGCCTTTCCCTTGAAGATCGCCGGCACGGAATCCAAGGCCGCCATCGCGGCGCGGGTCGAGGAGCTGCTCGCCCTGGTCGGCTTGAGCGAGCACGCGGACAAATATCCAGCCCAGCTCTCCGGCGGGCAGAAACAGCGCGTGGGTATCGCACGGGCGCTGGCCTGTCGTCCTTCCATCCTGCTGTCGGACGAAGCCACCAGCGCCCTTGATCCACAGACCACCCGCTCGGTGCTGCAGCTGCTCTCCGACATCAACCGTCGCCTGGGGCTCACCATCGTGCTCGTCACGCACGAGATGGATGCGGTGCGGCGGGTGTGCGACCGCGTGGCGGTGATGGACGGTGGACGGGTGGTGGAGACCGGGCCCGTGAGCGAGGTCTTTCTCCATCCCCGCCATCCCACGACGCGTGAATTCGTGCTCGAGAGCGAGCACGTCGATAGGGAGGAATTCCAGGAGAGCCTGCAGCACGCGGCGGGGCGCGTGGTACGGCTGACGTTCAAGGGAGAGTCGACCTACCGGCCGTTGTTGGGCGAGGTGGTGCGGCGCTGCGGGGTGGATTTCAGCATCCTCGCCGGCCGCATCGATCACATCAAGGACGTTCCTTATGGTCAATTGACTCTCTCCTTCGTCGGGGGGGACGTGGAGGCGGCGCTGCGGGCGTTCGCCGCAGCAGGGGTGGATGTGGAGGTGCTGCGATGATGGTGCAATGGCTGACCAATGTGGATTGGCTGGAGATCGGCCGGGCCTGCTGGGATACGCTGGTCATGGTCGGCGTGTCGCTCTTTTTCGTCGTGCTGCTGGGTTTGCCCTTGGGGGTCGCGCTCTTTCTCACGGGCAAGCGCCAGCTGCTGGAGCAGCCGCTCGTCTATGCGGTGCTCTCTTTCGTGGTCAATCTGCTGCGCTCCGTGCCGTTCGTGATCCTGCTCATCGTCATGATCCCGGTCACCGTCGTGCTGGTGGGAACCTCGCTGGGGGTGCCGGGGGCCATTCCGCCGCTGGTGGTGGGCGGAGCGCCGCTCTTCGCCCGTCTGGTGGAGGCGGCGCTGCGGGAGGTGGATCGGGGCATCGTGGAGGCGACCCAGGCCATGGGGGCGACGGTGCCGCAGATCGTCTTCGGGGCGCTCCTGCCCGAGGCTTTGCCGGGGATCCTCGCCGGAGTCACCGTCACGTCCATCACCCTGGTGTCGTACGCCGCCATGTCGGGAGTGATCGGCGGGGGCGGCCTGGGAGATCTGGCCATCCGTTTCGGTTACCAGCGTTTCCAGACCGACGTGATGGTCATCACGGTGGCCCTGCTGGTGGTGCTCGTGCAACTGTTGCAGATGCTGGGCGATCGGCTCGTGCTGCGTTTCAGCCGCCGCTAGGGCGGCAGCGGATTTTTCAATCAAGGAAGGAGTGCAGTGTCATGAAATGGAAAAACGCCCTGTTGATCCTGAGCGCTTCGCTCGGTCTCGTTCCGACCGCTTGGGCCGAGAAACTGTCGGTGGCGGCCACGCCCGTGCCGCATGCCGAGATCCTGGAGTACGTCAAACCCATGCTCGCCCAGGAAGGGGTGGAGTTGGAGGTGAGGGTGTTCACCGACTACGTCCAGCCCAACATCCAAGTGGCGCAGAAGCGCATGGATGCCAACTTCTTCCAGCACAAACCCTACCTGGACGAGTTCAACAAGGATCGCGGCACCGATCTGGTGGCGGTGGCGGGGGTGCACATCGAGCCCTTCGGCGCCTATTCCCGCCGTATCGAGAAGCTCGACGAGCTCAAGGAGGGCGCCGTCGTGGCCATTCCCAACGATCCGACCAACGGCGGGCGGGCGCTCCTGCTGCTGCAACGCGCCGGCCTCATCACGCTCAAGGATCCGGCGAAGATCACCGCCACGCCGCGCGACATCGCCGACAATCCCAAGCGCCTGCGGTTCAAGGAACTGGAGGCGGCCACGCTGCCGCGCATCCTCGACCAGGTCGATCTGGCCCTCATCAACACCAACTATGCACTCGAGGCCGGACTCAACCCCACGAAAGACGCGCTCGTCATCGAGGGGGCCGATTCGCCCTACGTGAACGTCCTCGTCGCCCGGTCGGACAACAAAGATGGCGAGGCCATGCAGAAGCTCGTGCGTGCCTTGCACTCGGAGGCGGTGAAGCGCTTCATCCTCGAGAAATACCAGGGGGCGGTGGTGCCGGCGTTTTGAAGGACCCGGATCGATTCGCTCCAGAGTGGACGGATCGACCGTTTGACGCACCGAAACGGTGCATTCGTCCCGAGGAGTGATCATCGGGGGTGGTCCGATTCGGCCTGGCCCATCTGTGATCGGTGGTACGGATTCCCCGATTCCGGGCCGCCCGTGCGCAGGGACGCGGTTCGTGCCGCGTCCTTTTTTCGTCTTCCTCTCTTCTGGCACGGTTCCTGCTTCGTAGGGGTGGGCATACCCGCTACGGAGAAGGAACATGAAATTCGTCATGGCGATCATCAAGCCGTTCAAGCTCGACGAGGTGCGCGAGGCACTCTCGGAGAACGGCGTGCAAGGGCTCACGGTGACCGAGGTCAAGGGGTTCGGGCGGCAGAAGGGGCACACGGAACTCTACCGCGGAGCGGAGTACGTGGTCGATTTCCTGCCCAAGGTGAAGCTCGAAGTGGCCATTGCCGACGAGCTGCTCGAACCGGTGCTCGAGGCGATCGAGAAGTCCGCTTTCACCGGCAAGGTGGGCGACGGGAAGATCTTCGTCTTCGATCTCGAAAACGCGATTCGCATCCGCACCGGCGAGGCCGGCGCGGCGGCGTTGTGACGGTTAGGACGAGGAGACGGATCATGAAATACGGAATCGAACGACTCGGCGCAGTGGCGCTCCTGGCAACGGCCTCCCTTCCTTCGTGGGCGCAGGAAGCGGCGAGCGCGACGGCACCGGTGGTGCACCGCGGCGACGTCGCCTGGATGATGACGGCCACGCTCTTGGTGCTGATGATGATCGTGCCGGGCTTGGCGCTCTTCTACGGCGGCATGGTACGGGCGAAGAACGTGCTCTCGGTGCTCATGCAGGTGTTGATGGTGACTTCGCTCGTGCTGGTGCTGTGGGCGTTTTATGGTTACAGCCTTGCTTTCACCGAGGCGATGCCCTGGCTGGGGTCGTTTGCCAAGGTGTTCCTCAGTGGCGTGACGCCCGAGAGCCTCGCCGACACCTTCACCGACGAAGTGAAACTGCCGGAGTACGTCTTCATCGCGTTTCAGGGGACGTTCGCTGCCATCACGTGTTCGCTCATCGTCGGAGCATTTGCCGAGCGCATCAAGTTCGCCGCGGTGATGGTCTTCACGGTGCTGTGGTTCACCTTCTCCTACCTGCCGATCGCCCACATGGTCTGGGGGCCGGGCGGCTGGTTGCTCGAGGAGGGAGCGATCGACTTCGCCGGCGGCACGGTGGTGCACATCAACGCCGGCGTGGCGGGGCTCGTGGGGGCGATGCTCGTGGGCAAGCGCCTCGGCTATGGCCGTGAAGCGCTCGCACCGCACTCCCTGCCATTGACCATGGTGGGCGCTTCGCTCCTGTGGGTGGGCTGGTTCGGCTTCAACGCCGGCTCCAACCTCGAGGCGACCTCGGGTGCGGCGATCGCTTTTCTCAACACGCTGTTCGCCACGGCGGCGGCGGTGCTCTCCTGGAGTGCAACCGAGGCGCTCGTCAAAGGCAAGCCGTCCATGCTCGGAGCGGCTTCGGGCGCGGTGGCCGGGCTCGTGGTGATCACGCCGGCCTGTGGTACGGTGGGTCCGATTGGTGCCATCGTCATGGGGCTCGTTGGCGGCGTGGCCGGTCTGTGGGGCGTGAGCGCCCTCAAGCGCTGGCATGGCATCGACGATTCGCTCGACGTCTTCGGCGTCCATGCAGTGTGCGGTATCGTCGGGGCGCTGCTCACCGGGGTTTTTACCTCACCCCTGCTCGGCGGAACGGGCGATGCGGATTTTTCCATCGTCCATCAAGTGTGGGTTCAGTTTTATAGCGTGGTCGTCACGCTCGTCCTGAGCGCCGTGGTGGCCTTCCTCGCCTTCAAAGTGGCCGGAGCGCTCACCGGAGGCTTGCGCGTGAGCGAGGAAGAGGAGCGCGAGGGTCTGGACGTGACCGCACACGGTGAGACGGCGTATCGCCTGTAAAAATCTCCTCTCCGACGGCATTACGTCGTTGCCCCCGGTGGTGAGCCGGGGGCTTTTTCTTGGTCGGTGGGCCGCAGTCGTGCTAGCATGCGATCATTGGATCGCCTACCTTGCCCATGAAAGATACGAGTCGCCTCATCCTCACGTATACGTTGGAAGTGTCTTTGCCCGAGCCCTTGCAAAAGATGCCTCGTGCCGACCTCGCACGCGTCGTCGATGGGTTGCTGGGAGACGTCGTGCATCAGGGATTGAAGGCGGTGGCCAGCAAGCGTTTGCAGGGCGGTGGCATCATGGTCCACAAGCTGCAGCATCGGGTGGATGTCGAGCGTCCTCGGCGCGAGCCGGGCAAAATGCTGCCCAAGGAACTCCTCGTGCGCGCCGCGCCGCACCTCACCGACGAGGAGCTTGCCGAAGTGGAGGCGCGCGTGGGCAATGCGCCTTTTCTCTCCGAAGATGAGCTGGAGAAGCGCATCCGCACCCAGGCGCTCAAGGTATGCAACGACGTGCGCCTGGCCCCTGTCGTGGTGCGCGGCGTGCGGCCCAACGATGAGCCGCTCGAGACCGAGGCACAGCTCAATTTCACCCACGGCTCGGTTTTTTTCGACGAGTCGCAGCGCAATTTGCGGCTCAAGGCCAACGCTCCGGTGGAAGTGCTCTTGCCAGGGGTCGATGCCGCCGTGCAGGGGCGCTATCTCGGTACCACCTTAGGCGGGCCGGTGGTGGAGGTGCCCATCCATCTGCTCGCTCCCTATCGCGATTTCTTGCTCGCTGCCTGGCAGGGCGGACGCGGTTGAGCCGTTCTCCGTCCGGGCGTCCATGATGCACGCGGTTGGTCGCGGGGTACGTTCAAGTAGCGGGCGCCCCGGCTAACCTACGGCGCGGCCGCAGGGCGGCGTTCTTCGATGCTCGGAGGCTCGCGCATCCAAGTGACGGGTCTCGCATCCCGCGCTCCGGGCGCCTTGCCCTGCAATCGCTCGCGACGGTTTTTCTCGCTGCCCTGGCAGCGGAGCCGCCTGCGCAGTCGATTCGTGGGTTTTTGGGCGACCCTTCATTCATGGTATGCTGCATCGCACCGTCCCTTTGTGTCGAGTTCCGCGATGACGTCCATGAACCGAAGGAACAAACCTTTTCATGCCCAGTCGCCGGCGGAGGTGGCCGAGCAGTTGGCGACGAATCTGCAGCGCGGCCTGGCCCGGGCCGAGGCCGAACGTCGTCTGGCCGTTCATGGTCCGAACCGTTTGCCGGAGGCTCCACCCGATCCGGCGTGGTTGCGCTTGCTGCGCCAGTTTCACAATCCTTTGATCTATGTGCTGCTCGTGGCTGGAGTGATCACGGCGTACCTCGAGCATTGGATCGATGCAGCGGTGATTTTTGCGGTGGTGATCGTCTCGGCGGTGCTGGGCGCGATCCAGGAGGGCAAGGCGCAGCGGGCGTTGGCGGCGGTGAAGTCGATGCTGGCCAGAACCGCGGTGGTGGTCCGCGACGGGCGACGGCATCAGATCGCTGCCGAGGAACTGGTGCCGGGCGATCTCGTTTTTCTCGAATCGGGGATGGTGGTGCCGGCAGATCTGCGCCTCGTCTCCGCGCGCCAGTTGGCCGTGGACGAGGCCGCGCTCACGGGAGAATCCTTGCCGGTGGAGAAAAACCCGGAGCCCGTCGATGAGGCGACGCCGCTCGCCGAGCGGCGATGCATGGCCTACAGCGGCACCACGGTGGTGCGGGGTCAGGGTCTGGGCGTGGTGGTGGCCACCGGCGGGGACAGCGAGCTCGGGCGCATCGGCGAGCTGGTGGCCACCGTCACGCGACTGGAGACGCCCCTCACCCGCCGCTTGACGCGATTTGCCCAGGCAACGGCGGTGGTGATCGTGGCACTGTCGGCCCTGCTTTTCGCTTGGGCTTATTGGGGGCTGGGGCAGGCGGTCGACGAGATCTTCCTCGCGGTGGTCGGTATCGCGGTGGCGGCGATTCCGGAAGGGTTGCCGGCGATCGTCACCATCATCCTGGCGATCGGCGGGCAGCGGCTGGCGCAGCACCGGGCCATCGTGCGCCGCTTGCCGGCGGTGGAGACGCTCGGTTCGGTGACGGTGATCTGTACCGACAAGACCGGCACGCTCACGCGCAACGAGCTCACCGTGACCTCGGTGTTGTTGCCACACGATGCCGTGGAGGTGACGGGTTCGGGCTACGAGCCGGTGGGGGAATTCGTGCGCGGCGGACGGCCTCGTCCGCCGGAGAGCGTGCGCGGGTTGGTGCGGCTCGCACGGGCGGCGCTGCTGTGCAACGACGCTACATTGCATACGGATGCCGAGGGGAACTGGCATGGCGAGGGGGATCCGCTCGAGATCGCCCTCTTGAGCATGGCGCTGAAGGCCGGCTTGGATCCGGAGCGTGAGCACGGCTGCTGGCCGCGGGTCGATCTGATCCCGTTCGAATCCGAGCGGCGTTGGATGGCCACCCTCAATCATGACCATCACGGCAACCACGTGATCCTGCTCAAAGGCGCGCCCGAAGTGGTGCTGGCGCACTGTCTCCACGATGCCGACGGGCAGCCGCTCGACGTGGCGAGTTGGGAAGAGCGTTTGATGGAGGAAGCGGCCAAGGGGCGGCGGATGATCGCGCTGGCCTGGAAACGCTTGCCTGAGCCCAAGGAAACGCTGCGCTACGAGGACATCGACGAAGGGTTCGCCTTACTGGGGGTGGTGGGGCTCGAGGATCCACCGCGGCCGGAGGCGAAGGATGCGATCCGCGAGTGCCACGAGGCCGGTATCCGCGTCGTGATGATCACGGGCGATCATCCGGTGACGGCGCGGGCCATCGGCGGCATGCTGGGGCTGCGTGCCGACACGGCCCTGACCGGCACGGAGATCGAGCAACTCGACGACGCAGTCCTGGGAAGGCGCATCGTCGAGACCGACGTCGTCGCCAGGGCTGCGCCGGAGCACAAGCTGCGCCTCGTGCGTGTACTGCAGGGGCAGGGTCACATCGTGGCCATGACCGGCGACGGGGCCAACGACGCGCCGGCGCTGCAGGCGGCCGACATCGGCGTGGCCATGGGCCGCCGCGGCACCGACGCGGCACGTCAGGCTTCGGCCATGGTGCTCGCCGACGACAACTTCGCCACCATCGCCGCGGCCGTGCGCTGGGGGCGGGTCGCCTACGACAACATCAAGAAAGCGCTGCTCTTCGTGTTGCCGACGAATGTGGCTCAGGCGCTGGTGGTGGCGATCGCGCTGGCGGTGGGTTGGTCGCTGCCGATCTCGGCCACGCAGATTCTTTGGGTGAACCTGGTGACGACGGTGACGCTGGCGATCGCCGTGGCGTTCGAGTCGCCGGAGCCGACCGTGATGCAGCGTCCGCCGCGCCCGCCGGTCGAGCCCTTGGTGACAGGGACGATGGCATGGCGCCTCGCCTTCATCGGCGCGTTGATCTGTTTCTTGAGCTATGGCGCTTACGGCCTTGCCCTCGTCCGCGAGCTCGGCGAGGATTTCGCCCGCACGGCGGCCACGCACACTTTGGTGTGCGCCGAGGTGATGTATCTGTTCAACTGCCGACGCTTCGTCGCGAGCGGCTGGAGCGTGGACGTTTTTCGGGGCAATCCGGCGCTGTGGCCGGTGATCGGGGTGCTGGCGCTGTTGCAGTTGGCCTTCGTCTATGCCCCTCCGTTCCAGATGCTCTTTCGCACCGAAGCGCTCGATGCCTTTGCTTGGATCTACGCGCTCGTCGGGGCGCTGGCGGCTTTCGCCGTGGTCGAAGCGGAGAAGGCTGTGCTGCGCCGCATGGGACGCAGCACGCTGTGAGGCGCGCTGCCGTGCTCAGGCGGCGGCAAGGCGCTCGAGCGCCGCGATCACTTCATTGGCCACGCTGAAGCCGGTCTGGGCCGCGATCTCCACCATGCAGGTGGGGCTGGTGACGTTGATCTCGGTGAGCCGTCCGCCGATGAGATCGAGCCCCACGATCAAGAGGCCGCGCTGCCACAAGACGGAGGCGAGCGCTTCGGCCACTTCCCGCTCGGCTGCGGTGAGGGGCACGGCCACGCCGCGTCCGCCCGCGGCGAGGTTGCCGCGCGTCTCGCCGGGTTTGGGGATACGGGCGAGCGCATACGGCATCACCTTGCCGGCGATCAAGAGCACCCGTTTGTCGCCGTCGCGGATCTGCGGAAGGTATTCCTGGGCCATGATGGTGCGGTGCCCGTGGTGCGTCAGGGTCTCGACGATGGCGTAACGGTTGTGATCCTCGCGATGCACGCGAAAGATCTGGCTGCCGCCCATGCCGTCGAGCGGCTTGAGGATCACGTCGCCCTGGGCGTCGATGAAGGCGTGGATGCGCTGCGGATCGCGCGCGACGATCGTGGTCGGCGTGAACCGGGGAAATTCCAGGATGGATAGTTTCTCAGAATGATCGCGGATCGCCCGCGGTCGATTCCAGACGCGGGCGCCCTGTGCTTCGGCGCGCTCGAGCAACCAGGTGGCGGTGAGATACTCGAAGTCGAACGGGGGGTCCTGGCGCATGAGGATGGCGTCGAACTCGTCGGCGCGCACCCGCGCTTCGGAGACGATCTCATACCAGGCGCCGGCCCCGCCCCCGGTGAGTGCGACGAGCTGGGCCGTGAGCCACACGGCGCCTTCTTCCCACTCGAGCCCCTCGCGCTGGCAGGTCCAGACTTCGTGGCCGCGTGCCTGGGCGGCGCGCATCATGGCGATGGAGGAGTCTTTCGTCACCTTGAGCTTGCCCAGGGGGTCGACGAGAAACGCGAGTTTCATGCCGCTTCTCCTTGTTCTTCGAAACGGGTGACGAGCTCTTCGATCTCGATGGCGGCGGCGAGCAGGCCCAGGCGCGCCACCACGCCGTAGGCGTAGAAACGGTTGGGTTCGGCGTCGGGAGCGAGGCCCGAATCGGGCAGCGAGCAGCTCGAAGCGAAGCGCAGCGGCTCGAAGTGCATGCCCGGCGCATTGAGATTTTCATCGGGGCCGCGTTCGGTGTGCATACGGTAGAAACCGCCCACGACGTAGTGATCGATCATATAGACGACCGGTTCGCACACCGCCTCCCCGAGCCGCTCGAAGGTGGGCACGCCTTCCTGCACGATCACCTGGTGGACTTCCAGCCCTTCTTTCACTTTGGCCATCTTGTTGCGCTGCCGCCGCGAGAGTTCGCGCAGCTCAGCCGGATCCTTGACCGTCATCACGCCCATGCCGTAGGTGCCGGCGTCGGCCTTGACCACGAGGAAAGGCTCTTGGTCGATGCCGCGGGCGGCGTAGGCTGCGCGGATCTCGGCGAAGAGCTCGGAGGCGGTGTCGGCGAGCCGGTCTTCGCCCTCCTTGCTCTGGAAATCCAAACCGGATACGACCCGGTGCGCCGGGACGAGGTACCAGGGATCGAGGCCGATCGCCTCGGCGAAGTCGGTGGCGACGCGAGCGTAGATCTCGGCGTGGTGTGATTTGCGTCGAGTATGCCAGCCGGCCACCAGGGGCGGAATCACGTTCTGTTCGCTGAGGCCGCGTAGAATCGGCGGCACGCCAGCCGAGAGGTCGTTGTTGAGCAGGATGGCGCAGGGGTCGAAGTCGGCGAGCCCCAGCCGGTTGCCGCGGCGCACCAAGGGCTCGACGAGCACGTGCTCGCCTTCGGCCGCTTCGAGCGCGGTCGGGGCGGTGATCTCGGGCAGCAGCGAGCCGATGCGCACTTCAAGGCCGGCTAGCCTCAGGATGCGCTGCAGGCGAGCGACGTTGAGCAGGTAGTAGCGGTTGCGCGTGTGGTTCTCGGGTATGAGGAGCAGGCGCTTGGCTTCGGGACAGACACGCTCGATCGCCACTTGCGTCGCCTGTACCGCCAAGGGCAGGAAGTCGTCGGAGAGGTTGTTGAAGCCGCCGGGAAAGAGATTGAGATCGACCGGCGCGAGTTTGAATCCGGCGTTGCGCAGGTCGGTGGAGGCATAGAAAGGAGGCGTATGCTCGCTGAAACCGCCGCGGAACCATTGTTCGATCGCCGGCAGCTCTGCGAGGAACTGGCGCTCGATGGCCAGTAGCGGCCCACTGAGGGCGGTCGTGAGGTGGGGGACCATCATGAGAGGCATCCTTGCGGGGAGTTCGTCCGCGATTGTACCGGTTACGCCGCCTCGTCACACCGCCCGGGCAGGAAGCGGGCAAAGGAGGCGGGCAGCGGCGCGCGCTCCAGGCTGCGCTGCGAGAAGATGAAGCGCCCGTCGCACACGAAGCCGAGTTCGGCCCAGGGGACTTCGTCGTTGAGCGCGGCGGCGAGCTTGGCAGGATCGAGGTTCGGGTCGTGGGGAAAGATCGCCAGCACGCTGCCGTCCCAATCCCGGCAAGGATGGACGAAGAAGGGGCGCGGAGCGCGGGTGCGGCCGTTTACGTACACCCGCGGCGCGTCGCTCTCGCGATGGTAGCGCCCCCATTCCCACCAGTTATTCTCATCAAAATCCCGAACGCGCCGCGCGAGTAGCCGTTCGCGAAAGGGAATCAGTTCCGGAGGTGGCGGCTCGCCGGGACGCACGAAGCGCATGGGCCGAGTGCGGCCATCGCGCACGGTGGAGGAACAGACGAATGCGCGGTTCGCCCAGCGGGGGTCGGCGTAGATCTCGTCCGCCCCGGAGACGGCACCGACGCACACTCGGGCGATCTGCGACAGGCGCAGGGGATACGTGTCGCGCACGAAGGCGAGGTGCCCGTCGTGTTCGAGCACGGTGCGCGCTTCCCACGGTGGCGGGATCTCGTCGTCAGTAACAGGCAGAACGGCGGTGAGCGCGGCGAGCCGTTCCTGCCAGCCGGGTTCACGTCCCAGCTCGGCGTAGCGCAGCGTGCGTGCGCGCCGGCCGCGCTCGAAGCGCCAGATGAGGCAATTGGGCACGGCGCCGGCAAAGAGGCGCGCATCGCCCGTGTCGATCACTTCGGTGAAACTGCCTTCCGCGAGCAGCCAGCGGTTGAGCCGCCGGGCGGCGGTCGCCTTGAGGAAATCGCGCGGGGTAATGAAGATGAGCTCGCCGCCGGGTTCGAGGTGGCGCACGGCCTTCTCGATGAAATGCAGGTAGAGATTGGCGTGGCCGTCGAGCAGGCGGCTTTCGAGCCGCGCGGCGGTCTCTGGCAGTACGTCGCGACGGCGCACGTAGGGGGGGTTGCCGATGATGGTGGCGAAGGTTTCGTGCTCGGGCAGGGCGAAGAAGTCGAGGCAGCGCGCCCGCGGCGGACAGACGCGGGGGTCGAGCTCGCAGGCGAGGGCGTCGGCTTCGAGGTGGCGAAGGAAGGCCCCGTCACCGCAGGCGGGCTCGAGGATGCGGCCGTGGCGGCGGCGCAGGCGCAGCATGGCGCGCACCACGGGCTCGGGCGTGAACACCTGCCCCAGCGCGTCCGGCGGGATTTCTTCTATCATGGAGCGGGATGATAGCTGATTCCGTGCTGCTGCCGCAGGAGGACAAGATGCACGAGACCGCTTGGATGGCGCTTGATGCGCTCGGCCGCCGGCCGATGACACGACGGCAGGCGCTCGCACTGTTGGGGGCGAGTCTGACCGCACCGCTCTTTTCCGGGTGCGCCACTTCGCCGGTCACCGGTGAGACCATCTTCGTCGGCATGAGCGAGGCGCAGGAAATCAGCCTCGATCGCCAGCTCGCCCCGCAGCAGTTCTCTCAAGACTTGGGGCCGATCCCGCAGGCTTCGGTCAATGCCTATGTGAGCGAGGTGGGTGCTCGGGTGCATGCGGTGAGTCATCGTCCGTCTCTGCCATATTCGTATCGTGGACTCAACGCGAATTATCTCAACGCCTACACCTTTCCCGCCGGATCGGTCGGAGTGACGCGGGCCCTGCTGGTGCGGCTTGACGACGAGGCACAGCTCGCGGCAGTGCTCGGCCACGAGATCGGCCACGTCAATGCGCGCCATTCGGCGCAACAGCAGGCCAAGGCGATGCTGGCGCAGGTGGCGCTCACCGCGCTCGATGCGGCCACGAGCAGGAGCGATTGGGGGCAATGGCTGGTGCAGGGTGGGGCGGTGGGCGCAAGTGCCCTGCTCGCATCCTATTCGCGGGAGCAGGAGCGGGAGGCGGATTACCTGGGCCAGCGCTACATGGTGCTCGCCGGCTATCCCGCCAGTGCCATGGTGCGGCTGCACCAGATTTTGCTCGAGGAGGAAAAAACCAGACCGGGGCTGATCGAGACGATGTTTTCGACGCATCCGCTGACCCAGGAGCGGATACAGCGGGCGCAATGGCTGGCCGAGACCGAGTTCGCCGACGGCGAGCGTTTTCCCGTGCAGCGCGAACGCTTCATGGACCGGACGGCGCCGCTGCGCACCTTGCGTCCGACCATCGAGCGTTGCGGTCGCGGCGAAGAGGCGATGGGCGAGAAAAAACTCACCGAGGCCGAGCAGCATTTCCGTGAGGCGGTCAAGCTCACGCCCGATGATTACGCCGCCAATGTGCGCCTGGCGCAGACCCTGCTCGCGCGTGGGCGGCTCGACGAGGCGCGCGCCTATGCCGAGCACGCCCGCTCCGTCTATCCCCAGGAAGCCCAGGCGCACAAGGTGTTGGCCGCGACGGCCCTGCAGCAGCGCCGCTTCGACGAGGCGCTGGTCGCGCTGGAAGCCTACGACCGACTGCTGCCGGGAGATGCCGGTATCACCTTCCTGCGCGGCGTCTCGCTCGAGGGGCTGGGGCGACGGCAGGAGGCGGCGCGCCTCTACGCCGAGGTGGTGCAGCGCACCGGCGGACGCGGTCAGGCGGCGGCTCATGCCCGGCAGCGTCTGCGGCAGTGGGGATATTTGAGGTGAACGATCGTTTGAAATAGCTTTCGAACGAGTGTTAGAATCGAGCGGTCCCTTTTGCCCTCAGGAGAAAAGACCATGCCCGTTCCCGCCGCCTTCACAGGGCGTTTCCGTGTGCCGGTGATCGCCGCGCCCATGTTCCTCGTCTCCGGCCCCGAGCTGGTGATCGCTTGCTGTCAGGCCGGCGTGGCCGGTACCTTCCCCTCGCTCAACGCCCGGCCGGCGAGCGAGCTCGAGGTCTGGCTGTCACGCATCGAGGAGGCGCTGGCGGCCTTTCACCGCGAGCAGCCCGACCAGCCCTGCGCCCCCTATGGGGTGAACCTCATCGTGCATCACACCAATTCCCGTCTGCAGGAAGATCTGGCCTGCATCGTGGCGCACCGCGTGCCCTTCGTCATCACCAGCCTGGGTAATCCCAAGGACATCGTCGAGGCGGTGCACGCCTACGGCGGGCTCGTCTTCCACGACGTGATCCGGGCGCGGCATGCGCGCAAGGCCATCGAAGCCGGCGTCGACGGCATCATCGCCGTATGCGCCGGCGCAGGCGGGCATGCCGGCACGCAGAGCCCTTTCAGCCTGGTGCGCGAGATCCGCGAATTCTGGGAGGGGACCTTGATCCTTGCCGGGGCGATTTCCGACGGCTACGGGGTGCGCGCGGCCGAAGTGCTTGGAGCCGACTTCGCCTATCTCGGCACGCGCTTCATCGCCACCGAGGAGTCGATGGCGCCCCAGCCGTACAAGGAGATGCTGTTGCAGGCGCGCGCCGATGACGTGGTCTATACCGACGCGATCTCGGGGGTCAATGCCAATTTTCTCCAGCCCAGCCTGGAGGCAGCCGGGCTCACACCCGAGAAGCTGCAGCAACTCTCGGGCAAGGGCAAACTACACGACATCGGTTCGGAGGTGCGCGCCTGGCGCGACGTGTGGAGCGCGGGGTACGGCGTGTCGCTCATCCACGAAGTGGTCCCGACGGCGACGCTTGTCGAGCGGCTCGCGCGCGAATACGAAGCGGCCTGCGCCTTGCCGCGCAGCCCGGCACTCGTGCGCTGAATCAGCGAAGGGGGGCGGAGGCTTTCCCGGCCGCTTGTCTGCCGCCGTCGCCCTTTCCGTCTCGTCCTCTCGGGTGAGTACCGCTTCGCGCGGCGGATGCAGTTTCACCGGTTTTGGTGACATTTTTTGCCGCATGCGGAGGTTGAGCATCTCGACGCCGAGCGAAAAAGCCATGGCGAAATAGACGTAGCCCTTGGGCACGTGCAAACCGAAACGCTCGGCGATCAAGAAGAGTGCGCCGATCACCCCGAGAAAGCTCAGCGCGAGCATTTGATGGTGGGTTGCCGCTCCGGTGGCAGGCGACTGACGAGAACGGCGATCATGATGACGTTGTCGATGCCGAGCACGATCTCGAGCGCGGTGAGGGTGATGACGAGCGATCCATAGGGAAGGATCGAGCAGGGCGGCCATGGGCAAATGTGTCCGCCTCGCGGGAACGGTTTTCGCTAGAATGGGAAGACCGCGGCCCGAGGTGCCGCACGCGATGGAGTCGATCACATGCTGTGGGGTCTCACGGCCTTGCTGGCACTGCAGCTCGCAGGTGAAGTGGTGGTGCGGTTCTTTCATTGGCCGGTACCCGGACCCGTGATGGGGTTGGTATTTGCCCTCGCGCTCCTTTTACCGTTGGGGCGGGTACCCAAACCGCTGGAAGAAGCAGGGGGGACGCTGCTGCGCCACCTCTCGCTGCTCTTCGTGCCGGCAGGGGTGGGGGTGGTCGCGCATTGGGAGCGCTTGCAGCAGTCCTGGCTGGTGCTCGGCGTGGTGCTGTTGGTGAGCACGCTCCTGGGGCTGGCGGTCTCGGCCTGGGTGTTCGAACGGCTGGCGGGAGGGGAAGATGCCTTTTGAGGCGATCGCGCCCTGGCGCGAGCTCTGGGTGTATCTGTCGGCCACCCCGCTCTTCAGTCTCACGGTCACGCTGGTGGTGTATCTCGTCTGGGAATGGGTGCATCGGAGAAGCGGCTTGCATCCCCTGCTCAATCCCGTCGCCTGGAGCATCGCTATTCTCGGGGCGCTGCTCTTGTGGTCCGGCCTGCCTTATCCGGCTTATTTCGCCGGGGCCCAGTTCATCCACTTTCTCTTGGGGCCGGCGACGGTGGCTCTGGCGATCCCGCTCTTTCACCAGCGCCGCCGCGTGGCGGCCCACGCCAAGGCGGTGGCCGCGGCGCTCGTGGTCGGCTCGGTGACGGCCGCCGGCAGCGCCGTGGCCCTTGGGGCCGCGCTGGGGTTGGACGCGACCATGCTGCGCACGCTCGCACCCAAGTCGGTGACGAGCCCGATCGCCATGGCGGTGAGCGAGCAAATGGGCGGCATCCCGGCGCTCGCGGCGGTGTTCGTCATCCTCACCGGCATCCTCGGAGCGCTCTTCGGGCCGCTGCTCTTCGCGCTCATGCGGGTGCGCTCTTCCGCGGCCAAGGGTCTGGCGCTGGGCGTGGTCACCCACGGCATCGGCACGGCCCGCGCCATGCAGATCGATCCCATGGCCGGCGCCTTCGCCGCCTTGGGCATGGGACTCAATGGGGTGGTGACGGCGGTGGTCTTGCCGTGGCTGGGGTGAATCGATGAACGGACGGAAAGCGGCCGGCGATGCCAGGGAGCGGGTGCGCCTGGACAAATGGCTGTGGGCGGCGCGGTTTTTCAAGACGCGTACGCTCGCGCAGGAGGCGATCGAGGGCGGTCACGTCAAGGTGCAGGGGGCGCGGACCAAGCCCTCGCACGAGGTGAAGCCGGGTGAGCGACTCACGATCACCATTGGCGAGTACACCTGGGAAATTACGGTCCTGGCGATCTCGGCCCGGCGAGGCCCGGCGAGCGAGGCTCGGCTTCTCTACGAAGAGGATCCGGAGAGCCTCGCGCGGCGGCAAGAAGCGGTGGCACGCAAACGCGAACGGCGTGAGCCGCGCGTGCGCGGGGACGCGGTGGATCGGGCGAAGCTGCGCGCCCTCAAGCGTGGTGGGTGATCACTGTAGTGAGGCCGGAACCCCTGGATCTGCCGGAGGGGCGGATTCCGGAAGGGGAGGCGTTGGAGCGTTCGGCGCCGGTTCAGTAGAAGTTCCCTGTTTTTCCGCCTGTTCGCGTTCGCGCGCCTCTTTGGCTTCTTTCTTGCGCTCGATCTCGATCTGGCGGGCCTGGATTTCGAGCTGGCGGGCCTTTTGCAGCATCTCGAGGCGCTTCTCGTGGGCTTCGTCGATGCAGGCGTTGACGAGGAAGCGCTTCTGGCACTCGATGCGGGCGCGGTTGACGACCTCGTCGGCCTCGCGGCGCAGCTGCCGCGCTTCTTCGCGCATGCGTTTGACCTCGTCGTCGGTGGTGGCGACGGTGGCGGCGACGGCGGACAGTCCGAGGATGAACAGGCCGATGAACGCGAGAGAGCGGCTCATGGAAGAGATGAACGATGGAAGAATGAAATATTTTACTCCTTCGGAGGAAAAGGGGAATGGTATGCAAGCACCTTGGCGACGAGGTCTGCGGGATGGAATTCCCATCGCCCTGGGTTATCTGCCGGTGGGGGTGACCTTCGGGGTGGTGGCGACGCAGCAGGGGATGAGCGCGATGGAAGCCACGCTCACCTCGCTCATCGTCTATTCGGGAGCAGCGCAATTCATGCTGGTGGGGCTGCTCGCGGCAGGCACGCCGATGGTGCTGACCGTCGGTCTCTGCCTGCTGCTCAATGCCCGCCATGCACTCTACGGTCCGGCGATCGCCGCCTATCTGCCGGCGGCTCCATCGCGCTTGGCCGGTCTGGCTTTCGGGCTCACCGACGAGGTGTTCGCCGTGGCCCTGGGACGATTGCCGCAACAGCCGGCCGCCCAGCGTCCCCTCTGGCTCGCCGGGGTAGAGGTCATGGCCTATGGGTCGTGGGTGGGCGCGAGCGCGGCCGGGGCGCTCGCGGGCGACTGGATCCGCGCTCATTTGCCGCTGCTCGCCGAATCTTTGCCGATCGCCCTGTCGGCGCTCTTCCTCGTCCTGCTGCTACCCCATGCCCAGGCGCCGCGGCGCGGGGCGATCCTGGTGACGGTGACTTTGGCCGCCGCCTTCGCCTGGGCGCAGCACGCGGCGCTGGGGCTACTGCTCGCGGCGGTGCTCGGTGCGCTCCTGGCAGGAATCGGGGAGGTGCGATGCGCACGGAAATCCTCTTGATGCTCTTGGCGATCGGCCTGGGGACCTATGCCCTGCGCGCCTTGCCGCTCATCGGGGCGCGCCGGCTCGACCCGGCGGGCAAGGTGTTTCGCGCCCTACAACTCCTCGGGCCGATGTTGATCGCCGCCTTGCTGGGGGTGTCGGTGATCGGCGACGTGCGCGGTTACGGAGCGGGCGGCTGGCTACCCGAACTGCTCGGTTTGGGCGCGGCGCTGGCGGTGCAGCGCCGCTTCGGCGGCTTCGTCGCGCCCATTCTCGCCGGCGTGGCGGCCTGCGCCCTCGGTTTGACCCTGCTGCGCTCGTGGGGAGGGTGAATCGGGTAGAATGCCCCGTTGTCTCGTACGTTTTTGGTATCCGGGAGTCGTCACATGGAACTCGTCTGCCTCGATGTCGAAGGGGTGCTGATCCCCGAAATCTGGATCGCGTTCGCCGAGCGCACGGGGATCGCCGAATTCCGGCGCACCACGCGCGACGAGCCAGATTACGACAAACTCATGCGCTATCGTCTGACGCTCCTGGAGCGCCACGGCCTGCGTCTGCCGGACATCGAGGCGGTGATCGCTTCGATGACGCCCCTGCCCGGCGCCAAAGCCTTCCTGGACGCGCTGCGCGAGCGCTATCAGGTGATCCTACTCTCCGATACCTTCCAGGAATTCGCGCGCCCCTTGATGCGCCAGCTCGGCTGGCCCACCCTTTTTTGCCATTCGCTGGAAGTGGACGAAACCGGTCGCGTGGTGAATTACCGCCTGCGCCTGCCCAATCAAAAACAGGAGGCGGTGCACCACCTCAAGGCGCTCAATTTCCGCGTCGTGGCCGCCGGGGATTCCTACAACGACACGACCATGCTCGGCGAAGCGCACGCCGGCATCCTCTTTCGCGCCCCGGAAAACGTCGTGCGCGAATTTCCCCAATTTCCCCACGTCACCGATTATGCCGCGCTGCGTACCCTGATCGACGAATCCTTCGCCCGGCTGCGGGAGTCGGCGCGATGAGCAAGGAGCGGCGTTATACGCTCACCGCCTCCTGCCCCGACCGGGTCGGGCTGGTGGCCAAGGTGGCCGGTTTCATCGCCGAACATGGCGGCTGGATCCTCGAGACCAACCTGCACGCGGAGCCACCGGGGCCATTGGCGCCGAGCGGCCGTTTCTTCATGCGTTTCGAGATCCGTGCCGACAGCATGCCGCTCTTGTTGGCCGAATTGCGCGAGCGATTCACCCCTCTGGCCGAATCGCTGGAGATGGACTGGCACATCAGCGACTCGGCGGTGAAGAAACGCGTCGTCATCCTCGTCTCACGCCAGGAGCATTGTCTCTACGATCTGCTGTCGCGCTGGCACAGCCACGAGCTCGACGTGGATATTCCCTGCGTGATTTCGAATCACGAAGATTTGCGCGGTTTCGTCGAGTGGCACGGTATTCCCTTCCTGCACGTGCCGGTGACGCCGGACAACAAGCCGGCGGCTTTCGCCGAGATCCGGCGCATTTTCGAAGAGGTGGGGGGCGACGTGATGGTGCTCGCGCGCTACATGCAGATCCTGCCCCCCGAACTGTGCCGTGCCTACCCGGCGCGCATCATCAACATCCACCACAGCTTTCTGCCCAGCTTCGTCGGCGCGCGGCCCTACCACCAGGCCTGGGAGCGGGGGGTGAAACTCATCGGCGCCACCTGTCATTACGTCACCGAGGAGCTCGACCAGGGACCGATCATCGAGCAGGACGTCATTCGCGTCGATCATTCGGACACGGTGGACGACATGGTGCGCTACGGCAAAGACATCGAGAAGACGGTGCTCTCGCGCGGATTGCGCTACCACATCGAGGACCGGGTGTTGGTCCATGGCAACAAAACCATCGTGTTTCGCTGAGATCGCCCCCGATTCGTCATGAAATCTTTCGTGGGATCCAGCATCATTTGACGCACAGGCCCGATTTTGCGGCAGAATAGCGCGTACGTGCGAAAGGTGGGGGGGCACGATGCGGTAGAGTTGGCTGAGCAGCGGCTCATCCATTTTTTCATTTCAACCAAAATAGCGAGGTATGCGATGAACAAAGGTGAATTCGTCGAAGCGTTGGCCGATGCGCTGGGATCGAGCCGTGCCGAAGCCGAGCGGGCGCTCGGCGCGGTGCTAGAGTTGATCGCCGAGCGCTTGGAGCAGGGGGAGAAGGTGGTGTTTACCGGTTTTGGCTCCTTCGAGGTGGCCGAGCGCGGAGCTCGCACCGGCCGCAACCCGCAAACCGGTGCCGCCATCCAAATTCCGGCCACCAAGGTGCCGAAGTTTTCGCCCGGCGCAGCGCTGAAGAAACGCATCGCCGGTAAGTGATGCCCGCTGCGCGGTTCACCCGCGCGCGAAGGCCTGCGGTGCGCACCACCGCGGGCCGTTCTTTTTGGGGGGTTGCCTTGACGGCCACGCTCGATCCGCGCACTGCCCGCATCATTCCCTGGATCGTCGCCTCGGCGTTGGATCAGCGAAGGACGAAATTTTTCTTGCATCATGGAAGTAGCCTGTGCTATGATTGTAAAAGTTGTGCCACACAGTCGATGGAATTTCTCTGGATCGTACGATCCGCTTCTCCTGGGGACTGTCGCCACAGCCCCGTCGCGCTTGCGTGAATCTTCGTCGCGCTGCTCCTGACGCCGTATTCCACGGCGGCCTCGGTCTTCGTTTCCGGGTTTCGGGCGGGCGCCCGCGCATTCGACGGTAACTCGCCGTGCCGCTGCCATCCGGCGGCGGAGGCGGCTTTTCCGACTCCGAAACTGGACTCATGATGACCGAAAATACCGCAACGACTCCTTCCCTTTCCTTCGCCGACCTGGGCCTGCCGGAGGCGCTCGTCGCCGCCGTGGCGCAAAGCGGCTACACGACGCCCACCGAGGTACAGGCGCGTGCCATCCCGGCCGTGCTCGCCGGGGCCGATCTGCTCGTCTCCTCGCACACCGGTAGCGGCAAGACCGCGGCCTTCGCGCTGCCCCTTCTGGCGCGCCTGGCGCTGCCGCGGCGCCACGCCGGCCGCTCGGCCCGTGTGCTGGTGCTCACTCCCACGCGCGAGCTCGCGCAGCAGGTGGAGAAATCCTTCCGCACCTATGGCCGCGGCCTGCGCCGCCTCAAGACCGTGGTGCTGGTGGGGGGCATGCCCTTCGGCCCGCAGCGCCGTGATCTCTCCGGCCCGGTGGACGTGATCGTGGCCACGCCCGGCCGCCTGATGGATCACATGCAGCAGAGAACCGTGTCGCTCGACGGGATCGAATCCTTGGTGCTCGACGAGGCCGACCGCATGCTCGACATGGGCTTCATCGACGACATCCGTGCCATCGCCGAATCCCTGCCTGCTTCGCGCCAGACGCTGCTCTTCTCCGCCACGCTCGACGGGGTGGTGGGGCGGCTCGCGCTCTCGCTCACCCATGAGCCGCAGCGCATCGAAATCACCACGACGCCGGTGCAGGAAGCCAAGATCGAGGAGCGTCTCATGCTCATCGACGGCTTCGAACACAAGCATCGTCTGCTGGAAAAAATCTTGGGCGATGGCGAGCTGCAGCAGGCGGTGGTCTTCACGGCAACGAAGCGCAGCGCCGAGGAGCTCACCGAACGCATGGTCGGCTGGGGGATGCGCGCGGCGGCTTTGCACGGCGATATGAACCAACGCGCGCGCACGCGCACGCTCGACCGGCTGCGCCGCGGCGAGGTGCAGGTGCTGGTGGCCACCGACGTGGCCGCGCGCGGCATCGACGTGGCCGGCATCAGCCACGTGATCAACTTCGATCCGCCGCGCCAGGCCGAAGACTACGTGCACCGCATTGGCCGGACCGGCCGGGCAGGGCGCAGCGGCGTGGCGATCACCCTCACACACCCCAACGAGATGCGCACCATCGGGGCGATCGAGCGCTTCACCGGCCGCCGCTTGGCCGAGCACGTGATCGAAGGGCTGGAACCGCGCGCGCCGCGCCGTCCGGCTGGCGCTGGCCGCGGCGGCTTCGAGGGTCCGCGCAGCGGCAAGCCCTCCGGTTCGCGTACCACCGCGCCGCGGCGCAGCGAGGATTCGCCCCGTCGTTGGGGCGATTCCCCCCGCAGCCACGAAGGCCGGCAGGAACGAGCGGCGGCCCCGCGTGCGTACGGCGAGACGGCGCCGCGCTCGGAATTCGAGCGCCGGGTGCGGGGTGACGAGGGGGCGCGCCAAACCTTGGGCGTGTCCGGCGAGCGCAAGCCGCGCGGCAGCTGGGGCAACAAAGACCACCATCCCCAGCGTGACGGCGAGGGCTGGGGGCGTCGCCGCCGCGATCGCTGAGCATACGATCATCGCTTGCCGCGAAGCCAAGGGGCGATAGAATAGAGCCCTTCTCCCTCGGGAAGGGGAAGCGCCCATGTCCTCCTCGCTGCGTCAACGGTTTTTCGTCAATTTTTGGCCGCCGATCCCCACGCTCGTCGCGTTGGGGGTCGCTTCGGCCTATTATTTTGCCCTCACTGGCACCTTCTGGGCCGTCACCGGCGAATTCACCCGCTGGGGCGGCCATGTGCTTGCCTGGTTTGGTCTGAATCCGCAGGAATGGAGTTGGTGACCGATGGTTCGCAATCGTTCCATGGCATCCCCGAAGATGCTACGCGCCATGGCTATCATTGCCTGGCGGTGGAGCAGCACGGGCCGTTGTTCCGTTTCCTCATCGAGGTGCCGGCGCCGGAGTGAGTGGGCGTTACGACCCTATGGCATTAAAAAATAAAAATAATGGCATCATTGTCCTACAATGGATGGTGAAAAAACTCGTTCGCACGAAGGAGGGGAAGATGAAAGACGATGAACGTTTGGAGGAGTTCGGGGCCCGCGTCGGCGTGCACGGCGACCGGCGCAGATTTCTGTCGCTTGGACTGGGCGGGGTGCTGCTTTCCGCCGTGCCGCTGCGCTCCGTTCAGGCCGCCGAGCGCTTGAAGAGCTCGGCGCGCATCGTGATCGCCGGGGCGGGCGCCGCCGGGCTTGCCGCGGCAGCCCGTCTTGCGGCTCGGCTCGATGGGGCCAAGATCACCCTCATCGACGCGCGCAAGGAGCACCTCTATCAGCCCGGCTACACCCTGGTGGCCGCCGGCATCAAGCCGCAGGATTACGTCGTGGTTGGCCGCACGGCCGACTTCGTGCCGCGTGGCGTCGAGCTGCTCGAGGAATCCGTGGCCGAGTTCGATCCGGAAGGCAATCGCGTGGTCACGAGTTCGGGCAAGACGATAAATTATGACTATCTCATCGTGACCGCTGGCCTCAAACTCGATTACGACGCGCTCGAAGGCATGGACGTGTCGCGCATCGGCAAGGATGGCCTGGGCAGCGTCTATCTCAGTCCGGCTGCGGCTGCGGCCACCTGGGCTCTGGTCGACGATTTCACCCGCCGCGGCGGCGTGGGCGTGTTCTGCCGTCCGGCCACCGAGATGAAGTGCGCCGGCGCTCCGCTCAAGCATACCTTCATCACCGAGGATTATTTCCGCCGGCGCGGCACCCGCGGCAAGGCCGAGCTCATCTATCACGCGCACAACAAAGCCTTGTTCAGCGTGCCCATCGTCAGCGAAAAAGTGCGCATGCTCTTTCGCGAGCGCGGCATCAAGACGCGCTACGACCACGTGCTCACCGGCATCGACATCGGGCGGCGCATCGCGGTGTTCACCACGCCGCAGGGCAAGGTGGAGCAGCCCTACGATTTCATCAATGTCATTCCGCCGATGCGTGCGCCCGACCCCGTGCGATTCAGCCCTCTGGCCTGGCAGACGGGGGACTTTGCCGCCGACGGTTGGATGGAGGTCGACCGCGCCACCTTGCGCCACAAGCGCTTTCCCAACGTCTTCGGCGTGGGGGACGTGGCCGGGGTGCCCAAGGGCAAGACGGCGGCGAGCGTGAAGTGGCAGGTGCCGGTGGCGGTGGATCATCTGCTCGCCGATCTGGCCGGAGGCAAGAGCGAGCAACGCTATGAAGGCTACACGTCCTGCCCCCTGATCACGCGGCTGGGGCGCGCAATGCTGGTGGAGTTTGATTACGAGAACAACCTGGTGCCTTCGTTTCCGGGGGTCGTGGCACCGCTCGAAGAGCTATGGGTGACCTGGGTGATGAAAACGATGGCGCTCAAGCCGACTTATGTGGCGATGCTACGAGGCCGCGCCTGAAAGGCGCTTGCGGGAAGGGGGAAGGCAATGAAAGAATTCGATCCGCTGGTGATCCTGGCCGTGTTCCAGGAGATGCTGGGCATCTGGTTGTGGGTGCTGTTGCTGCTGGCTGTGGGGGGCGTGGTCGCTTTTCTCGCCCTGTGGATTCGCGAGCGGCACCTGGTGAGCCGCCGCCTGGTACAGTCGGAGGCGGTCGGTTTGCTCGGTGGGGTGCTCGCGCTCGTGATCATGGCGAAGGTCTCATCTTCGGGCTTTACCGATGCCGGTGGTCCGCTCGACTGGCTCTTGATCGGGGTGATCTACGGCATCGGTTTCATCGGCACCGTCATCCTGGTGTATGCCTTCATGGGCTGGTGGGACCAGTTCCGCCGGCACCCCTAGGGAGACGCTGAAGAAATATTCAGCGTTTCCCTAGGCGCGGGGGCGCTTCAGTGGCTCTTCCGCGCGCTGCGCACCTCGTCGGGGCGCAGCGCCGCGGCGTACTTGTCGAGCACGCCGTTGATGAACTTGTGTCCGTCGGTGCCGCCGTAGCGCTTGGTGAGTTCGATCGCCTCATTGAGGATCACCTTGTAGGCAGTCTCAGGGTGGGCGTGCAGTTCCACGGCGGCGATGAGCAGCACCGCATGTTCCACCGGCGAGAGCTCTTCGACGCGCCGGCGCAGGAAGGGGGTGAGTTCCGCGCGCCAGAGATCGGCGCGGGAGACGGCGCCGCGCAACAGCTCCAGCATCAGTTCGTGGTCTGCTCCGGGAAAGTCTTCGTCCTGGGCGAGCTGCGCCTCGATCTGGGCGAGCGGGTTGTCGGACAAGAGCCATTGGTAGGTGCCCTTGAGGGCGAGTTCGCGGGCGAGCCGTCGGCGCTGGCGGCGCGGGGCACGGTCTTCTTCGGCGGAGGTGAGCAGTTCTTCGTTCATCGGATCGCTTTGCACAGGTTGGCCATTTCCACGGCGGCGCGGGCGCAATCGCGCCCTTTCTCGCTCATGCGGGCGAGCGCCTGTTCGTCGGTGTCGGTGGTGAGCACGCCGTTGGCGATCGGCAACCCCAGGTCGAGACCCACGCGGGTGATGCCGGCGCCCATCTCGTTGGAGACGAGCTCGAAGTGGTAGGTTTCGCCCCGGATCACGGCGCCGAGCGCGATGAGCGCATCGAACCGCCCCGTGCGACCGAAGGTCTGTAGGGCGAGCGGCAGTTCGAGCGCACCGGGGACGGTGGCCAGGCGCACGTCGGTCGGGTCCACGCAGAGGCGGCGCAGCTCGGCGACGCAGGCCGACAGCAGCCCCTCGCCGATATCCTGGTTGAAGCGGCTCATCACCACCGCGATGCGCAGACCTTTACCGTCGAGGTTCTCGTCGTATTCGAAGATGTCGTCATAACGGGCCATGGCTCATCCTTTTGCGGCGGGAGGGTCTTCGAAACCGGTGATCTCCAGCCCGAAGCCGGAGAGGTTGGGAAAACTCATCGGGTGCGACAGCAGGCGCATCTTGCCCACGCCCAGTGCGTGCAGGATCTGTGCGCCCACCCCGACCAGCCGCGGATCCCAGGCACGTCGGCGCGCCGGCGTTTGCGTGAGCACTTCGAGCAGTTCCTGGCCGCTTTGCGGGCGGTGCAGCATGACCATGACCCCGGCCGGGCTCGATGCGATGCGGCGCAGCGCCTCGGGCACCGGTACCGAGTGTCCCGGGGCTTCGGGAGCGAGGAAGTCGAGCACCGAGATGGGTTCGTGCACCCGCACCAGGGTTTCGCGGCTCGCCTCGATCGTGCCGTGGGTGGCGGCGAAATGCACTTCGCCCGTGGTCTCGTCCTGGAAGGCGTAGAGGGTGAAGTCGCCATAGGGGGTGGACACGGCCCGCTCGGCCGCTTTGCGCACCAAGGTCTCGGTACGCAAGCGGTATTCGATGAGGTCGCGGATGGCGCCGATCTTCAGGCCGTGTTTCTTGGCGAATTCGATGAGATCGGGCAGGCGCGCCATCGAGCCGTCTTCGTTGAGGATCTCGCAGATGACGGCGGCGGGCTCGAAGCCGGCCAGTTGCGCCAGATCGCAGCCGGCCTCGGTATGTCCGGCACGGATGAGCACGCCACCCTTGCGCGCCATGAGGGGAAAGATGTGCCCCGGCTGGACGATATCCTCGGGCTTGGCGTGGCGGGCCACGGCCGCACGTACGGTCTGCGCTCGGTCGTGCGCCGAGATGCCGGTGGTGACGCCCCGTGCCGCCTCGATCGAGGTGGTGAAGGCGGTCTCATAGGGGGAGCGATTGTCCTGCACCATGAGCTTGAGCCCGAGCTGCTTGCAGCGCTCTTCGGTGAGCGTCAGGCAGATGAGGCCGCGGCCGTATTTGGCCATGAAGTTGATCGCCTCGGGGGTGACGCATTCGGCGGCGAGCACGAGATCGCCCTCGTTTTCCCTGGCTTCGTCATCGACGAGGATCACCATGTGGCCTTGGCGGATCTCGTCGATGATGGTCTCGATGGGGCTGATTCCTCCGCTCGTGGCAGGCAGAGGAGGCGTGGTCGGGGAGAGGTCGTTCATGGGGAGGGGGTCCTCGCGGCGTATTCGAGCACGCGCGCGCAGTAGCGCGCCAGCGGATCGACTTCGAGATTGACGTGCGCGCCGGGTGCGAGATGCTTCAGCGTGGTTTGCGCCAGCGTGTGCGGGATGAGGTTGATGGAAAAAATGCAGGAGCCGTCGGGCGCGTCGCGCACGGCGTTGACGGTGAGGCTCACGCCATCGACGGCCACCGAGCCTTTGCGGGCAAGGAAAGGGGCGAGCGCCGCCGGGGCGCGGATCTCGAGCAGGGTGCTATTGCCCACGGGTGCGAAGCGCTCGACGAGGCCGATGCCATCGACGTGGCCGGTGACGAGATGTCCGCCGAGCGCATCGCCCAGGCGCAGGGCCTTTTCGAGGTTGAGCTCGCGGCCGGGTTCGTTCAAGCCCACCGAGCAGGCGAGCGTCTCGCCCGAGACGTCGTATTCGAGCACCGTCCCCTGCCGCGCCACCACGGTCAGGCATACGCCGCTGTGGGCGATGCTGTCGCCCAGGCGGACGTCTTCGAGCTCGAGCGCGCGCGAATCGACGGCGATGTGCACGCCATCGGCAAGGGGCGTGACGTCGACCAGGCGTCCGATGCCCATCACGATACCGGTAAACATGGCATCCTCGCAGATCGGGCAAAAATGGAATTTTACGGGAAAGCCGTGGATTGCGGGGTAAAATCGGCCAAACCCTGTAGGAGTAGAACCATGGCTCGCAATCAAGTTCCGCCGATGGATCCGGCCTCTCTCTACCGTGAGGAGCTTTATCTCGACCGCCGTGTCGGTTCGATTCGCCGGCTGATTCCCGTCACCGTCGAGGGGGCGCCCGATCCCGCCCGGACGGAAGTCTTCAGCGGCTCGATCACCGTGATGACCCCCATGGGGGCTTTGCCCATCAGCTTCGAGATTCCGGCGAAGACGCTCGCCGAGGCGGTGGCCGGCTTTGCCGCGGCCGCCGAGAAAAAAATCGAGGAGACGATGGACGAACTGCGCCGCCTGGAGCTGGAGCAGTCTTCGCTGCTCGCGCAGAGTGCGCTGGCCGGCACCGACCTGCGCGGCGGTGGTCCCGGCGGCGGGGCGGGGGGTCTGGGCGGTCTGGGTGGCGGAGGGCTCATCCTGCCCTAAGGAAACGCTGAAGAAATGAGCGAGCGGGATGAAGCGAAGGCGCACGGAGCGCAGCGACCGAGACATATCGAGTAGATAGGCGAGGGAGCGAGCACCGCGCAACGCAGCGATTCGCCCGCGCAGCCAATTATTCAGCGTTTCCCTGATGCGCGTCGCGCTTCACCCCCATCCCGAGTCCGCGGCGTTCGGCGAGTTCGCCCTGGAGGTGGAGCTCGAGCGCCAGGATGGGGCGTTCGTGCTTGGCTATACCCTGCGAGGCGAAGTGGAGCGGTTGCGCGTCCCCGACGCCGGCGCACCCCTGCCGCCGCAGCGGTTGTGGGAGCACACCTGCTTCGAGCTCTTCCTCGCCCGTGAAGGCAGCAGCGGGTACCGCGAATTCAACTTCTCGCCCAGCGGCCAATGGGCGTTCTATCGCTTTTCCGCCTACCGCGAACCCGCGCCGGCGCCTCGGCCCCCGGCCCCTCGCCTGCGCTGGCAGCGTGCGCCCGGCCGCCTGGGCCTTCGAGTTCGGCTCGCCCCTGAATCGCTGCCTGCCGGAGAGGGCGCGCTGCGCCTGGGTCTGACCGCCGTGCTCGAAGGGCATGGGGGAGAATTTTCCTGGTGGGCGCTGGCGCACCCGCCGGGTCGGCCGGATTTTCATGCGCCCGAGGGATTCGCGCTGCGGTGGGAAGGGTGATTCCGCCCCTCACGTTTTCGCAAGGGAGACGCTGAAGAAATGAGCGAGCGGGATGAAGCGCAAGGCGCACGGAGCGCAGCGACCGAGACATATCGAGTGGATAGGCGAGGGAGCGAGCACCGCGCAACGCAGCGATTCGCCCGCGCAGCCAATTATTCAGCGTTTCCCAAGAAGATAAGGCCGCCACTTCTCGGCAAACGAGCAGCGACCGATGGCGATGAGCGGCCGGAAGAGCGGGGCGATCTGCTCGTCGCGGTAGCCGGCGATGCCGCAGCCCACACGGGTGACGAAGAAGCGCAACTGCGGATGCTCGGCGACGAAGCGGATGAAGCGCTCGACGTAGCGCGCGATCTCTTCGAGCGGCAGGACCTCGAAGTGCTCGTCCAGCGTAGGGATGGCGAAGGAGTGTCGCGGCGGGGCGCCCATGTAGCCCCAGCCTACGCCCATCTGCGCGCCGAAGCGGCGCACCGCCTCGGCGGCTGCCCCGCCTCCGTGCATGCCGGCGAGGTTGGAGCCGAAGACGAAGACTTCGCCGTGCTGCGGTACGCTGCCGTCGGGGTGGAAGGTGATGCCGTCGTCTTGGCTCATGGCGTTTCCTCCGTGGATCTCCGGTTCAGTGCATGCCCGGCCGGGTCATGGCGAGGGGATTGACCCAGCGGTCGAACTCCTCGGCCGTGAGGTAGCCCAGCTCGACGGCCGCCTGCTTGAGCGTCTTGCGCTCGGCCGCGGCTTTCTTGGCGATGGCGGCGGCCTTGTCATAGCCGATGTGCGGGTTGAGCGCCGTGACCAGCATGAGGTTGCGTTCGAGGTGCTCGCGGATGCGCTCGCGGTTGGGCTGCATGTCACGGGCACAGTAGCGATCGAACGCGAGGATGGACTGCGACAGCAGTTCGATGCTCTCGAGCGCCGCATGCGCCATGAGCGGTTTATAGACGTTGAGCTGGAAGTTGCCCTGGTTGCCGGCAAAGGCGATGGCCGTGTCGTTGGCGAAGACGCGCACGCACACCATGGTGAGCGCCTCGCACTGGGTGGGATTGACCTTGCCCGGCATGATGGAGCTGCCCGGTTCGTTGGCGGGCAGGATCAGCTCGCCGATGCCTGCATCCGGCCCCGAGGCGAGCCAGCGCACGTCGTTGGCCATTTTGAAGAGCGCATTGGCGAGCGTACGCAGGGCCGCCGAGACGTTGACCAGCGCGTCGTGCGCGGCGAGCGCCGCGAAGCGGTTGCGGGCACTGCGAAAGGGGATGCCCGTCTCACGGGCGATGTATTCGGCGCACATTTCCCCGAAGCGGGGATGGGCGTTGAGCCCGGTGCCCACGGCCGTGCCGCCGATGGCCAGTTCGTGCAACCCTTCTTCGGCCATGCGCAGGAAGTCGAGGGCGTCTTCGATCTGCGCCACCCAGGAGCCGATCTCTTGCCCCAGGGTGATGGGGGCGGCGTCCATGAGGTGTGTGCGGCCGGTCTTGACGAGTTCGGCGTATTCCTCGGCCTTGCGCGCCAGCGTGTCGCGTAGCGTCTGCACCGCGGGATGGAGGTGCCGGCGCAGTTCCAGCACCGTGGCCACGTACATCGCCGTGGGGAAGGTGTCGTTCGAAGACTGGCCGCGGTTGACGTGATCGTTGGGATGAACGGGAGATTTGCTGCCCAAAGGCTGGCCGGCGAGCTCATTGGCGCGATTGGCGATGACCTCGTTGGCGTTCATGTTGCTGTGCGTGCCGCTGCCGGTCTGGAAGACGACGAGGGGGAAGTGATCGTCGAGCTTGCCCTCGATCACTTCCTGGGCGGCGCGCACGATGAGTTCGGCGAGTTCCTTCGGCAATTCGCCCAGTTCGGCATTGGCTTGCGCCGCCGCTTTCTTGAGAATGCCGAGTGCCCGGATGATGGGCAGCGGCATGCGGTGGTTTCTCACCCCGATGGGGAAATGCTCCAGCGAGCGCTGGGTTTGCGCACCCCAGTAGCGGTCGGCCGGGACCCAGACTTCCCCCAGCGTGTCGGTTTCGCGGCGTTTGTCCATGGTTACGGCCTCCAACGGACGGAATCGAATCCATTGTAGTCCGTGGAGTGCGCTTCGTCGTCACGTGACCCGTTCAAGCAACGACCGGGCTGCCTCGCGCACCAAAGGGGAGAGGGAATGCTCCTCCGTCTGTAGGCACTGCACGAGGCGTTCGCGCATCGTCGGGTGCCAGAATTTTTCCAGATGCTCGGCGATGGCGCGCACGGCGGCTTCGCGCTCGGGCTGCGCCGCGAAAAATTCGCCGATCTGGTTGGCCATCTCGACCAGTTTGTGCGGCAGATCGAAAGCGGGCGGCAATTCATCGACGAAGGAGGGCGAGTCCATGGTCGCGTCCACGCGACGAACTTGCACCGCAGTGACTTTGTATTCTGGGCAGTTCGTGGCCCAGTCGGAGCTGCTGGTGATGAGCGCGTTGGTGCGCGATTCCGGGAAGTGGAAGGTGGTGAAAACGAGGCCGGGCTGTAGACGGTCGTCGAGCACGGCGCGCAGGATCGTCGATCCGACCTGGCTTTCGAGGTGCACGCGGTCGCCGTCGGCGATGCCGCGGGCGGCGGCGTCCTCGGGGTGGAGGTGCAGCAGGTCGGCGTCGTCCCAGAGGGTATTGGCGGTGCGCCGGGTCTGCGTGCCGACGTTGTACTGCGAGAGGATGCGGCCGGTGGTGAGGATCAGGGGGAAACGTGCATCCGGATGCTGTGGGGTCGGGACGTACTCGGTGAGGAGGAACGCGCCTTTGCCGCGCACGAAGCCATCGACGTGCAGCACCGGCGTGCCGTCGGGGGCCTCGTCGTTGCAAGGCCATTGCAGGCTGCCGCGCGCCTCGAGCTTGGCGTAGCTCACGCCGCGGAATTGGGGCGTGAGCCGAGCGATCTCGTCCATGATCTCGGCGGGATGCGTATAGGTCATGGGGTAACCGAGCGCCGAGGCGAGCTTTTGCGTCACTTGCCAATCTTCGTATCCGGCCAAGGGGGGCATCACTTGGCGCACGCGGGAGATGCGCCGTTCGGCGTTGGTGAACGTGCCGTTCTTTTCGAGGAAAGAGGCCCCAGGGAGAAAGACGTGGGCGTAGGCAGCCGTTTCATTGAGGAAGAGGTCCTGCACCACCACGCATTCCATCGCAGCGAGCGCCGCCCGTACGTGCCTCTGGTTGGGTTCGGATTGGACGAGGTCCTCGCCCTGGAGGTAGAGCCCCTTGAACCGTCCGGCGCGGGCTTCGGCGAGCATGTTGGGCAGTCGCAGCCCCGGCTCGGACGACAGCGGCACGCCCCAGGCGGCTTCGAACAGGGCACGGGTCGGCGCATCGGAAACGTGGCGGTAGCCGGGAAATTCATGGGGAAAGGAACCCATGTCGCAGGAACCCTGCACGTTGTTCTGACCACGCAGCGGATTGACGCCGACGCCGGGGCGGCCGAAGTTGCCCGTGGCCATGGCGAGGTTGGCGATCGCGATCACGGCTGTGGCGCCCTGCCGGTGTTCCGTCACTCCCAGGCCGTAATAGATCGCGGCGTTGGGGGCGTTGGCGTAGAGGCGGGCGGCCGCGCGGACCGACGCAGCCGGCACGCCGGTGATCGCGGCACTGGCTTCGGGGCTGTGGCGGGGCTGGGCGATGAAGTCGCGCCATTGGGCAAATGCTTCGGGTTCGCAGCGCTCGGCGACGAACGCTTCGTCGACCAGCCCTTCGCTGACGATCACGTGGGACAGGGCGTTGAGTAGCGCGACGTTGGTACCGGGTTTGAGCGGTAGGTGATACGTGGCGCGAACGTGGGTGCCACGGACGAGCTCGGTGGCGCGCGGATCGATGACGATGAGGCGTGCGCCTTGCCGCAGACGGCGTTTGAGGCGAGCCCCGAATACCGGGTGGGCTTCGGTGGGGTTGGCGCCGATCACGAGGATCACGTCGGCGTGCATCACCGAGGCGAAATCCTGGGTTCCGGCCGATTCGCCGAGCGTGCGCTTCAGGCCGTAGCCGGTGGGCGCGTGACAGACGCGGGCGCAGGTATCGACGTTGTTGTTGCCGAAAGCGGCGCGCACCAGCTTTTGCACGAGGTAGGTTTCCTCGTTGGTGCAGCGGCTCGAGGTAATGCCCCCGACGGATTCCCGTCCGTATTTTGCCTGTATGCGGGCGAATTCGGCGGCAGCGTAAGCGATCGCTTCGTCCCAACTCACGGCTTGCCATGGATCGTGGATCGATTGGCGGATCAGCGGCGTGGTGATGCGATCGGGATGGGTGGCGTAACCGAAGGCGAACCGCCCCTTGACGCACGAATGCCCTTCGTTGGCGCGCCCGGACGCGGCGGGGACCATGCGGATCACTTCGTTGCCCTTCATCTCGGCCTTGAAGGAGCAACCCACGCCGCAATAGGCGCAGGTGGTGACGATGGCGCGGTCCGGCAGACCTTTCTCGTGCACCGCCGTTTCATTCAAGGCCGCAGTCGGACAAGCCTGGACACAGGCGCCGCAGGAGACGCATTCGGAGTCGCGAAAAGGCTCCGCCTGCCCTGCCGCCACGCGGGTGGCAAAGCCGCGCCCGTCGAGCGTGAGCGCGAACGTACCCTGGATTTCGCCACAAGCACGCACGCAACGGGCACAGACGATGCATTTGTCCGGGTCGAAACGGAAGTAGGGATTGCTCGTGTCCATGGGCGAGGCGCAGCCCGGTTCGGGGCGGGCATAGCGCACTTCGCGCACGCCGACGAGCGCCGCCATCTCCTGGAGTTCGCAGTCGCCATTGGCGCTGCAGGTGAGGCAGTCGAGCGGATGCTCGGAGAGGTAGAGTTCCATCACGCCCCGGCGCAGCCGCGCCAGGGTCTCGGTTTGCGTCTGCACCCGCATGCCCTCGGCGACCGGCGTGGTGCAGGATGCCGGCGTGCCGCGCACCCCCTCGATCTGCACCAGGCACAGCCGACAAGAACCATAGGGCTCGAGGCGGTCGCAGGCGCACAGCCGCGGGATGCGCAGACCCAGCCGCTCGGCGGCTTGCAGGATGGTCGTGCCCGCCGGAACCCGGATCGAGAACCCATCGATCGAGAGCGTGACCTGGGACGGGGTAGTTTTCTCGGTTGACAGAGGGGCAAAAGGCATCGGAGGTCTCCAGGACGGCCGGACGTGGCCTAGGGAAACGCTGAATAATTGGCTGCGCGGGCGAATCGCTGCGTTGCGCGGTGCTCGCTCCCTCGCCTATCCACTCGATATGTCTCGGTCGCTGCGCTCCGTGCGCCTTGCGCTTCATCCCGCTCGCTCATTTCTTCAGCGTCTCCCTAGCCCAGCCTACTGCGGGCAGCGGCGGCCGTGAAATCTTCGGGGAAGTGCTCCAAGGCGCTGAGCACCGGATAAGGCGTCATGCCACCCAGCGCGCAGAGCGATCCCAGGCGCATCGTCTCGCCGAGGTCGCGCAACAGGGCGAGCTTGGCCTCCACCTGGCGGCCCGCGAGCACATCGTCCATCACTTCGACGCCGCGGGTCGAACCGAGGCGGCAGGGCGTGCATTTACCGCACGATTCGGCGGCACAGAACGCCAGTGCGTGCCGCGCCATCCGGGCCATGTCGACGGTGTCGTCGAACGCCACGATGCTGCCGTGTCCGAGGACCGCGCCCTGGGCGGCGAAGACTTCGTAGTCGAGGGGGAGGTCGAAGTGCGCGGCCGGTACATAGGCGCCGAGCGGGCCACCGACTTGCACGGCGCGCAGCGGCCGTCCCGTGGCCGAACCGCCGCCATAGTCGTAGAGGATCTCGCGCAGGCTGATGCCAAAGGGTTGTTCGATGAGGCCTGGCCGGGCGATGTTGCCCGCGAGCTGGATCGGCAGCGTGCCGCGCGAACGGCCGGTACCGAGCTGCTGGTAGGCTTCGGCCCCTTCGGCGAGGATGTAAGGGACGGTGGCAAGCGTCAGGACGTTATTGACGAGCGTGGGCTGGCCGAAGAGGCCGCGCAGCGCCGGCAGCGGCGGTTTGCTGCGCACTATGCCGCGCTTGCCCTCGAGGCTCTCGAGTAGCGCCGTCTCCTCGCCGCAGACATAGGCTCCGGCGCCGAGCCGGACTTCCAAATCGAATCGTTTGCCGCTGCCGGCGACGTCCGCGCCCAGATAGCCGGCGCGGTAGGCGGTAGCGAGGGCGCGCTCCAACGTAGCGTGGGCGTGCGGATATTCGACGCGCAGGTAGATATAGCCTTGGGTCGCGCCAACGGCGAGTGCGGCGATGGTCATCCCTTCGATCAAGGCGAAGGGGTCGCCTTCCATGATCAGCCGATCGGCGAAACTGCCGGAATCCCCTTCGTCGGCATTGCCGACGATGTATTTGACGTCTCCCGGAGCCTCACGGACCGTGTTCCACTTGATGCCGGCAGGAAAGGCTGCGCCGCCGCGCCCGCGCAGGCCGGAGGCGGTGATCGCCGCGATGATTTCCTCCGGGGTATGTTCGAGCGCACGGTGCAGGCCACGATAGCCGCCGTGGGCGAGATAATCGTCGAGATCGAGCGGATCGATGAGGCCGACCCGGGCGCACGTCAGTCGCTGTTGACGTTGCAGGTAGGGAATCTGCTCGATGGGTCCGAGTCGGGTGGGGTGCGCCCCTCCTGCGAGAAACCCCGCATCGAAGAGCTCCGGGACGTCTTGCGCTTGCACCGGCCCATAGGCGATGCGTCCAGCGAGCGTGACGACTTCGACCAAAGGTTCGAGCCAGAACAGACCGCGCGAGCCGTTGCGCGCGAGCCGCAGGTCGACCCCGCGCTGCGCGGCTTCGCGTTGAATCGCCTCGGCGAGCGCCTCGGCCCCCACGGCCAGTGCGCTCGAATCCCGCGGCACATAGACGGTCACGCTCATACCAACCCCTTCTCGCGCAAGAGTTCGTCCAGGCGCGCCGGCGTCATACGCCCGTAGACCTCGCCGTCGAACTGCAGGGCCGGGGAGCAGCCGCATTGCCCCAGGCAATACACCGGCTCCAGCGTCACCGCCCCGTCGGCGCGCGTGCCATGGAACTCGCAACCGAGCCGTTCCTTGGCATGCTCGGCCAGATGCTCGCCCCCCATGGCCAGGCAGGATTCGCCACGGCAAATCTGCAGTACGTGCGCCCCCGGCGCTTGCTCGCGAAAATGAGGATAAAAACTGATCACGCCGTGAATTTCGGCACGCGAGCGATCGAGCGCCTCGGCGATCAACGGGACGCTGCCGCGCGGCACGTGACCGAATTCGGCTTGCAGCGCGTGCAGGATGGGCAGCAGCGCACCGGGCCGCTCTTTGTGCGCGTCGATCACGCGCCGGACGGTGGTTTCATCCCACGCCGAAGGGGTCATGCCGCGCTCCACGGAACCAGAAAAGCCAATAATTTCGATTAGAGGCATAAACCATTTTTGTGTCAAGAGGATGGAGTGATCTATGCCGAGCGAGGCGGATACCCCAGGGGCTACGCGAATGAGCGGCTCGAGGACATGGCGGCGTTCTCCGATGCTCGGACGTCGGCTTGCCCCCGTGCCCCGACCCTTTGGCCGGTCTGGGATCTTGCGCTCTGGGCGTTCTCGTCCTGCAACCGTTCGCGACGGTTGTTCGCGCTGCCGTTATAATGCCCACTGACGGTCGGAGGACACGTGCTGCGCTGCCCTATAGGGGTTTCCCTAGTGGCGCCCGCCCATGGAGATCGCTACACTGCGCGCCTTTGCCCAAGCGCGCCCTTGCCGGGAGAGAGGATGTTTCGCCGCCTGCTCGATCGACTCGAAGAATTCACCATCGGCGCTCTGCTGGCCATCTCGACCCTGGTCATCTTTCTGGCCGTGGTGCATCGCTATCTTGCGGGTTTTGCCATCCCTTACCTGCAAGATTGGCTCCTAGGATTCCATTTCGGCTGGGCGCAGGAATTCGCCATGATCTGTGCCGTGTGGATGGCGAAGTTCGGGGCGGCTTATGGCGTGCGTACCGGCATTCACGTGGGGGTAGATCTACTGGTGATGCGCCTGCATGGCGGCGCACGCCGCGCGTGCATCACTCTGGGGCTGCTATGTGGCCTGCTCTTTTGCGGCTTGCTCGTGTGGTACGGTGTGCGTTTGGTATGGGAAAACGGCGCGGCGTACGCCTGGTATACCGGTTTGGGGCGAGATCCCGGGCCCTATTTCGAGGGTCCGCTCACGGCCGATCTGGAATGGCCTTCCTGGATGGTATATCTCGCCATCCCCTTGGGCAGTGCCTTGATGGGCTGGCGTTTCCTCGAAGTCTTGCTCGGCTATTGGCGTGACGGCACCTTGCCGCAGCATCGCGTGGCGCACGTCAAGGGGCTGGACGAGGGTGAGGGGGTGCCGCCCTCGGTCGAGCAGGGAGCGAGCCGATGAGCGCCGCCATTCTCTTCGGTATGCTCTTCGTGCTCATGCTGGTGGGCATGCCCATCGGCGTGGCGCTGGGGCTGACGGTCATCACGTATATGGCGTTCTGGACGCCGGTGCCGCTCGAATCCGTAGCCCTGAAGATGTTTACCGGCATCGAGAAATTCGAGCTCCTCGCCATTCCATTCTTCATCCTGGCCGGCACCTTCTTGACGAGCGGTGGGGTGGCGAGGCGCATGATCCGGTTCGCCAATTCCATGGTCGGGCACGTCACCGGCGGCCTGGGGATGACGGCGGTACTCGCTTGCGCGCTCTTCGCGGCCGTTTCGGGATCTTCTCCGGCCACGGTACTGGCCATCGGTTCCATCCTCATTCCGGCCATGCTCAAACAGGGTTATTCGCGCCGTTTCGCGATCGGTACCGTGGCTTCGGCCGGTGGTCTGGGGATCCTCATCCCGCCGTCCATCGTGATGGTGATGTACGCGGTCACGACCAATACCTCGATCGGGGCCCTCTTCATGGCTGGCGTGCTGCCGGGGCTCGTGCTGGTGCTCATGCTCGGGGCCATCACGTATTGGCAGGCAAGGAAACACGGTTTCGCGCGCGAAGCGAAGGTCTCCTGGCGCGAGCGCTGGCAGGCCCTGCGTGAGGCTTTCTGGGGTCTGCTGCTCATCGTCATCGTCATGGGGGGGATCTACGCCGGCATCTTCACTGCCACCGAGGCCGCGGCCATGAGCGCCGTCTATGCCGCAGTGATTGCGCTCTTCGTCTATCGTGACATGACTTGGCGCGACGTACCCCGGGTCTTGGTCGACTCGGCCAACATGTCCTCCATGCTCTTCTTCATCATCGCCTCGGCTTCGCTCTTTTCTTTCATCCTCACCAGCGAGCAGATCCCTCAGATGCTCGCGCAGGCGATCATCGATCTGGGGTTGGGGCCGATCGGGTTCCTGCTGGTGGTCAACGTGCTGTTGCTCCTGGCGGGCAATCTGATGGAGCCCTCTTCGATCATCCTCATCCTCGCCCCCATTCTCTTTCCGGTGGCGGTGGCACTGGGCATCGATCCGATCCACTTCGGCGTGATCATGACCGTCAACATGGAAATCGGCATGATCACCCCTCCGGTGGGGCTCAATCTCTTCGTGGCCAGCGGCATCACCGGCGCCGGCTTGGGCGAGACCTCGCGTGCCGTGATCCCTTGGCTGCTGACCATGCTCGTCTTTCTCGTCTTGGTCACGTACTGGCCGACTTTGTCGCTGGCGTTGCCCCAGGCGCTGGGAATGATGTAAAGTGTGATGACGATTTCGCATCGTCCATTTTCCATGCCATCGGGAGGGAAAACATGAAATTGAAAATGATGATCGGCGCGCTGGCGCTGGTGGCGACGATGGGGGTGGCGCAGGCGGCCGAACCCATCCTGCTCAAATTCAGCCACGTGGTGGCCGAAGATACCCCCAAGGGCAAGGGAGCGCTGAAATTCAAGGAGCTGGCCGAAAAATACACCGAAGGGAAGGTCAAGGTCGAGGTCTATCCCAACAGTACGCTCTACAAGGACAAGGAAGAACTCGACGCGCTGCAGATGGGGGCGGTGCAGATGCTGGCGCCCTCGTTGGCGAAGTTCGGTCCTTTGGGGGTGCGTCAGTTCGAGGTGTTCGACCTGCCTTACATCTTCGAGGGCTATGAAGACCTGCACAAGGTGACCTACGGCCCCGTCGGCAAGAAACTGTTCGCCGAGCTCGAGCCGAAGGGCATCAAAGGGTTGGCCTACTGGGACAACGGCTTCAAGGTGTTCTCGGCCAACCGGCCGCTGCGCAAACCCGAAGACTTCAAAGGGTTGAAAATGCGCATCCAATCTTCCAAGGTGCTCGAGGCGCAGATGCGTGCCCTCGGCGCCATCCCGCAGGTGATGGCGTTCTCCGAGGTATATCAGGCCCTGCAGACCGGGGTGGTCGATGGGACCGAAAATCCGCCCTCCAATCTCTATACCCAAAAAATGCACGAGGTGCAGAAGTACGTCACCCTGTCGGATCATGGCTACCTCGGCTACGCCGTGATCGTCAACAAGCGCTTCTGGGATGGCCTGCCCGATGAGGTGCGCGCGGCGCTGGAGAAGGCCATGGAAGAGGCCACCGTTTATGCCAATGATATCGCTGCGGAAGAGAATGCCAAGGCGATCGAGGCGGTGAAGGCCGCAGGGACGAGCGAGATCATCACCTTGAGCGCCGAGGAGAAACTGGCGCTGAAGAAGGCGCTCGTGCCGGTGCATGAGCAGATGAGCGGGCGTATCGGTCGCTCGGTGATCGAAGAGGTCTATCAGGCCACCGGCTTCGATCCCAAATCCTTGCGCTGACGTGGCAGGAACTCAGGGGACGGGGCGAAGAGAGGGGCATCCGCCCGCCCCGTCCGGCGGCAAATCGGGTGGCCCGGTCACGTTGGCCCTGCGTCGCGTGGCCATCGACACCTACCGCGAAAACGTCGCCTATCTGCACCGGGAGTGTTCGGTCGTGCGCGCCGAGGGATTCCAGGCGCTGGCCAAGATCGAAGTAGGGCAGAATGGCGAGCGGCACATCCTCGCCACGCTCAACGTGGTCGATGACGCGAACCTCGTCGGGGTGGCAGAGGTCGGGCTTTCGCTCGAGGCTTTCGCCCAGCTGGGCCTGCCCGAAGGGGCGAAGGTGACGGTGGCGCAGGCCGAGCCGCCGGAATCCATGGGGGCGCTGCGGCGCAAGCTCTCCGGCGAGCGCCTTCGCCCCCAGGAGTTTTTGGGCATCGTTCGGGACATCGCCGAACGGCATTATTCCAAGATCGAGCTCACTGCCTTCGTGGTGGCCACGCACCACAACGAGCTCGATCGCGAGGAAGTGTATTTCCTCACCGATGCCATGACCCAGGTCGGCCGGCGGCTCGACTGGCACGAACGCCCCGTGGTCGACAAGCACTGCATCGGCGGCATTCCGGGCAACCGTACTTCCATGCTGGTGGTGCCCATCGTCGCCGCGCACGGGATGCTCTGCCCCAAGACCTCCTCCCGGGCGATCACCTCGCCGGCTGGTACCGCCGACACCATGGAAGTGCTGGCCGAGGTCGAGCTATCCATCGGGAAGATGGAGCGGATCGTGCGCCAGCTACGGGGCTGCCTCGCCTGGGGCGGGACGGCGAATCTTTCTCCTGCCGACGACGTGCTCATCTCGGTCGAGCGGCCTCTGGCGATCGACGCGCCGGGGCAGATGGTGGCCTCCATCCTCTCGAAGAAGCTCGCGGCGGGTTCGACCCATCTCGTGCTCGACATCCCACTGGGGCCGACGGCCAAAGTGCGTTCGATGCGTGAGGCGCTCCAGCTGCGCAAGCTCTTCGAATACGTGGCGCACCGATTGGGCTTGATGATCGACGTGGTCATCACCGACGGGCGCCAGCCGGTGGGATTCGGCATCGGACCGGTGCTGGAGGCGCGCGACGTGATGCGCGTGCTGGAAAACGACCCGCGCGCGCCCATCGATCTGCGCCAGAAAGCGCTGCGGCTCGCCGGACGAGTGATCGAATTCGACCCCGACGTGCGTGGCGGCGAGGGGTTCGCAATCGCCCGCGACATCCTCGATTCGGGACGCGCCTTGGCCAAGATGCGCGCCATCGTCAAGGCGCAGGGAGAAAAACCGTTCGATCACAATGCGCCGCCGCTTGCGACGCAATGGTTCGAGGTGACGGCGCCCGTCGAGGGAGTCGTCACCGAAATCGACAACTTGCACCTGGCCCAGATCGCTCGGCAGGCAGGGGCGCCAAAGGTCAAGGGTGCTGGCGTGGATCTGTTCAAGAAACTGGGCGATCCCGTTGCCCGAGGCGAGCCGCTCTACCGCGTCTATGCCCAATATCCAGCGGATTTACTGTTCGCGCGGCGCAGCTGTGAGCGGGCCACGGGCTATCGCATCGGGGCCCCGTCAGAGGTGGTCGAGGTCTATACGGAGTTCTGATGCTGCTCTTTTTTCCCGAAGAAGAAGGGCTCGCGCGGCGGCTGGCCTCGGCGATCGGCTGCGAACCGGTGCCGATCGAGCGTCACCGTTTCCCCGATGGCGAAATCAAGCTGCGCCTGCCCGAGCGGCTGCCCGACAAGGTCGTGTTGCTGCGCGGCCTCGATCATCCCAATGAAAAGCTCGTCGAGCTGCTGCTCGCCGGGTCTGGGCTGCACGAGGCGGGGGTACGGCGCATCGTGCTGGCGGCGCCGTATTTTCCCTACTTGCGTCAGGACAAGGCGTTTGCCCCTGGAGAAGTGGTGAGCGCCTTCGTGGTGGGACGTTTCGTCGCGTCCTGCGTCGAGGCGCTCGTCACCGTCGATCCGCATCTGCACCGCATCGCTCGGCTCGACGAGGCCGTGCCGGTCTCTCCTGCGCTCGCCCTGAGTGCTGCGCCGCTCCTCGGTGAGCTCGCGGTGCGCGAGCGTGGGCGACCGCTCCTCGTCGGCCCCGACGAAGAGTCGCGCGCCTGGGTCGAGGCGGCCGCGCGGGCCGTCGGCCTGGACTGCGCCGTGGGGCGGAAGGAGCGGCGCGGCGACCGGGACGTCGAGGTGACCCTGCCCAAGGGGCTGGACGTCCGTGGCCGGGCGGTGGTGGTGGTCGACGACGTGGCGAGCACCGGGCGCACGCTCGCCCAAACCGTGCGAACCCTGTGCGCGGCCGGGGCGGCATCGGTGGACGTGGCGGTGACGCATGCGCTCTTCGTCGAGGATGCGCTCGAGACCGTGCGTGCAGCCGGTGCCGGAGCGATCTGGAGCACCGACACGATCGCGCACCCCACGAACGCGGTGAGCGTGGCGCCGCTGATGGCACAGGCGATTCTTGCCGCCTTTTAGGCGTTCGCTTCCTGGTGCTTCATCGCCACCAGCAGGCTGCACGGCAGTGTATCGAGCAGCGAGTGCCCCACCGAGCCGTGCCACCAGCGATCGAGGGGGCCACGCCGGCGGTGACCGACGACCACCAGGTCCGCATGCACTTCTTCGGCATACTCCCCGATCACCGGTGCCGCTTCGCCCACTCGGACGACTCCGTCGACTTCCAATCCGGCATTTCTGAAGCGCTCGATGCCTTCTTCCAGGATGTGATTGATGCGGGCGTAGTTTTCGTCGAGGCAGTCTTCCGGAACCACTACTTGGGAATACTTGGCTTCGGGTGGAACCGCCATCACCGCGAGTAGGTGGCAGCGCGCGCCGACGAGGCCGGCGAGATCGATTCCTTCGGACAATGCGGCTTGCCCTTCGGCGCTGCCGTCGTAGGCGAAGACGATGGTACGGTAGGTCATGGCGACCCCTCTGGCTGGCCTGGGTTCAGTGTAATCGGTGCGGCATTGCATGGGCGTTTCAGCGGCGGCCTTTCATCAAATAACCGGGCAACAGGGAGAGCAGGAAGACGATGCCGACGAGGGCGAACCCGTCGCTGTAAGCCATGCTCTGGGCTTTGGCCGCGAGCACCTTGTCGAGAAAGTTCAAGGCGCCGCCCGCCTGATAGGCATGGGAGGGCGGAACGCCGGCGACGGCGTGAATCTGCTCGAGCATCTGGATCACGTAGCGCGTCGTGCCGTTGGCCTCGGTCTGGGTGGCGGTCAGGGCGGCGGAATGGAAAGCGAAACGGATTTCGACGGCCGCCGACAAGAGGCTCACGCCGAAAGCGCCGCCCAGCTGACGCATGAAGTTGATGGTACCCGTGCCTTGCGCGAGCAGCTCCGGCGGCAACGCCGACAGCGCCCCGGCGTTCAAGGCCGGCATCATCACCCCGAGCCCGACGCGTCCCAGCAGCACCATCAGCGCCATGTCCCAGAAGGAGACGTCGACGTCGATTTCATAGAGCAGGAGGTTCGAAATCCCGAAGAGGAAGAGGCCGGCGCACACCAGCCAGTAGGCGGGTAAGCGGTCGGTGAGCCGGCCGGCGATAGGGAAAACGAGACCGAGGATGAGTCCGGCGGGCATCAGCAGGAGTCCCGAGCGCGTCGGCGTATAGCCCTGCACGGTCTGCAGGAAGAGCGGAACGAGGTAGGTCGACCCGTACAGCCCCGCCCCATAGAGGAAGGCGACGAGCGAGGCGGCACTGTAGCGACCGAACGAGAAAACGCGCAGGCTCACCAGAGGTTCGGCGCGACGCGCGAGCCAGGCGACGAAAGCGAGGAAAAAGGCCACGCTCAGCGTTGCCGTACCGACGATGACATCAGAATCCCATCCTTCGCGTTGTCCATTGGCGAGCGCATAGAGGGAAGTGACGAGGAAGGCGGTGAGCAGCACGAAGCCGAAGGCATCGAAACTGCGGCGCTTGACGCCGCTCAGTCGGGTAGGCAGGAAGACGGTGCCCAACAGCATGCCCACGAAAGAGGTGGGCAGGCCCATGTAGAAGACGTAGCGCCAGTCGTAGTTGTCGATGAGCCAGCCGCCCAGCACGGGGCCGATCGCCGGGGCGAGCACCACGCCGATGCCGTAGATGCCCATGGCGGTACCGCGTTCTTCCGGCGGAAAGACGCGGAAGATCATGATCATCGCCAGCGGCTGGATGATGCCGGCCGCGACCCCCTGGGCGACGCGGGCGAAGGTGAGCACGTTCTCGTTGGGAGCGAGTCCGCCGAGCACCGAGGCGGCGGCGAAGAGCGCCATCGAACCGACGAAAGTGGCGCGGATGCCGATCGCGTCGTTGAGCCAGGCGTTGATGAGCATGGAGGCGGTCATCGCCGCGAGGAACCCGGTCGACATCCATTGCGCCTGGTCCTGGCCGATGCCGAAAGCGCCCATGATGTCGGGTAGCGCCACGTTGACGATGGTCGAGGAGAGCACGACCGTGATCGTGCCCATGAGCGTGGTCGTGATGACGAGCCAGCGATAGGCCGACCCAAACCGTTCGAAGAAACCGGAAAGTTCGTCAGTGGCGGACATCGATCGAGATGACGGCCATCATGCCGGGCTTGAGGAGTCCGTCTTCCTGCTTCACGCGGATGCGTACCGGGATGCGCTGGGTGATCTTGGTGAAGTTGCCCGAAGGATTGGGGTTGGGCAAGAGCTGAAAGGCGCTGGTGGCGGCGTTGCCGATGAGCCAGACTTCGCCGTGGAAGACCCGGCCGGGCAGCGCGTCGACCGTCACGTCCACCGCTTGACCGGGGCGCACGTCGGCGATCTTGGTCTCCTTGATGTTGGCTTCCACCCAGACATTGTCGGGATCGTGGATGAGCATCACGCGCTGGCTCGCCGCGACATAATCACCCACGTTGGCGAAAGTGCGGTCGACTACGCCATCGACGGGGGCGGTGAGGATGAGGTCTTCGAGATCGAGCCGGGCGAGGTCGAGTTCGGCGCGTACTTGATCGCGATGCACGTTCGCCTGTTCGTGCTGCCGCTCGAGCGAGCCGAGCAAGGCGTCGGCTTGGGCCTTGGCGAGCCGTGCCTTGGCTGCGTCGAGCTGGGCCCGGGCGCTGGCTTCGTTCTGTGTGGCGATTTTGTAGGCGTTCTCGGCGTGTTCGGCCTGCTGCTCGGGAACGGCGCGCAGTTTTACCAGGGCCGCGTTGCGCCGATAGTCGCTCTCAGCGTTGCTGCGCTCGATCTGTGCCGCCTTGAGCGCCTCTTCGGCCGTCTTCACACCGCTGTCGGCTTCTTGTACGGCGGCTCGGGTCACGGCACGCCGTTCGGCGAGCAGGCTCTCCAAGCGTTCGATTTCCTTTTCGGTGGCAGCCAGCGCCGCTTCTTGCGCGCGGACCTTCAAGTGGGAGGGCTCACGATAGAGCACCGCCAGTACTTGACCTTTGCGGATGAGATCGCCTTCCATCACGGGGCGTTCGACCAGCCAGCCCGCCAAGCGTGGGGCGATGGTGATCATTTCGGCCGCCACGCGAGCGTCGGTCTCTTTGATGTGGGTGAGGCGGTAGTGGACGATGCTGGCGATCCACGCGAGCAGGACGAGCGAGACGAGGATCAACAGCACGCGACGCAGCCGGGGATGCCCGGCAAAGACGGATTTGACGCGGTCAATCATGGAGGTTCTCGAGCTTCTGGCGCAGCTGCGATAGCACCTTGGCGGCGATGGCGACGCACTCCGGCTCGATGCCTTCGAGCAACTGCTCGCGCAGCTCCTGGGCGATCACGGCGACTTCATGCTGCAGCGCCTTGGCCTTGGCAGTGGGGACGACACGCTTGGCGCGTCGATCGCCGGGGACGTCTTGCCGCTCGACCCAGCCGTTGGCCTGCAGACGGTCGAGCAGGCGCACGAGCGTAGAGCCTTCGATGCCGACTTTGCGCGCGAGCACGGTCTGCGTCATGCCTTCGTCGGGCAGCTTGATCAGCACCAGCCATTGCGATTGCGACAGGCCCAGATGGCGCAGACGCCGGTCGAGCTCGGCCCGCCAGTAGCGGGCGACTTCGTGCAGCAGAACGCCGAAATTGTTGGTAGTGTTCATCGTAATTATTGGCTAGCTAACAAGGTTCATTATAATGATCGTGATGCCGCAGTGTCAAACCATGCTGCGTCAGCGTCGTGCGCTCACCTTGACATCGCCCGGGGGGCGCGCTATGGTTCGATCCACATGGCGCCGATTTGAGCCTCAGCTTGCGGGCGCCTTACAAATGCAGCTAAAGCGGGATCGCCCGGCGCCCGCATGTCGCTGGGCTTTTTCGTCTACGGGAGCCGCCGCATGAAGCATCCTCGTTCCGTGGGGTTCGTCGAGGCGCAAAAAGCGCATTTCGACGAACCGCTACCACTCAAGGCCGGAAGGGTCCTGCCGCAGTACGACCTGGTCTATGAAACCTACGGGACGCTGAATGCCGCGCGCAGCAACGCCGTGCTCGTGTGCCATGCGCTGTCGGGTTCGCACCACGTCGCCGGGGTCTATCGTGACGACCCGCACAACGTCGGCTGGTGGGACAACCTCGTCGGACCGGGCAAGCCGCTCGACACCGAGAAATTCTTCGTCATCGGGGTGAACAATCTCGGAGGCTGTTTCGGCTCGACCGGGCCGGTGTCGATCAATCCGGCCACCGGCAAACCCTGGGGGGCGGACTTTCCCTTCGTGACGGTGGAGGATTGGGTCAATGCCCAAGCGCGGCTCGCCGATCGGCTGGGTATCGAGCGCTTCGCCGCGGTGATCGGGGGGTCGCTCGGCGGCATGCAGGCGCTCTCCTGGTCGCTGCAGCATCCCGAGCGCGTGCGCCACGTGCTGGCGATCGCCACCGCGCCCAAGCTCTCGGCGCAGAACATCGCCTTCAACGAGGTGGCGCGCCAGGCCATCCTCTCGGACCCCGATTTCCACGGCGGCAACTACTACGAGCACGGCGTGGTGCCCAAGCAGGGATTGAGACTGGCGCGTATGATCGGGCACATCACCTACCTTTCCGACGACGCCATGGCCGAGAAATTCGGACGTGCTTTGCGCCATGGGATCACCCGCTATTCGTACGACACCGAATTCGAAATCGAATCTTATCTACGCTATCAAGGGGACAAGTTCGCCCGGTTCTTCGATGCGAATACCTATCTCCTCACCACGCGGGCGTTGGACTACTACGATCCGGCGGCCGACTACGGCGGCGATCTGGCGGCGGCCCTCGCGCGCGCCGAGGCGGCCTTCCTCGTGGTGGCGTTTACCACCGACTGGCGCTTCTCGCCGGCGCGTAGCCGCGAGATCGTCTCGGCCCTGGTGCACTCGGGAAAAGACGTGTGTTACGCCGAGATCGACAGCAAGGCCGGGCACGATTCCTTCCTGCTGGAGCATCCGCGCTACCATGCGGTGCTGCGCGCTTATTTCAATCGGATCGAGGTGTGACCATGGCGACTTCCGACCGCGAAACCGTGCACCGTGCGCCGACGCTGCGCCCCGACCTGCTGGCGCTCACCGAATGGATCGCGCCGGGCGAGCGCGTGCTCGACCTGGGCTGCGGCGACGGGGTGCTGCTGCGCCATCTCATCGACACCAAGGGGGTGGTGGGTTACGGCATCGAGAACGATCCGGCCCGTATCGTCGCCTGCATCGAGCGTGGCATCAACGTCATCCAAAGCGACCTCGACGAGGGGCTCGCCGACCTGCAGGACGGGCATTTCGACCACGTCATCATGAGCCAGGCGCTGCAGGCCATGCACAATACCCAAGGCATCTTGCGGGAGATGTTGCGTGTGGGGCGTGAGGCGATCGTGAGCTTTCCCAACTTCGCGTTTTGGAAACACCGCAAGAGCATCCTCGAGGGACGCATGCCCGTGTCGGAGAGCCTGCCGCACCAGTGGTTCAATACGCCCAACGTGCGTTTCTTCACCGTGGCCGATTTCACCACCTTGTGCGGCTTGCTCGACATCGAAGTGCGCGAGTGGCGCGGCTTCGACGATCAGGGCCGACCGGTGCAGGAAGATCTGAATTTTCTTGCCGCCCTGGCGATTGCCCGAATCGGCCGCGCCGCACCTTGAGCGGGTGCATCACCCCACGGTGAAATTCTCGACGTCGATGCGCGAGACAGGGCGATCGAGCAGGCGCGCCACGACCTGCGCGAAGGTCTGGGACCATTCTCCGCCTTCGGCAAAGCGTGCTTCACCCGCGCATTTGGCGAGGTTGAGAATCAGGTCGACCACGAGCACCTTGCCCATCGGGTTGGGTTGATCGCACTCGAGCGCTTCCATTTCACGCACCAGCCATTCTTTGGCGACGTTGCGATCGAGCGCTTCGACGGCCTCCGAATTGGTGTAGAACTCGTATTCCCGACCGGGCCCGAAGACTACTTTGACGACGTGGGACATGGGAACTCCTCCTATTGCGATGATGAAAAATATTTGAAGATGTCTTCGCTCGTTTGCGCATTGTAGACGATAGCCGCTGCGGGGTGCAGAAGAAGGACGGTGTAATGGTTCGGCAAAGGGGGGGGAGGGAATAAAAGCGCATGGTAAATGACGAACGCGGTACGGCAGAGGGAGTGCGAATCCATGAGGCGGTGTTTCGCGTGCACGACGCTCGGCTCGAGCATTTCCCCGAGCAAGACGTGCTCGCCGAGGAAACGCCGGTGGCGCTCGAATACAACGGGATCGCCTATGCGACGATGCTCGCCACGCCTGCCGACCTGGAAGACTTCGCCTTGGGATTCTCGCTCACCGAGGGGATCGTCGAGGCGCCGGCCGAGCTCTACGAGCTCGAACTCGAATCGAATCAGGCGGGCGTGATCGTGCGGCTGGAGATCGCCAGCGAGCGCTTCGTGCACCTCAAAGCGCGGCGACGTGTCTTGAGTGGGCGCACGGGTTGCGGCCTGTGCGGCATCGAGTCGCTCACCGAGGCGGTGCGGCCGGTGCCGCGCGTGCCGCAGGGCGGGGTCGTACCGCTTGCGGCCGTGCTCTCGGCCATGCATGCCCTACGCGCACGTCAACCCTTGCATGGGGCCACCGGTGCGACCCATGCGGCGGCGCTTGCCGCGGCCGATGGCGCGCTCTTGGTGGTGCGCGAGGACGTGGGTCGGCACAACGCGCTCGACAAGGCGATCGGAGCGGCGGCGCGCGCCGGGTTGCTCCGCCCGGGGGGCGCGGCGATCGCGCTGATGTCGAGCCGAGCGAGTTTCGAGCTGGTGCAGAAAGCGGCGGTGGCCGGCATCGGCGTGCTCGCGGCGGTGTCCGCGCCCACGGCCTTGGCGGTGCGCTTGGCCGAGGAGGCGGGCATCACGCTGCTGGGCTTCGTGCGCGGCCGAGAGGCGACGGTCTATAGCCGGGTGGATCATCTGGTTACGGAATGAGCACCGCTGCGCCATTCACGCGACCCGCGCGCAAGTCGGCGATGGCTTCGTTGGCCGCCGTCAGGGGATAGCAGGTGACGGCCGGATGCAGCGGCACTTCGGCGGCGAGCTGCATGAAGGCTTCACCATCGGCCCGTGTGAGATTAGCTACCGAGGTGAGCGTGCGCTCTTCCCACAGCCAGCGGTAGGGAAAGGAGGGGATGTCGCTCATGTGGATGCCGCCGCACACCACCGTGCCGCCTTTGTCGGTAGCGCGCAGCGCCTGCGGTACGAGCTCGCCCACAGGTGCGAAGATGAGCGCGGCATCGAGCGGTTCGGGCGGCAGTTCGTCCGAACCTCCGGCCCAGCATGCACCCAGACGGCGGGCGAATTCCTGGGCGGCGACGTCCCCGGGGCGGGTGAAGGCGTAGATGCGCTTGCCTTGGTGAATGGCCACCTGGGCGATGAGGTGCGCCGCCGCACCGAAACCGTAGATACCGACGCGTTCGGGATTCGCACCCGCCTTGGCGTAGGTACGCCAGCCGATGAGCCCGGCGCACAGCAGAGGCGTGGCTTCGGCGTCGCCGTAGCGTTCGGGGATGGGAAAGCAGAAGCGGGCGTCGGCCAGCGTCTCCTCGGCAAAACCTCCGTCGCGCGTGTAGCCGGTGAAGACGGCCGATTCACACAGGTTCTCCTGCCCGCGCCGGCAGTAGCGGCAATGCCCGCAGGCGCCGCCGAGCCAAGGCACCCCCACGCGATCGCCCACGCGAAAGCGCGTCACTCCAGCGCCCACTTCGAGCACGCGCCCGACGATCTCATGGCCGAGCACGAGCGGCAGCTTGGGGTGGGGCAGCTCGCCGTCGATCACGTGCAGGTCGGTGCGGCACACGGCACAGGCGAGCACTTTCAGCCGGATCTCACCAGGGCCGGGCCGAGGGGAAGGGCGCTCGACGCATTCGAGCGCCGCGCCGGGACGGGTGAGGAGCATCGCTTTCATCAGTGTTCTCTCAAGGCGACGAGATACTCAGTATAGGCCCGGGTCTCAGGGTTTTCCTTACTTGGCGCGGGGTTGACAGGGTCCGATCGATGCCCTACAAAGCGAAAATCGCGGCAGTGTCGATCGCGACTCGACCTTGGCGGACTTCCCTGGCGGGGCCGTTCGGGCGAGTAAAGGGGGCGGTACCCAAAACGGACCGCCGCGGGTAAAAAAACAACCCCAGGGGAGACCCATGAACGGGATGAACCGAAGGCAGTTCTTCAAGGTCAGCGCTGCCATGCTCTCGGGATCGAGCATGGCGGCGCTGGGTCTGGCGCCACAGGCGGCTCTGGCCGAAGTGCGCCAATACAAGCTCGCGCGCATGACCGAGACGCGCAACACCTGTCCCTACTGCTCGGTGGGATGCGGAATCCTGATGTACGGCTTGGGTGATGGCGCGAAGAACGCCAAGGCCACCATCGTGCATATCGAGGGGGATGCCGACCATCCAGTTAATCGGGGCACGCTGTGCCCGAAAGGCGCCTCGCTCATCGATTTCATTCACAGCCCGAACCGTCTCAAGCAGCCGCAGTACCGTGCGCCGGGTTCGGACAAATGGCAGACGATCTCCTGGGACGAAGCCCTCGATCGCATCGCCGCGTTGATGAAAGCCGATCGCGACGCCAATTTCGTCGAAAAGACCGCCGAGGGCAAGACCGTCAATCGCTGGCTCACCACCGGCATGCTCGCAGCGTCGGCGTCCAGCAATGAAACCGCCTATCTGACGCACAAGGTCGTGCGCAGTTTGGGGATGCTCGCGTTCGACAACCAGGCGCGTGTCTGACACGGCCCGACGGTGGCAGGTCTTGCCCCGACGTTTGGCCGTGGAGCGATGACGAACCATTGGGTCGACATCAAGAACGCCGACATCATCCTCATCATGGGCGGTAACGCCGCCGAGGCGCACCCCTGTGGATTCAAATGGGTGACCGAAGCCAAGGCGCACCGTGGTGCCAAGCTCATCGTCGTCGATCCGCGCTTCACGCGTTCGGCTTCGGTGGCCGACGTCTATGCGCCGATCCGCACTGGCACCGACATCGTCTTCCTCGGTGGGGTGATTCGCTATCTGCTGGAAAAAGACCAGATCCAGCACGAATACGTGCGCAATTACACCGATCTGTCGTTCATCGTGCGGGAAGACTTCTCGTTCGAGAACGGCCTTTTCTCCGGCTATAACCCCGAAAAGCGCCGCTACGACAAATCGAGCTGGGACTATGAGCGCGGCGAGGACGGCTACGTCAAAACCGATCCCACCTTGCAGCATCCGCGCTGCGTCTATCAGCTCATGAAGCAGCACTATGCGCGCTACACGCCGGAAATGGTCGAGCGCGTCTGCGGTACGCCGCAGGCGAAATTCCTGCAGATCTGCGAGATGCTCGCCTCCACCGCGCCGGCCAACCGCGTCGCCACCATCCTCTATGCACTCGGCTGGGCGCAGCACTCGATCGGAGCGCAGATCATCCGTACGGCGGCGATGATGCAGTTGCTCTTGGGCAATATCGGCATGCCCGGCGGAGGGATCAACGCGCTGCGCGGGCACTCCAACATCCAAGGGCTCACCGACCTGGGGCTGATGTCCAACCTACTGCCCGGCTATCTCACGCTGCCCAACGAAGCCGAGCAGGAACTGCCGCAGTATCTGGCTGCACGCACGCTCAAGCCGCTGCGCCCCAACCAGATGAGCTACTGGCAGAACTATCCCAAGTTCTTCGTGAGCCTCATGAAAGCCTGGTGGGGGAAAGCCGCCACGGCCGAGAACAACTGGGCCTACGATTACCTGCCCAAGCTGGACAAGCCCTACGACTTGCTGCAAGTCATCGAGCTCATGGCACAGGGCAAGATGAACGGCTATATCTGCCAGGGGTTCAACCCGCTGGCGGCGGCGCCGAACAAGGTCAAGGTGCTGGAGGGGCTCGCCAAGCTCAAGTACCTGGTAGTGATGGATCCGCTGGCCACCGAGACCTCGGAATTCTGGCGCAACGTGGGCGAATCGAACCCCGTCGATCCCTCGAAGATCCAGACCGAGGTGTTCCGCTTGCCCACCACCTGTTTCGCCGAGGAAGACGGCTCGCTCGTCAATTCTGGGCGTTGGCTGCAATGGCACTGGAAGGGGGCGGAACCACCAGGCGAGGCGCGCAGCGACATCGAAATCATGGCCGAGCTCTTCCTGCGTATCCGCGAGCGCTACCGCCGCGAGGGCGGGGTCTTCCCCGACCCCATCCTCGATCTCTCGTGGCCCTACGTCAACGCAGCCCGTCCTACGCCCGAGGAGCTCGCCAAGGAGTACTCCGGCAAGGCCCTGGTCGATCTGCCCGACGCGAAGGATCCGACGAAGATCGTGCGTCGCGCCGGCGAGCAGCTCGCCGGGTTCGCCGAGTTGCGCGACGACGGCAGCACCGCCTGTGGCTGCTGGATCTTCGCAGGGTGCTGGGGGCCAAACGGGAACCTGATGGCGCGGCGCGACAACAGCGACCCCACCGGTATCGGCCAGACGCTCGGCTGGGCCTGGGCTTGGCCGGCGAACCGGCGCATCCTCTACAACCGTGCCTCGGCCGACCTGCAAGGGCGTCCGTTCGATCCGCAGCGCAAGCTCATCTACTGGAACGGGAGGGCCTGGACCGGAGCGGACGTGCCGGACTACAAGGCCGACGAGCCGCCCGAGACCGGCATGGGCCCCTTCATCATGAATCCCGAAGGGGTGGCGCGCTTCTTCGCCCGCGCCGGCATGGCCGAGGGACCGTTCCCCGAGCACTACGAGCCGTTCGAGACGCCGCTCGGCTACAACCCGTTGCATCCGAACACGCCGGCGGCCACCAGCAACCCGGCGGCTCGGGTGTTCGCGCGCGACCTCGCCGACATGGGCAAGGTGGAGGAATTTCCGCACGTGGCGACCACCTACCGGCTCACCGAGCACTTCCACTACTGGACGAAGCACGTGTTGCTCAACAACATCGTCCAACCGGAGCAGTTCGTCGAGATCGGCGAGGCGCTCGCCAAGGAGCTGGGCATCACCAATGGTCAGCAGGTCAAGGTCTCTTCCAAGCGCGGCTACATCAAGGCGGTCGCTTTGGTGACCAAGCGCATCCGACCGCTGACGATCGAGGGCAAGACGGTGCATCAGGTGGGTATCCCGATCCACTGGGGGTTTACCGGCCTCACCAAACCGGGATTTCTGGCGAACACGCTCACGCCGTCGGTGGGCGATGGCAACATCCAGACGCCGGAATTCAAGTCCTTCCTCGTGAAAGTGGAAAAGGCATAGGAGCGCAGCCATGGCATTGCAATCTCTCGACATCAAGCGGCGCTCCGCCACCACGTCGCCCACCCCTTCGGTGCGCGAGCCGAGCGTGGGCGCGGTGGCCAAGCTCATCGACGTCTCCAAGTGCATCGGCTGCAAGGCGTGCCAGACGGCGTGCATGGAGTGGAACGACCTGCGCGACGAGGTCGGTACCAACGTCGGGGTCTATGACAATCCGGCCGATCTCACCGAGCATTCGTGGACGGTGATGCGGTTTGCCGAATACGAGACTCCTCAAGGGGATCTCGAGTGGCTCATCCGCAAGGATGGCTGTATGCACTGCGAGGATCCGGGATGCCTGAAGGCATGCCCTTCGCCCGGGGCGATCGTGCAGTACGCCAACGGCATCGTGGATTTCCACCAGGAGCACTGTATCGGCTGCGGTTACTGCGTCACCGGCTGCCCCTTCAACGTACCGCGCATCTCGAAGAAGGACCACAAGGCGTACAAGTGCACCCTGTGTTCCGACCGTGTCGCCGTGGGGCAGGAGCCGGCCTGCGTCAAGACCTGTCCCACGGGCGCGATCGAGTTCGGCACGAAAGAGGTAATGACGGAGCACGCCCAGGCGCGCATCGCCGACCTCAAATCCCGCGGCTACGCCAACGCCGGGCTCTACGATCCCGCCGGCGTGGGCGGTACGCACGTGATGTACGTGCTGCACCATGCAGACCAGCCCACCCTCTACAGCGGGCTGCCGAAGGATCCGCAGATCAGCCCGGCCGTGTCGCTGTGGAAAGGGGTGGCCAAGCCCTTGAGCATGGCGGCGATGGCGCTCGCCGCCTTGGTCGGGTTTTTCCATTACATGCGCGTCGGTCCGGCCGAGACGAGCGAGGAAGACGAGCGCAACGCCGAGAAGGAGGTGTCCCATGAGTGAGACGGCCCGGCCGCGGACCCTACCGCGCTACAGCGCCAGCGAGCGCAGCAATCACTGGGTGGTGGCGATCACCTTCATCTTGCTCGCGCTCTCGGGTTTGGCTTTCTATCACCCGGCTTTTTTCTTCCTGAGCCATTTGCTCGGTGGCGGGTACTGGGCGAGGGTGCTGCATCCGTATATCGGGGTGGTGTTCTTCGTCTGTTTCGCTCTGCTCGCCCTGCGTCTGGCGCGGCACAACGCCTGGGAGGCGAAGGACGCACAGTGGTTGAAGCAGTTCCCAGACGTGCTCGCCAACCGCGAGGAGCGGCTGCCCGAGGTGGGGCGCTACAACGCCTTGCAAAAGCTTCTCTTCTACGTGCTGGTGTTGAGCGCGGTGGGGCTCTTTCTCTCAGGCATTGGATTGTGGCGTGAATGGTTCGCTTTTTCCGTAGGGACCGTGCGGTTGGCGGCGGTGGTGCATGCGCTGTGCGCTTTCGTGGCCATCACGTCCATCATCGTGCACATCTACGCGGCCATCTGGGTGAAGGGTTCGGTGCGCGCAATGACGCGGGGCGACGTGACCTGGGGCTGGGCCTGGCGGCATCATCGCGCCTGGTTCAGACAGATGGTCAAGGGTGCCAACAAGTAAGGGAGAACGGCTTGCAACGCATATTGTTACGCGGTGAGATCGAGGGGCTGGAGCGCAACGCCTTGCCGCGGCTGCGCCTGCCCTCACGCCAGGTATTCGCCGAGCGCGCGGCGCGCCTGCGTCATCTGGCCGAGGGGAATTCCCTGGGGGAATATCTCGCCTTGATGGCGAAACTCGCCCAGGCCCAGCACGAGGCGCTCGGCGCTTTCACCGCGCCCTTGCCCGACGAGAATCGACTCTCGCTCGCGCGCACGCACGGCATGCCGCCGCTTCCCTGCGAGGGACCGATCGAGGGCCTGTGGCGCGAGGCGCTGCGGGCGGTGCTTACGGCCTTGTCGACCCAAGAGCTCAGGGAGGCACCGCGGGCGACGGTGGCGCGACTCGAGCAAGCGCTCACTGCCGAGCCGCAGCGGCTCGATGCGCTCGTCCAGGCGCTCCTTGCCGGGGAAGAACCGGGGGACGTGGGCGCAGCGCCTTTTCTCATGGCGGCGCTGCAGGTGTATTGGACCGAGCGGGCGAGCCGCCTGCCGCCGGCGGCGGTGCCGGCCGCGGTGCCCTCGCGTGTCTGCCCCGTGTGCGGCAGCCTGCCGGTGGCGAGTATCGTGCGCGTGGGGGCGGCGAGCGACGGTCTGCGCTATTTGCACTGCGGCCTGTGCGCAAGTGAGTGGCACATGGTGCGCGTCAAGTGCAGCCACTGCGAGGACACCCGCTCGGTGGCTTATCACCACCTCGAAGGGGGTTCCGAGGCGATCAAGGCCGAATCTTGCGATGCCTGCCACAGCTATCGTAAGATTTTCTACCAGGAGAAAGATCTGGAGGTGGATGCGGTGGCCGACGATCTCGCCAGTTTCGCGCTCGACGTGTTGATGGGAGAGGCCGGGTACGTGCGCGCGAGCGCCAATCCCTTGCTGTGGTTCGCGTGACGAAGGTTCGTGCTGAATCTGCCGCGGCGAGCGACATCCCTTCGCTCGAACGGCTGCTGGCTTCGCCCGCCTTCGCCGCCCTGCTCGCGGCCCACGGCCGCACGCGGGTGCTGGCCGTTTCCCGCGCACATCTGGCAACGCTGCGGGTGCGGGCGCAGGAGGGTGCGCTTGCCCTCGATGCGCTGCGACCCGAGGCGATCGCCGCCTGTGTGCAGGAGACTCTGCAGGCGCAGGATAGGCCGCGTCTGCGCACCGTCTTCAACCTCACCGGGACGGTACTGCACACCAATCTCGGACGGGCGATTCTCGCCGACGAGGCGGTGCGCGCCGTGGTACAGGCGATGACGGCCCCGGCGGCGCTGGAATTCGACCTCGAGGGGGGCGGTCGGGGCGACCGCGATACGCTGGTGGAAGAACTCGTGCGCGAGCTCACCGGCGCCGAGGCAGCCACCGTGGTCAACAACAATGCCGCGGCGGTGCTGCTCGCCCTCGATGCGCTCGCCAAGCGGCGCGAAGTGGTGGTTTCGCGTGGAGAGCTGGTGGAGATCGGCGGCGCTTTCCGCATTCCCGACATCATGAAACGCGCCGGCGCCCGCCTCGTCGAGGTGGGCACCACCAACCGTACCCATCCCCACGACTATGCCGAAGCGATCGGACCGCGTACGGCGATGCTGCTGAAAGTGCATTGCAGCAACTATGCCATTACGGGCTTCACCAAGAGCGTCCCGGTGGCCGAGGCGGCGGAGATCGCGCACGCCCACGGCTTGCCGCTGGGGGTCGATCTGGGCAGCGGTACCCTCGTCGATCTCGCCGCCTGGGGGCTGCCGGCAGAGCCGACAGTGCGCGAAACCGTCGCCGCTGGCGCCGATCTGGTCACTTTCAGCGGCGACAAGCTGCTGGGTGGCCCTCAGACCGGTTTCCTCGTCGGGCGAGCGGATCTGATCCGCCGCATCAAGAAGGATCCGCTCAAACGAGCGCTGCGGGTGGGCAAGCTCACCCTGGCGGCGTTGGAGGCGACGTTGCGGCTCTACCGTGAGCCGGAGTTTCTCGCCGAACGTCTGCCGACGCTGCGGCTCCTCACGCGTCCCGCTTCGGCCATGGCCGCTCAGGCGGCGCGCTTGCGCGAGCCGGTCCAACGGGCCCTGGGCGAGGGATTCGTCGTCAGCGAGGCTGCCATGGCGAGCCAGATCGGCAGCGGGGCGTTGCCGGTGGAGCGCCTGCCCAGTCACGGCCTGGTGATTCGCCCGGTGGGCAAGCGTGCGGGGCGTTCCTTGTCGCGGCTCGAGGCGGCGCTGCGTGCGCTGCCGCGCCCGGTGCTCGGGCGCGTGGCCGACGAGGCGCTGTGGTGGGACCTGCGCTGTCTGGGCGAGGCCGACGAGGCCGCCTTCCTCACCCAATTGGCGGAATTGCGGCCATGATCGTCGGCACGGCGGGGCACATCGACCACGGCAAGACGACGCTGGTCAAGGCGCTCACCGGCGTCGACACCGACCGGCTCGCCGAGGAGAAGGCACGCGGCATCACCATCGAGTTGGGTTATGCCTATCTGCCGCTCGACGACGGGGAAGTACTCGGTTTCATCGACGTGCCCGGTCATGAGCGCTTGGTGCATACCATGGCCGCGGGGGCGAGCGGCATCGACTTCGCGCTCTTGGTGGTGGCCGCCGACGATGGGGTGATGCCGCAGACGCGCGAGCACCTTGCCATCCTCGGCTGGCTGGGCGTGACGCGCGGGGCGGTCGCGCTCACCAAGGCCGATCGCGTCGATGCCTCGCGCCTGACGCAGGTTCGGGACGAAATCGCTGCGCTCATCGCCGGCACCTTTCTCGAAGGGGCGCCGGTCTTCGCCGTGCGGGCGCAGGAGCCGGGAGACGAGGGCACGGCGGCGCTGCGCGCGCATCTGGAACGCGAGGCGAGGAGCGTCGCCGCGCGCCGTCGCGAGGGATTCTTTCGTTTGGCGGTCGACCGCGCGTTTACGCTCGCCGGCGTGGGCACGGTGGTGACCGGTACGGTCCATGGGGGATGCTACGCCTTGGGCGGATCCGAGGAACTGCGGCTCATGCCGGCAAATCTGCCGGTGCGCGTGCGCAGCATCCATGCCCAGAACCGACCGAGCGAGCGCGCCGCGGCCGGCGAGCGTTGTGCCCTGAATCTACCGGGCGTGGCGAAGGAGGCCATTTCGCGCGGCGACTGGATCGCGGATGCACGCTGTTTCTTGCCCACGCGCCATCTCGACGTGGAACTCGCGCTCGCCGCGGACGCACCGGCGCTCGGCGTGCGCACGCCGGTGCATGTCCACCTCGGTGCGGCGCACCGGCTCGCGTACGTCGTGCCGCTCGAAGGCGATCTCCTGTCATCCGGTGGACGGGGGCTGGTGCAGCTGGTTTTCGAGGCGCCGCTGTGTGCCGCCCCGGGTGATCGCTTCATCGTCCGCAACGCCCAGGCGAACCGCACCCTGGGCGGCGGCCGTGTGCTCGACCCTTATGCGCCTGAGCGCAAGCGGCGTTCGCCGCGGCGCCGAGCCTGGCTCGAGGCGATCACGCGCTTGCTCGAAGGCGAGGGGCTCGGACCGCTACTGGCTCAGGCGCCCTATGGCGTGGACGAGGCGCTGCTGGAGCGGCTACTCGCGGCGCCGATCTCGGCGGCGGTGCTGCCGCCCGAGGCGCTGCGGGTGCAGGGCGCTCGAGGCGCGGCCTGGATTCTGCCCGAGCACTGGGAGGCGCTCGCCGATCGGGTGCTCGCCGTGCTCGCGCGCCAGCACGAACGCGTGCCCGACGACCCCGGCGTGGACACGCAGCGCCTGCGCCGCATGGTCGACGCGCTCATTCCCGAGCCGCTGTGGCAGGGGGTGCTCGACGCGCTGGCGAGCCAAGGCAAGGTGGCGCGCAGCGGCCCCTGGTGGCACCTGCCAGGGCATGCCGCCAGGCTCGCACCCGAAGAGGAGGCGCTCGCGGCGCGGCTCCTCGCCCGGCTCGAAGCGGGCGGCTTCGATCCGCCTTGGGTGCGAGATCTGGCGCGCGCGGAAGGAGTGCCGGAGGAGACGGTGCGCACCCTGCTGCGCAAGCTCGCACGCCGCGGCGAGGCGGCGCAGGTGGTCAGGGATCTCTTCTACGCCCCCCGGCGGGTGCGAGAGCTCGCGGCGATCGCCGCCGAGCTCGCCGCGGCCGAGGGGGGCGTGCAAGCGGCGCGTTTTCGCGACGCCACGGGGCTGGGGCGCAAGCGGGCGGTGCAGATCCTGGAATTCTTCGATCGCATCGGCTACACCCGCCGGGTGCAGCGCCGCGGCCAGGATGCGCACCTGTTGCGCGGCGAGTCGACGGCGCCATTTTCCGAGATCTGAGATTCTAGCGGGGTGCGACCTGATGTACCCGGTTGCCGTCGCGCTGTAATCGGTACAATAAGCTTTGGAAAGGAAGGCATCCGTGTCCGGTGGCACGGCCGGGCTTCAAACCCGGTTGGGGGCGTCCGACGCTCCCAGGTAGGTTCGACTCCTGCTGCCTTCCGCCATCTCGCGTATCATAGCCCCATGGACGAGATCACTGATTCTGCCGGTGCCCACGTACGTTGGACGAACGAGCCGCCAAGCCTCGTTCTCGACGGGTCGTGGACGGCGGCCGGGGTGAAGGCCGACGCACTCCTCAAAGCGGTCGCGCAGGCGCTGGATGCTCTGCCCGCGGGGCCGGTTCGCCTCGAGGTAGCACCAGGGGCCGAGCTCGACACCGTGGGAGCCCTGGTGGTGGAACACGTCGCTGCCCTGGCTGAGTCCAAGGGGCGCGTGCTGGATCATTCGTCTCTGCCGGAGGTATGGCGGGCAACGCTCGCCCTCATCGACCGCGTGGCTCAGCGTACGCCGCCGCCCGCGCCCGCGCCTTTTTCTGGCTTCGCTTCCATCGGCAAGTCTGCCATCGACGTCGTCCGTCATTTTTTTGCGTTGCTTGCGTTCATCGGCGAGGTCACGGTCCACTTTCTGCCTTTGCTCGTGCGTCCTTGGCGCATCCGCTGGCGCGAGGTGATCGTGGAGCTGGAGGCAGCCGGCGTGCGGGCGGTGCCCATCGTGGCGCTGCTCTCCTTTCTCATCGGCGTGGTGCTCGCCTACCAGGCGGGCGTGACGCTCGATCGCTTCGGGGCCAACGTCTTCATCGCCGACATGATCGGCGTCGTCGTATTGCGCGAAATGGGGCCGTTGATCGCGGCGATCATCGTGGCCGGTCGCACCGGCTCGAGCTATGCCGCCCAGCTCGGATCGATGCGCGTCACCCAGGAGATCGACGCGCTGCGCTCGCTGGCCCTGCCGCCGGCTGAGATGTTGGTGATTCCGCGCTTCGTGGCCCTGGCGATCGCCCTGCCACTGCTCACGACGCTAGCCAACGCCGCTGGACTCTTCGGCGGGATGGTGGTGGCTACGGGCGGGTTCGGGCTGGATTGGAGCGTCGGGCTACAGCGCTTGGGCCGGCTCGGGCATGCGCACTACTGGGTGGGTTTGGCGAAAACGCCGGTGTTCGCCATGGCGATCGCCCTCATCGGCTGCCAAGCGGGCATGAGCGTGCGTGGCTCGGCGCTCGAAGTGGGGCGGGCGACCACCTCCAGCGTGGTGCAATCCATCTTCTGGGTGATCGTGCTCGATGCGATCTTCTCCATCGTCTTTCGGCGGCTGGGGCTATGAGCGAGGGAAGCGAAGAGACGCCCGCGATCGAGGTACATGGCCTGTGCAACCGCTTCGGCAAACACGTGGTCCACGAGGGGCTCGACCTGGTCGTGCCGCGCGGCAAGGTGGTCTCGCTCGTCGGGGGCAGCGGCAGCGGCAAGACGGTGCTCCTCAACAACCTCATCATGCTCACGCGCCCGGCGACGGGGTCCATCCGACTCCTGGGGCGGGACGTGGCCTCTCTCGGGCGCGCGGAGCGTATCCGGCTGCAGCTGCGCCTGGGGGTTATGTTCCAGCAGGGGGCGCTCTTCACCTCCCTCACGGTATTGGAGAACGTGATGCTGCCGCTTGCCGAACATACCCGCTTGCCCCTACGGCTGCGCGAGGAACTGGCCATGCTCAAAATCCAGCTTGCAGGGTTGGACGCGGACGCGGTGCATCGCCATCCGCGAGAACTCTCCGGCGGCATGACCAAGCGCGCGGCGCTCGCCCGGGCGCTCGCGCTCGATCCCGAGATTCTCTTTCTCGACGAGCCGACCTCGGGGCTCGATCCGGTGAGCGCCCGGGCATTCGACCGGCTCGTGTTGGAGTTGCGCGATGCCCTGGGCGTGACGATCTTCCAGATCACGCACGATCTCGACTCGATCTTCGGCGCGAGCGACCTCGTCGTCTTCCTCGCCCGAAAGAAGGTATTGGCCGTGGGGACGGCCGAGGAGCGGCCCAGCGGCCGGAGCCGGAGCTGCGGGCGTACTTCTCGGCGCGGGCGGGGGGGTGAGCCGCCGCGCGCCGCGGCACCATCAGATGCCGCCGATGCACATGTACTTGATCTCTATATATTCCTCGATGCCGTATTTGGAGCCCTCGCGCCCGATACCGGAGGCTTTCATGCCGCCAAATGGGGCGACTTCGGTCGAGATGAGACCGGTGTTGATGCCGACGATGCCGTATTCGAGCGCTCCGCCCACGCGCCAGACGCGGCTCGAGGATTCGGTGTAGAAGTAAGCGGCTAGCCCATACTCGGTATCGTTGGCCATGCGAATGGCTTCTTCCTCGGTGTGGAAACGGAAGAGCGGCGCTACCGGACCGAAGGTCTCCTCGCGTGCGACTTTCATCTCGGGCGTGACGTCGGCGAGGATGGTCGGCTCGAAAAAGGTCCCGCCCAGGGGATGGCGCTTGCCGCCAAGCACGATGCGTGCCCCTTTGCTCACGGCGTCGGCGATGTGCTCCTCGACCTTGCGCACGGCGTTCTCGTCGATCAGGGGCCCCTGGTTGGTGCCTTCGGCGAGCCCCGGGCCGACCTTGAGCCGGGAGACGGCCTCGGCGAGCTTGGTGGCGAAACGCTCATAGACGCCGTCTTGCACGAGCAGACGGTTCGCGCACACGCAGGTCTGGCCCGTGTTGCGGTATTTCGAGGCGAGAGCCCCCTGCACGGCGGCGTCGAGATCGGCATCGTCGAAGACGATGAATGGCGCATTGCCACCGAGCTCGAGCGAAAGTTTTTTCAGGGTGGGGGCGCACTGCGCCATGAGTTTGATGCCGATCTCGGTGGAGCCGGTAAACGAGAGCTTGCGCACGGTGGGATTGGCGGTGAGCTCACCGCCGATGGCCGTGGCCGAACCGGTGACGACGTTGAACACGCCTGCCGGTACGCCGGCTCGTTCGGCGAGCACCGCCAGCGCCAGGGCCGAGTACGGGGTTTGGCTCGCGGGCTTGAGCACCATGGGGCAGCCGGCGGCGAGTGCCGGCCCAGCCTTGCGGGTGATCATGGCAGAGGGGAAATTCCAGGGGGTGATCGCGCCGCACACACCGATCGGCTCCTTGGTGACGACGATGCGCTTGTCGGTCTGATGCGGCGGAATGACGTCACCGTAGATGCGCTTGCCCTCTTCGGCGAACCACTCGATGAAGGAAGCGGCATAGAGCACTTCGCCGCGTGCCTCGGTCAAAGGTTTGCCCTGCTCCGAGGTCATGATCAGGGCCAAGTCTTCCTGGTTTTCGACGATGAGGTCGAACCAGCGGCGCAGGATGCGGGCGCGCGCCCCGGCGGTGAGGGCGCGCCAGGCCGGCCAGGCGGCGTTGGCCGCCTCGATCGCGCGGCGCGTCTCGGTAGCGCCCATCTTGGGCACGGTACCGAGCACGCTGCCATCGGCGGGGTTGCGTACGGTGAGCACGGCACCGTCGTCGGCATCGACCCAGCGCCCGTCGATGTAGGCTTGGGTACGGAAGAGGGAAGGGTCTTTGAGATTCATGAGGATTACCTTCAGTGCAGTTAGGGATAAATGCCGCGCAGCTGCCGTGCCTCGAGCACGCGCCGGCAGGCGAGGATATAGGCGGCGGTGCGCAGCGTCACGCGGTGTTCTTGCGCGGCTTTCCATACGGCCTCGAAGGCTTCGCTGAGGATGCGCTCGAGCCGTTCGTTGATCTCCTGCTCGGTCCAGAAGAAACTGGAGAAATCCTGCACCCACTCGAAATAGCTCACCGTGACCCCGCCGGCATTGGTGAGTACGTCGGGCACGATGGTCACCCCGCGGGAGGTGAGGATGTCGTCGGCTTCGGGCGTGGTGGGGCCGTTGGCGCCTTCGAGGATGAGCCGCGCCTTGATGTCCATGGCGTTGTGCCGGTCGATCTGGCCTTCGAGGGCGGCCGGAACGAGGATGTCCGTTTCGACCGACCAGAGGTCTTCGTTCGCGATCGTCGTGGCCCCCGGGAACCGCCCCAGGGTACCCCCGCCGTCGAGCCAGTGCTGCAGGGCGTCGAGGTCGATGCCGTCACCGTTGTGGATCGTGCCGGTGACGTCTTGCAGGGCGACGATTTTTGCGCCGGCCGAGGCGAAACAACGGGCGGCGGTAGCCCCGACGTTGCCGTAGCCCTGGATGGTGACACGAGCGCCAGCCAGATCCAGGCCGAGTTTGCGCGCCGCGCTGCGCCCGACGATGAAGACGCCGCGACCGGTGGCTTCGCGCCGGCCCAGGCTGCCACCGAGGCTGACCGGCTTGCCGGTGACCACACCCATCACCGTCCGCCCCTGGTTGATGGAGTAGGTATCCATCATCCAGGCCATGATCTGCTCGTTGGTGTTGACGTCCGGCGCAGGGATGTCCTTGTCCGGGCCGATGAGTACGCCGATCTCGCTGGTGTAGCGGCGAGTGAGGCGCTCCAGTTCACCCCGGGTCAGGGTGCGGGGATCGACCCGTACCCCTCCCTTGGCTCCCCCGAAAGGAAGACCGATCACGGCGTTCTTGATCGTCATCCAGCCGGCGAGCGCCATCACCTCGGAGAGCGTGACGTCCTGGTGATAGCGCACCCCGCCCTTGCCGGGCCCGCGCGAGGTGTTGTGGTGGACGCGGTAGCCTTCGAAGTGCCGGATCGAACCGTCGTCCATCTTCACCGGGATGTCGACGATGAGGATACGCTTGGGTCGTTTGAGGGTTTCGATCCAGTAGCCCAGTTCGCCGAGGTGAGGGTGCACGCGGTCGACCTGTTCGAGGAAGACTTCCCAAGGGCCGAGGTGGGAGCGATCGAGGTAGGAGGGGAGGGAGTTCGTCATGATGGTTCCTCGTGAGAACGGGGCGCAAACCAGTCCTTGTGGGATTTTGGTGCCTACTGCGGAGCGTTAGTCGGATGCTCCGAATGAGCGACTGCGCGACTGCATGGCGGCATTTTCCAGGGCTCACATGCGTGCTTACCCATATGATATTGAATTTGCATACGGCACTCGAGGCGCCCGGCCCGGCGGTAAACGCCAAGGAGGGTTTTGCGCGGCGCCCCTTCCGTGTGAATGGTGTTTCTGTTGCGGTAGCTTTTCTGCTTCGCCCTTGCGTTCGTGAAGTCGCGGTCGCATCAGTGTAGGTAATGGGAGCAAAAATTGCAAAGCCGCTCGCCGTTCACACGATGCCTTTGGCCTGCAGCGACGATATTTCGGCCTCGTCCATCCCGAGCACCTCGCGCAGCACTTCGGCGGTGTGCTCACCCAGGAGCGGTGGAGCACCGCGGTAGGCTGGGGGCGTGGCCGACAGGCGCATGGGGTTGGCGACCTGGGGTACCTCGCCCAGCCGCTCGTGGGGCAGGCGCAGCGCCATGCCGCGGGCGCGTACCTGGGGGTCGGCGAAGACCCGGGAGAGGGGATTGATGGGGCCGCAGGGGACTCCGGCCCGCTCCAGGGCGGCGATCCAGGCATCGGTGCTGCGCGTGCGGGTGAGCTCCTGCAGGCGCGGGATGAGCTCGGCGCGGTGGGCGACGCGCGCCGGGTTGGTGGCATAGCGCGGGTCGGCGGCGAGCTCCGGCACCCCTGCTTCGGCACAGAAACGGGCGAATTGACCATCGTTGCCGATCGCCAGGATCATCCAGCCGTCGGCGGTGGGGAAATCCTGGTAGGGGACGATGTTGGGGTGGGCGTTGCCCAGCCGGGGAGGATCCTGGCTGGTGGTGAGGTAGTTGAGCGCCTGGTTGGCGAGGCAGGCGACCTGCACGTCGAGGAGTGCCATGTCGATGTATTGGCCGCGGCCGCTGCGTTCGCGCCAGGCAAGCGCGGCGAGGATGGCATTGGCGGCGTAGAGGCCGGTGAGGATGTCGGTGAGCGCCACGCCCACCTTCATCGGCCCGCCGCCGGGTTCGTGGTCGGGCCGGCCCGTGATGCTCATGAGGCCGCCCATGCCCTGGATGAGGAAATCGTATCCCGCCCGGGGCGCATAGGGACCGGTCTGGCCGAAACCGGTGATGGAGCAATACACGAGCCGGGGGTTGCGCGCCGAGAGGTTGGCGTAATCCAGGCCGTAGCGCGCCAGCGTCCCCACCTTGAAATTTTCGATGACGACGTCGGCCTCTTCGACCAGGCGCCGTATGATCTCCTGGCCTTCGGGGCGGGTGAGATCGACGGTGAGCGAGCGTTTGTTGCGGTTCGCGCACAGGAAGTAGGCGGCTACTTTTTCCTCGTCTTCACCGGTTCCCTTCCACCACGGCGGCCCCCAGGTACGGGTGTCGTCGCCGCTGCCGGGCTTTTCGATCTTGATGACGTCGGCACCCAGATCGGCGAGCAGCTGGCTCGCCCAGGGGCCGGCCAGCACGCGCGAGAGATCGAGTACGCGCAGGTGGGAGAGGGCCAGGTCCATCGTCGCGATTCCCTGGCTCAGTTGGCAAAGGCGGCGATGCCGGTGATGGCACGGCCGAGGATGAGGGCGTGGATGTCGTGCGTGCCCTCGTAGGTATTGACCACTTCGAGGTTGACGAGGTGGCGCGCCACGCAGTATTCGTCGCTGATGCCGTTGCCACCGAGCATGTCGCGGGCGGTGCGGGCGATGTCGAGCGCCTTGCCGCAGGAATTGCGTTTGACGATGGAAGTGAGTTCGACGGCCGCGATGCCTTCGTCCTTCATCCGCCCGATGCGCAGCACCGTCTGCAGCCCGAGGGCGATCTCGGTGCACATGTCGGCGAGCTTTTTCTGGATGAGCTGGTTGGCGGCGAGCGGCCGGCCGAACTGCTTGCGTTCGAGCACGTAGTTGCGGGCGGTTTCGTAGCAGGCCTGGGCCGCGCCCAGCGCACCCCAAGCGATGCCGAAACGGGCGGAGTTCAGGCAGGTGAAGGGGCCCTTGAGGCCGCGGACTTCGGGGAAGACGTTTTCCTCGGGCACGAAGACCTCGTCCATGACGATTTCGCCGGTGATCGAGGCGCGAAGCCCCACCTTGCCGTGGATGATCGGTGCCGAGAGCCCTTTCCAGCCTTTCTCCAGGATGAACCCGCGGATCTGTCCCTCGTCGTCTTTGGCCCAGACGACGAAGACGTCGGCGATGGGGCTGTTGGTGATCCACATCTTGTTGCCCGACAGCAGATAACCGCCGTCGACGCGGCGCGCCCGGCTCTCCATCCCCCCCGGGTCGGAGCCGTGGTTGGGCTCGGTGAGCCCGAAACAGCCGATCCATTCGCCGCGGGCGAGTTTGGGCAGGTACTTGCGCTTTTGCGATTCAGTGCCGAATTCGTGGATGGGGACCATCACGAGCGAACTCTGCACGCTCATCATCGAACGGTAGCCCGAGTCGACGTATTCGATCTCGCGGGCGATGAGCCCATAGGCGACGTAGTTGAGCCCCGCACCACCGTATTCTTCAGGGATGGTCGGGCCGAGCAGGCCCAGCTCGCCCATTTCACGGAAGATCGTCGGGTCGATTTTTTCGTGGCGAAAGGCGTCGCGGACTCGCGGCATGAGTTTTTCTTGGGCGTAATCATGAGCCGTGTCGCGTACGAGGCGTTCCGTTTCGGTGAGCTGGGCGTCGAGCAGCAGCGGATCTTGCCAGTCGAAAGTGGGGCGGTGAGCGGACATGAGGTTCTCCTTTGGCGGGTCGGGTGTGATGTTTTGGTATGGTATAAAGGGAATCTCCCGCCGACAAGCGCTTTTTATGCATCGACCGGTGTGTTGTGCTCATTGCGTGAGGGTAGGGGATGCTCAAGCGAATGCCTTTGACGATGGTGCTGCGGCTCGAGGCGCTGGAGCGCGATACCTTGGCGGTGATGTCCGACCAGGGGGCGGGCACGCTGGAGCCCGCCACCGGAGAGCTGATGATTCCCTGCAATCGCAGCTTCGTGAGCCGCCGCGCTTATTACCTGATCGTGCCCGAGCGCAAGGCCGAACGCCAAGCGCTGGCAGCATTTCGTCAATGGTTGGTGGCCGAGGCAGGGCGCAGCCGTGAATCGGTCCGAGACGCAGCGGTGGTCAGCAGGGGAGGGCGGTGCTAACATATATCGAGGGTTATTTGGCCCGCAAGGATTTCCTGCCCAGAGGAGGAACGAGATGACGATACGCACGCGTTTGGTGGAATACACACACGAGGGCACTACGCTCGAAGGCTTCCTGGCGTGGGACGATGCGATTACGGGCAGGCGTCCGGCCGTGGCCGTGGCGCATGCCTGGGCCGGACGTACCGCATTCGAGTGTGAAAAAGCGCGTCAGCTCGCGATGCAGGGCTACGTCGGCTTTGCCATCGATATGTACGGCAAAGGGGTGCTCGGCACGAGCAAGGAAGAGAACGCGAAGCTGATGACGCCCTTCATCGAGGATCGTGCGAAGCTGCAGGGGCGTATCGCCAAGGCGATCGAGACCCTTCGTGCCCAGCCCGAAGTCGATGCCGACCGGATCGCGGCGATCGGTTTCTGCTTTGGGGGGCTCACGGTGCTCGATCTGGCACGCACCGGGGCCGATGTGCGCGGGGTGGCGAGTTTCCACGGTCTCTTCACGCCGCCGGGCAACACCGCCGGCAAGAAGATCAAGTCCAAGGTGCTGGCGCTGCACGGCTGGGACGATCCCATGGTGCCGCCGAACATGGTGGTGGACTTCGCCAAGGAAATGACGGAATCGGGCGCCGACTGGCAGCTGCATGCCTTCGGCAACACCATGCACGCCTTCACTCTGCCGGAAGCGAACGATCCTTCCTTCGGTACCGTCTACAGCCCCTCGGCCGACGCGCGCTCCTGGGCGATCCTGCGCGAGTTCTTGCACGAGGTTTTTGCATGAGACGTGCGTCGCGGCGCTGACCAGACGTGGAATCGCGCGTTCCTTATGTGATCGTCGGCGTGTTCGTCGTCGTGGCACTCACGGCCCTCGTCGGCTTGGGACTGTGGTTGGGTGCCGACGTCGATACACGCCGCTATCTTCCGTACCGGGTGCTGACGACCGAATCGGTGACCGGCATCAATCGCGGCAGTTTCGTGCGCTATCGGGGTGTCGTCGTCGGGCGGGTCAAGGGGGTCACGCTCGTCGACTCCGAGCGCGTGGCGATTGACCTCGAGATCGTCGAGGGAACACCGATCAAGACCGATACCAAGGCGACGATCTCCAGCCAGGGGCTGACGGGCTTGTCCTACATCGAATTGTCTGGCGGTTCGGTCGACGCGCCTCCCCTGCTGCCGGGGCCGGACGGTTCTCCGGCGGTGATTACCGCGGCGCCTTCGCTGATGCGCCGGCTGGACGTGGCGCTGTCGCAGAATCTGGAGCAGGTGGAGGGGGTGATGCGACAGCTGCAAAAACTGCTCTCCGACGGCAATCTCGCCAACCTCACGGCGACGATGGCCGACGCTCGCCGTTTCATGGCCGCGCTCGCCGCCCAGGAGAAACGCATCGATGCGCTGGCCGATTCCCTCGAGCAGGCGGCAGCGCAGGCTCCGGCGCTTGCCGCCGATGGGCGGCGGACCTTGAATGAGGCGCAGGCGCTGTTGGGAGAACTGCAGCGCACGGCCGCGGCCCTGCGCGAGGCGACGGTGACGGCGCAAGAGGAACTGCGGGCGGCGCGACGCGGCGTGCAGCCCGAGGCCGAGGCGGCGCTGCAGCGGCTGGAATCCTCGATGAGCCGTCTGGAGCGCTTGACCGCTTCGCTCGAGGAGCGGCCGCAGCGTCTGCTGTGGGGTGATCCCCCGGAGCGGCCTGGGCCAGGGGAATGAAACCATGAGCATAAGGGCGGTTGCGACGATGCTGGTCGTGAGCTTGGCGTTGGGCGCCTGCGCCATGGGCCAGCAAGGGTCTTCGCAGGCGCCGGCGCGGCTGTCGCTGGAGGCGGCGGCACGCACGGCTGGGCAAGGAGGAGAGGCCTCCGCCCCGCCGCAGGCCTCTTCGTCCCTGACGGTGCAAGTGAGCGCGCCGTGGGTGGCGCCGGCCTTCGCCGGAGAGCGCATCGCCTACCGGCGCGAGCCGCTGCGCCTGGAGTATTACACCCTTAGCCGCTGGGCGGAGCCGCCGCAGGAGGCCGTAGCGGCGGTACTCACGCGCCGCCTCGAGGAAAGCGGCGCATTTCGCGTGGTGCTGCCGCCGCAGGCGCGTCTGTCGGCCGATCGGCGGCTCGCCGTCGACCTAGAGCTCTTGGAAGAACGGGTTCCGCCGGTCGGACCTGCCCCTTACGGCGAAGCGGAGGTGGCGCTGCGGGCGCGCTGGGTGCAGACGAGCGACGGTCGGGTACTGGCGAGCAAGCGCTTCGCCGCCACGGCGCCCGTGACCCAGCCGAACGCCGAAGGGGCGGTGGCAGCGCTCGGGGAGGCGCTCGCGCGCGTGAGCGAAGAGGTCGCGCGCTGGACGTTGGCCGTGGAGGCGCAAGGGCGATGAGCGCCGGGGCACTGGTGGCAGCGGCGCGCCGCTTGCACGAGCGCACGGCGGCGCTCGAGTTCGGCCCGCCGGTGACGCACGTCTATGCCCCGCTCGACTACGCCTGGGCGGTGCATGAGCAATACCTGCGCCGTTACGGCGAGGGGCCGAAAAGGATCCTTTTCCTGGGGATGAATCCCGGGCCCTTCGGCATGGTGCAAACGGGAGTGCCTTTCGGGGAGATCGCGGCGGTACGCGAGTGGCTGGGCCTGGATGCGCCCATCGACCGCCCGGTCCGGGAGCATCCGCAACGCCCGATCGAGGGGTGGTCCTGTCGTCGATCCGAAGTTTCCGGAGCGCGTCTGTGGGGGTTCTTTCGTGCGCGATTCGGTACCGCTGCAGCCTTTTTTGCCGAGCACTTCGTGGCGAATTACTGTCCGCTCGCCTTCTTCGCCGGTACGCGCAACCTCACGCCCGACAAATTACCCTCCGAGGCGCGGGCGTCCTTGCTCTCCATGTGTGACGCCCACCTACGCGAGGTGGTCGCGGTCTTGCAGCCACGATGGGTGATCGGGGTCGGGGCGTGGGCGGAGCAGCGGGCGCGCCAGGCGCTCGCGACGATCGAGTCGGTTCGCATCGCTCGCATCTTGCATCCGAGCCCGGCGAGTCCGGCGGCCAATCGCGGCTGGGCCGAGCAAGCTCGCGCGATGCTCATCGAGCAAGGGGTGTGGGCTTAGGGAGACGCTGAAGAAGCCACGGAAAACCTGCCGTGGATCCGGGTGTCCGGGACATGAGCTTTCGTGGGCGAGTTCATCGATCGTTTTGTGCCACCCGCCCCATGGGCTGCGGCTGAGACACGGTAGTGACGGGACTGTTGGCTTTTGCTTGGGTCTGCGGTTTCGTGTCAGGCGTGCTTTTCGCCGTGTTCGCCACTTTCCCCGTTTGCCCTTGAACTTGGCCGGATGGCGAGGAAGCGGGAGAGCGGCTCGCTGCCCGGGTGGTGGCCGGGGGGGTGCGCGTCTTCGCTACCGGGGTTTTCGTCGTGTTCGTTTTGGCGTTGCGCGTGGCGTTCGCGGGCTTGCGGGAGGTTGCTTTGGCTGTGGCCGGAGTGGTTTTTGCGCCCGAGTTTTTCGGGACGAGGCTGGCGGCCATGGCGGGCGCGCCCACTGCCGCAGCCGTCTCGAGGAGGGCGGTTTCTTCCGTGGAGGATGGTTCAGCCGTTTTTTCTTCCTCTTGCCGGGAAAGTTCTAGTGGTTCGGCATTCAAGCCTTCGATTCGCCCTCCCGCGACGAATCGCTCGCGCCAGTAGCCTCGTTCGAGGGTATCGATGGAGACGTTGCGGCCACTGCGTGGGGCATGGATGAATCGCCCGTTGCCGAGGTAGATGGCGACATGGTTGATCGAACGGCTGCGTCTACCGGTCTTGAAGAAGAGCAGATCTCCGGGCTGCAGCTCGTTGCGTGAGACCCGTTCGGTGGCATGATACATTTCGCTTGAGGTGCGAGGCAGCTCGATGCCGATGCTGGAAAAAGAGTATTTGACGAAACCGCTGCAATCGAGCCCCTCGTCGGGGTCGTTGCCTCCCATGCGATAGGGGGTGCCCTGCAAGGAGAGTGCGGTCTCCAAAGCCCTCGTCATTCGACTGGGTTTGACCTCCGCTCGGAGGGTATAGTCGGGGCTGCGGTAGATCGGTGCGGTCAGGAAGACGTCGAGCGCATCCTCTGCTTCGTCAGTGTCTTCGTCGCTCACGAGGGACGGGTCGCTGCGGGTGAGGGCATATCGGGAGGAATCGGACCGTACTGCCTGCTGGGTGAGGGTGCAAGCACTCAGCAGACCGAGCATCATTGCCAGGAGAATCGGTCGCCACGGACAGTGGGAGACTGGTGTGGGCATGACACACCTCCGACCGGAAAAAGGATAATTGTCAATTATGCAACGAAATGTAGGCGATGCAAACCTCGCTCGATCCCCGTCGCGACTGGTGGTGGCGGTGACCGGTGCCTCGGGCAGCATCCTGGCGCTCGAGCTGTTGCGTTGGTTGCGCGAGGTCACCGACTGGGAGTTGCACGTGGTGGTATCGGCGGCGGCGCTGCGCACGGCCCGGCTCGAACTCGGGGTCGGGCGCGAGGCGTTCGCGGCGCACGCCGATACGCTGCACGCGAACAAGGACATCGGCGCGCCGATCGCCTCGGGCTCGTTCGCCACGCTCGGCATGGTGGTGATCCCTTGCTCGATGAACACCCTGGCGGCGATCGCACACGGCCTGGGAGATACCCTGATCGCACGGGCGGCCGACGTGACGCTCAAAGAGCGCCGGCGCTTGGTCCTGGTGCCACGTGAGACCCCCTTGAGCCTCATCCATTTGCGCAACATGACGACGGTGACCGAGGCGGGCGCAGTGATCGTCCCACCCGTGCCGGCGTTCTACCTGGGGGAGCTCACGCCGCAGCGGCTGGTGCAGCAGATCGCGATGCGGGTGGCTTCGCTCTTCGGCGTGGCGCCGGCGCCGTGGGCGGAATGGACGGGCGGCGAAGGATAGGCGTTTCAGGCAGAGGTCGCCGCAGCATTGAGTTTTTCGAACGCCTCACGCAGCCGTGCCGGCTCATCGAGCTTGAGCAGGCGCTGTACCTTGGGGGCGAGGTCGGCGAGGTCGGCGCGCAGTAGCCGCTGCTTTACGCTGAGCACCCGCTCCGGATGCATGGAGAATTGCCGCAGTCCCATGCCGAGGAAGAGCCAGGTGTATTCGGGGTGGCCGGCGAGCTCCCCGCACAGGGATACGGGCAATCCGTTCTTGACGCCGAATTGGATGGTGCCCGCGATCAGTCGCAGTACGGCCGGGTGCAGGGGATCATAGAGATCGGCCACCGCATCGTCCTGCCGGTCGATGGCCAGCGTGTACTGGATGAGGTCGTTGGTGCCGATGGAGAGGAAGTGCGCGCGTTTGAGGAAGATGCCGGGCGTGAGCGCTGCGGCTGGGATCTCGACCATGGCGCCGAGTTCGACGTCTTCGGCGAATTTCTTCCCCTCGCGCTGTAATTGCTCCTTGGCGCGGGCAATGAGCTGCAGCGTCTGGTCGATCTCGTGGGCGTGCGCCACCATGGGCAATAGGATCTTGAGCGTGCCGTGCACCGAGGCGCGCAGCAGCGCCCGCAGCTGGGTGAGAAAGAACGTGGGTTCGGCAAGGCAATAGCGGATCGCGCGCAGCCCCAGGGCGGGATTGGGCTGCACCCGCGTGGTGTTTGGGGCGAAATCCTTGTCTCCACCCAGATCGAAGGTGCGGATGGTGACCGGCTTGCCTTTCATGCTCTTGAGCACGTCGCGATAAGCCTCGTACTGCTCGTCTTCGCTCGGGCGGTCGAGCCGATCGAGGAAGAGGAATTCGGTGCGGTACAGCCCGATGCCGTCGGCGTTGACGCGGTGCACGAGGTCGAGGTCGCGCGGCGTCTCGATGTTGCACAGGAGCTCGATCGGCGTGCCATCGAGCGTGACGGTCGGGGCGTCCTTGAGGCGGGCGAGCCGCGTGCGCGAGATCTCCAGCTCGGCCTTGCGCAGGCGGTATTCCTCGACGATGCTGGGATGAGGGTTGACGATGGCGACGCCGCGCGCTCCGTCGATGATGACGAGATCGTCTTCTTCGAGGAGCGAGCGTGCGAGCCGAACGCCCACCACCGCGGGCAGTTGCAGGCTACGCGCGACGATGGCGGTGTGCGAGGTGGGGCCACCGACGTCGGTGAGAAAGCCCGCGATGTGCTGTCCGCGAAAACCGATGGTGTCGGCCGGTGAGAGGTCGTGCGCCACGACGACGGTGGGCAGGTCGTCGCGCCGCGGTTTCGGCGGGCGCGCGAGCCCCAGCAGTTCCTTGAGGAGCCGCTCGACGAGTTGAATGACGTCGGCACGCCGCTCGCGCAGGTAAGGGTCTTCGATGGCGTCGAATTGCTCGAGCAGCGTGTCGAGCTGCTGGGTGAGCGCCCACTCGGCGTTGATGTGCTGCTGGCGCACACGCTCGCAGGCGGCTTCGACGAGCAGCGGGTCGTCGAGCATCATCGCTTGCAGGTCGAGAAAGGCGTTCAGTTCGGCCGAGGCTTGGCTCGCGGCGGTGGTGCCTTTGAGCGCGGCGAGTTCGGCCTTGATCGCAGCGGCGGCGGTGCGCAGGCGGGCGCATTCGTCCTCGACCCGACTGTCGGGGATCTCGTAATGGCTGACTTCGAGCAGGGCGTGTGAGACGAGATGCGCCCGGCCGATGGCGATGCCGCTCGAGACGGCGAGCCCGTGCAGCGCGAACGAGATGCCGCTCAAGCGTTTACTCCCCTTCGCCGAATCGGTTGCGGATGAGCTCGACGATGGCCTGCAGGGCTTCGTCGGCACGTTCGCCCTCGGTCTCGATCTCGACCTTGCTACCTTTGGCGGCAGCGAGCATCATCACGCCCATGATGCTCTTGGCGTTGACCCGTCGTCCACTACGACTGATCCAGATCTGACAGGGGAACTGGCTGGCGAGCTCGGTGAGCTTGGCCGAGGCCCGCGCGTGCAGTCCGAGCTTGTTGATGATTTCGACTTCGGCTTTGGGCATGGTGGTGGTGATGTCGGAAAAGGAATTGGTCTCATTCTAACGAATGCGACGGAAAAACGCTCCTTTTTCCACCAGAATCGGGGTGATGCTAGACTACATGAACTCAATGGGGTGAAAGGAAATCATGGCGTTCGTCGACATCGACGGAATCAATCTGGAATACGAATGGTGGCGGCCGCGGGAGGCAGCCGCGGAGTCCTCGCCCGTCGTGTTGTTGCATGAAGCTCTGGGATCGGTGTCGATCTGGCGGGATTTCCCGCAGCGCCTCGCGGACGCTCTGCGCCGTCCCGTGATGGCCTATTCACGACAGGGTTATGGGCGCAGTGGGCGAGAAGGTCGTCCGCGCGGTTTGGATTACTTGCACCGCGAGGCTTGGCATTGGTTGCCGCGAGTGCTGGAAGCGCTGGAGATCGAGCGCCCGGTGCTCGTGGGGCACAGCGACGGGGCTTCGATCGCTCTCCTCCACGCCGCTTCCGGTATGGCGCCCCAGCCAGAAGCGGCGGTGCTGATCGCGCCGCACGTCGAGGTGGAACCGGAGGCGATCGCCGGAATCGAAGCGGCCGACCGGCTGTGGCATACGACCGACTGGCCGCAGCGCCTGGCGCGGCATCAGCCCGATCCGCAACGTGTATTCGCCGAGTGGCGTGATACTTGGCTCTCTGCCGCGTTTCGCGCGTGGAACATCGAGGCGGAGATCCCGAAGATCGCCTGTCCGGTGCTGGCAGTGCAGGGTGATCGGGACGAATACGCGACCTTGTCCCAGATCGAGAAAATCGCCCTAGGGGCGCCCCGTGGGAAGATGGTGGTATTGCCGCAGTGTGGCCACAGCCCGCATCGGGAACGGCCCGATGCATTGATCGCGGAGATCGCCCGGTTCCTCGACGAGCTCGACGAGCTCGTCGAAAAGCGTGCATGAACGGCGGGCCTGCTGGGTGTGGTTGAGCAGGCTGTAAGCGGGGCTCTTCGCCCGCGGCGGACACTGAACCCTTTGCTGTTCTTTGGCGTCGAAAACGCCTATAATGAAAAGTTTTCCTCGATCATCGCACGCCCATGATCTTTCCCGAACGCTTCGACGTCATCGTCGTCGGCGGCGGCCACGCCGGGACCGAAGCGGCCTTGGCCGCGGCGCGCGCTGGCGCGCGCACGCTGCTGCTGACCCACAACCTCGACACCCTGGGGCAGATGAGCTGCAACCCCTCCATCGGCGGCATCGGCAAGGGGCATCTCGTCAAGGAAGTCGACGCCTTGGGCGGGGCGATGGCGCTCGCCACGGACGAAGCCGGCATCCAGTTCCGCATCCTCAATGCGAGCAAGGGGCCGGCGGTGCGCGCCACCCGCGCCCAGGCCGATCGCGTGCTCTACCGCAAGGCGATCCGTAAGCGCCTGGAGAACCAGCCCAATTTGTGGCTCTTCCAGCAGGCGGTCGACGACCTGCTGGTGCAGGGCGATCGCGTGCAGGGGGTGGTGACGCAACTCGGTATCCGTTTCGAGGCCCCGGCGGTGGTGCTCACCACCGGCACGTTCCTGAACGGCCTCGTGCACGTGGGCCTGTCGCGCTACACGGCCGGCCGGGCGGGCGATCCGGCTTCCGTGTCGCTGGCGCAGCGGCTCGCCGAGCTGGGGCTGCCCAAGGGGCGCCTGAAAACCGGCACGCCGCCGCGGCTCGATGCGCGCACCATCGACTTCTCCCGCTGCACCGTGCAGCCGGGCGACGATCCCGAGCCGGTGTTCAGCTTTCTCGGCTCGCGCGCCCTGCATCCGCCGCAGCGGCCCTGCTGGATCACGCGCACCAACGCGCGCACGCACGAGATCATCCGCCGCAACCTCGACCGCTCGCCCATGTACTCCGGCGTGATCGAGGGGGTGGGGCCGCGCTACTGTCCCTCGATCGAGGACAAGATCCACCGCTTCGCCGACAAGGACGGGCACAACGTCTTCCTCGAACCCGAGGGGCTGGAGACGAACGAGATCTATCCCAACGGCGTGTCCACGTCGCTGCCCTTCGACGTGCAGATCGAGATGCTGCGCACCATCCCGGGGCTGGAGCGGGTGCATGTGCTGCGTCCCGGCTACGCCATCGAATACGACTACTACGATCCGCGCCACCTCAAGCACAGCCTCGAGACCAAGCACTTCCACGGGCTTTTCTTTGCCGGCCAGATCAACGGCACCACCGGCTACGAAGAGGCCGCGGCGCAGGGGCTCCTCGCCGGGGTCAATGCCGCCCGGTTCGCGCTGGGGCACGAGCCGTGGTGGCCGCGACGCGACGAGGCTTATCTCGGCGTGCTCGTCGATGATCTCGTCACCAAGGGCGTGAGCGAACCTTACCGCATGTTCACCTCGCGCGCCGAGTTCCGCTTGCAGTTGCGCGAGGACAACGCCGATCTGCGGCTCACCGAGATCGGGCGTCGCCTGGGGCTGGTCGATGATCTGCGCTGGACGGCGTTCTGCCGCAAACGCGAGGCGATCGAGCGCGAGACCGCGCGTCTGCAGGCACAGCGGGTCGTGCCGGCCCGACTCTCGGCCGAAGAGGCGCAGACGTTCGCCCAAGTACTGGGCGCGCCGCTCGAGCGCGAGGCGAGCTTCTTCGATCTGCTGCGCCGCCCGGGGGTGCGTTACGAGGAACTCATGACCTTGCCCGGCGCGCCGGATCTGCCCGAATGCGACCCAGCCGTGATCGAGCAGCTCGAGATCGCTGCCAAGTACCACGGTTACCTCGCGCGCCAGCACACCGAGGTCGAGCGGCTCAAGGCTGCCGAGGCGGTCCGCATTCCGCCGGGGATCGATTATTCCCGCATCCCGGGGCTGTCGCGCGAGATCCAGCAGAAACTCGCCCAGCACGCGCCGGAAACCCTGGGGCAGGCGAGCCGCATCCAAGGCGTGACGCCGGCGGCGATCGCCATTTTGCTCGTGTGGCTGCGCCGCGGCGAATCCGCGCCCCAGACCGAAGTGGCGCCGGAGGGCGCCGAGTGAGCCCTCGCGCTCCTGCGCCGCTGGACGAGACCGCGGCGCGCGCCCTGCTCGAAGAAGGCGTCGCTGCGCTCGGGCTTTCCTTGCCCGCGGCGACGCTGGATGCGCTGTGGCGCTACGCCGGGCTGCTCGTGAAGTGGAACCGCGTCTACAACCTCACGGCGATCGCGCGGCTCGACGAAGTCGTCACCCACCACCTGCTCGACGCGCTCGCCGTCTGGCCTTGGGTGCGGCAGGAACGGGTGCTCGTCGACGTCGGCTCCGGCGCAGGGCTGCCGGGGCTCGTGCTTGCCCTCGTGGCGCAGGCCGAGGAAAGTCCGCTCGTCGTCCATTCGCTCGACGCGGTGGCGAAAAAAATCGCCTTTCAGCGCCAGGCGGCGATCGAATTGGGGCTGAAAGGATTCCATCCCTGGCACGAACGGGTCGAGCGCTGGCGGCCGCCGGCGCCGATCTCGGGTATCATCTCGCGAGCATTCGCGCGCTTCGACGAGTTCGTCGCGCTCACCCGCCACCTCCTGTCGCCGGGTGGGCACTGGTATGCCATGAAAGGGCCGCGCCACCGCGACGAACTCGCCGGCCTGCCGGCGGACGTGGTGACACGAGTCGTTCCGCTGGACGTGCCGGGGCTTGCCGAGGCGCGCCATCTCGTGATCGGGGAATTTCGCTGATGGGCCACGTGTTTTGCATCGCCAACCAAAAGGGCGGGGTCGGCAAGACCACGACCAGCGTCAACCTTGCCGCGGCGCTCGCCCGGCGGGGGCACCGCGTGCTGCTCGTCGACCTCGACCCGCAGGGCAACGCCACCATGGGCAGCGGCATCGACAAGCGCACGCTCGAGCGCTCCGTCTATCAGGTGCTGGTGGGGCTGTCGGGCCTGGAAGAGGCAACGTTGCGCTCCGAATCCGGCGGCTACGACGTGCTGCCCGCCAATCGGGAACTCGCCGGGGCCGAAGTGGAGCTCGTCGACCTGCCGCGACGCGAATTCCGTCTGCGTGACGCGCTTGCCGCCACTCCTGCCGCCTACGATTTCGTGCTCATCGACTGTCCGCCGTCGCTGTCGCTGCTCACGCTCAACGCACTCACCTGCGCCCACGGCGTGATCATTCCAATGCAATGCGAATACTATGCGCTCGAAGGCTTGTCGGATCTGGCCAACACCATCAAGCGGGTGCATGCGAACCTCAACCGGGACTTGCGCATCGTCGGGCTGCTGCGGGTGATGTTCGATCCGCGCGTGACGCTGCAGCAGCAGGTCTCGGAGGAAGTGCAGCGCCATTTCGGCGAGAAAGTCTTCACGACGGTGATCCCGCGCAACGTGCGCCTGGCTGAGGCGCCGAGCCACGGCATGCCCGGAGTCGTGTTCGATCCCCGCGCACGAGGCGCGCTCGCCTACCTCGAATTCGCCGCCGAGCTGGAACGGCGCCTGGGCGTGTCAGCCCCGCTCACGGAGGCGCACTGATGGCGGCGGGCAAGCGCAAGGGCCTGGGTCGCGGACTGGACGCGCTGCTGGGCGCACCGGTTTCGACCGCGGAGGAGACGTTGTGCCATGTCGATATCGATCGCATCGATCCCGGCCGCTACCAGCCGCGCACGCGCATGGATCCGCAGGCGCTAGAAGAGCTCGCCGCCTCGATCCGTGCCCAGGGCGTGATGCAGCCGCTGCTGGTGCGTCCCGTGGGCGAGCGCTACGAGCTCATCGCCGGCGAGCGGCGCTGGCGTGCCGCCCGCATGGCCGGGCTGCTGGAAGTGCCTTGCCTCGTGCGTGAGATTCCGGACGAAGCGGCGCTGGCGATGTCGCTCATCGAGAACCTCCAGCGCGAGGATCTCAACCCCATCGAAGAGGCCCTGGGGTTGCAGCGGCTCATCGACGAATTCGGTATGACGCACCAGCAGGCGGCCGAGGCCGTCGGTCGCAGCCGCTCGGCGGTCACCAACCTGCTGCGCCTGTTGCAATTGGCCGAACCGGTGCGCGAGCTGCTGATGGAAGGCGCCTTGGAGATGGGCCACGCGCGGGCGCTGCTCGCGCTCGCCGTGCCGCAGCAGGTGGAGCTCGCCCGGCGCGCCGCGGCGCAGGGTTGGTCGGTGCGCCAGACCGAACGCGCCGTGCAGGCGCTGCTCGCTCCGCCCGCGCCCAAACCCGAAGCGGTGAAAGACCCCGACTGGCGGCGGCTGGAAGAGGCGCTTTCCGAACACTTCGGCGCGCCAGTCCTCATCAAGCGCCGCCGCGACGGGCGCGGCACGCTCGAGATCGCCTTCGCCGACGACGACACGCTCGAGGGCCTGCTCGAACGCCTGGGCGTGCGGGCCTGAACGGTCAACCCGCCGCTTGCGCGGGGGTGCTGCCCATCTCGCGCAATTTGCGGTAGAGCGTGGCGCGGCTGATGCCCAGGCGCCTTGCCGCCGCCGTGCGGTTGCCGCGGCTTGCGACGAGCGCCCGCTCGATCGCGGCGCGCGACAGGGTTGCCAGTTCCAATGTCTCTTCCTGCCCTTGCGGCAGGGAGGGGGACATGCCGGCCCGTGGCCGCAACGCCATCGCCAGCCCCTCGGGCAGCGCATCCCAGCCGATCACCGTTTCCTCCTCATCCACCAAGGCCGCGGCTACGCGCAGCGCCTGCGCCAGTTCCCGCACGTTGCCCGGCCAGGAATGGGCCGCGAACGCGGCGGCCACCTCGGGCGCGAGCCTCAGGTCCCGGTCCGGCGCGCAGGCGCGCAGGATGCGCTCCACCAGCACGGGTAGATCGCTGCGCTCGCGCAGCGGCGGCAGGGTCAGCGTCAGGCCCGCCAGCCGATAGTAGAGATCGGCGCGGAATCGCCCCGCCTCGACTTCTGCCGGCAGGTCGCGGTGCGTGGCCGCGATGAGCGCAAACTCGACGCGCACCGGTTTTCCGCCCAGTGGCACGACCTCCTTCGTCTCCAGCACCCGCAGCAGTCGCCCCTGCAGCGCGAGCGGCATGTCGCCGATCTCGTCGAGAAAGAGCGTGCCGCCGTGCGCCTCGCGGATGCGCCCGAGGCTCCCCTCGCGGCGCGCGCCGGTATAGGCGCCGGGGGCATAGCCGAAGAGCTCGGCCTCGATGAGCGCTTCCGGTAACGCAGCGCAATTGACCGCTACGAACGGTTTGTCGCGCCGCGGCGAGCTGCGATGGAGGGCTTGGGCGAAGAGTTCCTTGCCCACGCCGCTCTCGCCGCGCAGCAGGATGGGGATGTCCTTGTCGAGCACCCGACGGGCCTGGGCGATGACCCGGCGCAGCGCCTCGTCGCCGGTGTCGAGCTCGGCCAAGGCATCGTTGGCCGGTGCAGGATCGGCGCGGCGGATCACGACGCGCGCGCGGCGTCCTTCGAAGCGCGCATAGAGGGGATTGCCCTGCGGATCGTACAGCAGCACCGGTTCGTCGCCGCGCGGCACGGGGGCGGCGCGGCGGAAGAGCCGTTCCAGTGGCACCGCACCAAGCTCCTCGTGCCGTAGAGAAAAAAGGCGGCGGGCAGCGGAATTGGCTGCCACCACGCGACCGTCGTCGTCCACGCAGACGATGGCGTGATCGACGAAGCTGCCCAGGGCGTGCGCATCGCGATGCAAATGGATGCGCAGACCGCGGTGGCGGGCAACGATGGCGTGGTTCTCGATCAGGCGCACCGCCGTATCGACCAGGGCGCGGGTGTGTGGATGGTGGTCGTGCCAGTCGCAGGAGACGTCGAGCACCGCCACCAAGCGGCCAGTGCCGTCGAAGATGGGGGCGGCGGTGCAGGCGAGAAATTCGTTGCAGCTCAGATAATGCTCCGGCCCCAGCACCTCGACCGGAGCCCCTTCGGCGATCGCCGTACCCACGGCGTTGGTGCCGCGCACGCCTTCGTGCCAGATCGCACCGCGGGCCAGGTGGACCCGTTGCGCGCGTTCGAGGAAGCGCGGATCGCCGCTCGTCTCGACGATGACGCCTTCAGGGTCTGCCAGCGCGAGGACGCTTCGTCCCTCCTGCAGATTGCCGAAAACGCTCTCGAATACCGGGCGGGCGTAGCGCAGCCATTCTTCCAATCGTTCGCGGGCGGTGGTGAGTCGAGGCGTATCGACCAGACTCTCCTTGACATCAGGATGTCGATCGCATGAAAGGCCTTTTGCACGGCAGCGCTGCCACGAGCGCACGATCTCGGGTGCCAGGTGCAGCGCGGTGAGCTCTCCCCGTTCGATGAACGTCTGACGGGCGAGTGCGACCGATTCCAGCGATGGAGTCAGCATGGTCATCCTTCGTCCCTCCTTTTCCATGCTTGTATGACTGTTTTTCTTGTTGATTCGTCGAATCTGAGACGATGAGACGGTCGATGTCTCATTTTGCGACGTCTCGCTGAGACAGCATAGCAAAAAAATCCTTGGATCAATGGATAAAGAGGTTCGTTTCAGGATTGGCACGATGCTTGCAATCTCGTCTTGCCTGCGCCTTGGCAAGGGCGCATGGAGTTTTCCATCGGTTTCCTACCATCAGAAGAGGAGAGGAGCACATGACTTATCCGTTCCCTGGCGATCCGTCCGCCCCGGTCCAGTTCAAGGCCAAGTACGACAACTTCATCGGCGGCAAATGGGTGCCGCCCGTCAAGGGGCAGTACTTCGACAACATCACGCCCATCACTGGCAAGGTGTTCTGCCAAGCGGCGCGCTCCACGGCCGAAGACATCGAGCTCGCGCTCGATGCCGCGCATGCCGCCAAGGAGAAATGGGGCAAGACCCCGCCGGCGCAACGCGCGAAGATGCTGTTGGCGATTGCCGACCGCATCGAGCAGAACCTGGAAAAACTCGCCTACGCCGAGACCGTCGACAACGGCAAGCCCATCCGCGAAACCCTTGCGGCCGACATTCCGCTTGCCGTCGATCACTTCCGCTACTTCGCCGGCTGCATCCGCGCCCAAGAAGGGACGCTCTCCGAGATCGACGAAAATACCGTCGCCTACCACTTCCACGAGCCGCTGGGCGTGGTCGGGCAGATCATTCCCTGGAACTTCCCCATCCTGATGGCGGCCTGGAAACTCGCCCCGGCGCTGGCGGCTGGCAACTGCGTGGTGCTCAAGCCCGCCGAGCAGACGCCCGTGAGCATCATGGTGCTCATGGAGCTCATCGCCGACATCATCCCGCCGGGGGTGGTCAACGTCGTCAATGGCTTTGGGCTCGAGGCGGGCAAGCCCCTGGCCACCAGCCCGCGCATCGCCAAGATCGCCTTCACCGGCGAGACCACCACCGGCCGGCTCATCATGCAGTATGCCAGCCAGAATCTCATCCCGGTCACGCTGGAGCTCGGCGGCAAATCGCCCAACGTCTTCTTCGAGGACGTGGCCGCGGCCGACGACGACTTCTTTGACAAGGCAATCGAAGGCATGGTGCTCTTCGCCCTCAACCAGGGCGAAGTGTGCACCTGTCCTTCGCGCGCCCTCATCCAGGAGTCGATCTACGACAAATTCATGTCGCGCGCCCTGGAACGCGTCAAGGCGATCAAACAGGGCAACCCGCTCGATCCGACGACGATGATCGGCGCTCAGGCTTCCTCCGAGCAACTGGAGAAGATCCTCTCCTATCTCGACATCGGCAAGCAAGAGGGGGCGCAGTGTCTCATCGGCGGCGAACAGGCCAAGCTGCCTGGAGAACTCGCCGGCGGTTACTACGTCAAGCCCACGATCTTCAAAGGGCACAACAAGATGCGCATCTTCCAGGAGGAGATCTTCGGCCCCGTGCTGGCGGTCACCACCTTCAAGGACGAGGCCGAGGCGCTCGCGATCGCCAACGATACCCTCTACGGTCTGGGCGCGGGCGTGTGGACGCGCGACGGCAGCCGGGCCTATCGCATGGGCCGCGGCATCCAAGCCGGTCGGGTGTGGACCAACTGCTACCACCTCTATCCGGCGCACGCGGCCTTCGGCGGTTACAAGCAGTCCGGCATCGGCCGTGAGAACCACAAGATGATGCTGGAGCATTATCAGCAGACGAAGAACCTACTGGTGAGCTACTCGCCGAAGAAGCTGGGCTTTTTCTGACGGGTCTAGCAGCACGGTCGGCACAGCCGCCCGTGCTGCAGCCCTGGGCTCATGGGCAATCAAAAAAATCCTACAAGAGAGGGTTGACAAGAAGGTTCGTATAAACTAAGGTTTATACACCTATAGACAGAAGTCGTGGGTGACTCAACATACTAAAAGAATGAAGGAGAGCATGTGATGAAAGCCGCTGTGATGGTCAAACACCGCGAAGCGCTGAAGATCGACGAACTACCCAATCCTAAGCCGGGTCCAGATGATGTTGTCCTACGGGTTGAGGCTTGTGGTATCTGTCGCTCTGATTGGCACGCTTGGCAAGGGGATTGGGCTTGGGTCGGCATCTCGCCCGATCTGCCCATTGTGCCAGGGCATGAGATCGGTGGCGTGGTCGAGGAGGTGGGCAGTAACGTCAAGAAATACCGCAAAGGGGACGCCGTCACGGTGCCTTTTCACTCCGCCTGTGGCCATTGTGAATATTGCCTGCAGGGCAGACCTAACATCTGCGAAAACGTCGTCATTTTTGGTCTGAGTACCGGCTACAACGGCGGCTACGCCCAATACGTAGTTGTGCGCAATGCCGATTTCAACCTCATTCGCCTGCCCGAGAACGTCGATACTATGGCGGCCGCTGCCATCGGCTGCCGCTACATGACCGCTTTCCACGGGGTGGTACGTGCCGGCGGAAAACCTGGAGAGTGGGTGGCGGTGCATGGCGCCGGTGGCGTGGGATTGTCGGCGGTGCAGATCGCTGCAGCCCTGGGCAAAAACGTGATCGCCGTCGACATCGACCAAGCCAAGCTCGAGAAGGCCAAACAGGAAGGGGCGGTGGCCGTGGTCAATGCCAAGCGCGATAAAGTCCCTGAGGCGATCAAGGAAATCACCAAAGGCGGGGCGCATGCCAGCATCGAAGCCTTGGGTGTGCGTGAGACGACGCTCAATTCGGTCTTGTCGCTGCGTCGCGGCGGACGGCACGTGCAGGTCGGGCTCACCACCAAGGAAGAGGGCGGCATGATCTCCTTGCCGGTCGACCTCTTCGTCGCCCTCGAGGCCGAGTTTGTCGGCAGCTTTGGCAATCCGCACCCCGACTATGCCGGCCTGCTCGCCCTCATGTCTCAAGGAAAGCTCAATCCGAAGTCGCTCATCAGTCGTGAGGTGGCGCTCGAGGAGGTCAACGACGTCTTCAAAGCGATGAGTGAATACAAAACGATGGGGTTCAATGTAATCACCCGGTTCTAAACCCTGCTTCACTCGTTGCCCGCGGAGGCAACCGGGTTTAGGCCGCTCATCCATCTTTCGGGGGAGGGTGACCTCCCCCGAAGTGTATTCGGAGAACAGACATGGCCGAGATTTCCCTTCAAGTGATCGCCACGCCGGCCGCGCTCGAGCTCATCAAAAGGCTCCAGGAGAAGTACGGACCCGTGATGTTTCATCAATCCGGCGGTTGCTGCGACGGATCTTCCCCCATGTGCTATCCGCAAGGGGAGTTCATCGTGGGCGACAACGATGTCCTGCTCGGCGAGATCGGCGGGGCGCCGTTCTACATCAGCAAGCCGCAGTTCGAGTACTGGAAACACACGCAGCTCATCATCGACGTCGTGCCCGGCCGCGGCGGCATGTTCTCCCTGGAAAATGGCGAGGGGGTGCGTTTCCTCGTCCGTTCCCGGCTTTTCACCGACGAGGAATATGCGGCCCTGCTGGCGGCCGGCAAGGTGTGAGCATCGTTGCCATGCAACAAATTCCATCTCGTTCCCCCCCCTCTTGACCCCCTATCGGAGTTCCTCTAGTATCTCCCCTATACGATAACAAACGTTCATCGCACCATCATTCGATATTGCGATGCAGTACAAGGAGGGAGGAGTGGCGACGACGGCCGAAGCCGCGCGCAGGGTTGCGCTGCGCTGTGAAAACGTCAATCGCTGGTTCGGCGGCCTGCATGCGCTCAAGGGCCCCGATCTGGCGATCTTCCAAGGTGAAATCTTCGGGTTGGTGGGGCCGAACGGCTCCGGCAAGACCACCCTCGTCAATACCGTCACCGGTTTTTATCCGCCGCAGAAAGGGCGGGTGTTCCTGTTCGACGAACAGATCAACGGGCTTCCCCCTTATCGCATCGCGCAAAAGGGCGTGGCGCGCACCTTCCAGAACGTCGCGCTCTTTCGCGGCCTCACCGTGCTCGACAACATCCTCGTCGGGCGTCACATCCACATGCGCCCGAGCGCGCTCGCCACGCTCGGCTACTGGTGGTGGGCGAAGAAAGAGGAGGTGGCCCACCGCGCCAAGGTCGAGGACGTGATCAACCTACTGCAGCTCGAAGACGTGCGCGACGAGCCCGTCGACGTCATTCCCCTGGGCCTGCAAAAGCGCGTCGAGCTCGCTCGGGCGCTGGCCGCCGAGCCGCGGCTGCTGGTGCTCGACGAGCCCATGGCCGGCATGAACCAGGAAGAGAAAGAGTACATGGTGCGCTTCATCCTGGATGCGCACGAGGATCTCGGCCTCACCATCCTCATGATCGAACACCACATGGACGTGGTCACCTCGATCTGCCACCGCGTGGCGGTGTTCAACGACGGCGTGAAGATCGCCGAAGGGCCCCCGCGCGAGACCATCAACGACCCGGCCGTCGTGGCCGCCTACATCGGAGCGAGCGATGCGGCCTGACGATCTGCCTCGAGCCCTGCCCTGGCGTCCCCACGACTGGCGTAAAGGGGATCACCTGCTCGCGCTGCTCGCCGCCAACGCCTCGAGCCATCCGGCCGAGATCGCCATGCGCGAACGCGACCGCGGCATCTGGCGCGAATACACCTGGCAGGATTATCACGACACGGTGCTCGCCTTCGCCGCCGGCCTCGAATCCCTTGGCGTGCGTCCCTTCGAGGTGGTGCAGATCGTCGGCGACAACCGGCCGGCGCTCTATTTCGCCATGGTCGCGCTGGGGGCCTTGCGCGCCATCGCCTCGCCGGCGTATCCCGACGCCACGCCCGAGGAGATCGCACTGCTCGCCGAGCGCGAAGACGTGCGCTGTGCCGTCGTCGAAGACCAGGAGCAGGTCGACAAGCTGCTGCAGCTGGAAAAGGAGCACGGTGAACGCTACCGGCTCATCGTCTACGACGACCCGCGCGGTCTGGCGGGCAAGATGCCCGAGCGTTTCGTCGCCTTTGCCGAGGTCGTCGCGCGCGGGCGCGAGCGGCTCGCCGCCGACCCCATGCTGCGTCAGGCCCTACTCGAACGTCCTTCGCCCTACGACGTCGCCGTGCTACTGCATTCATCCGGCACTACCGGCACGCCCAAGGGGGTGCCCCTCAAGCACGGCCACGTGCTCTCGGCGGTACGCAACGCCGCGCAGGCGGGTTACTTCCAGAACGGCGACGTGCACGTCGCCTACCTGCCCATGGCGTGGGTGGGCGACTACATCTTCTCCATCGGGGCGGCCTTCGCCCTGCGTTTCGCGGTGAACATCCCCGAGCGACAGGAAACGGTGATCCGCGACCTGCGCGAGATCGCCCCCACCGTCTTCTTTTCTTCGCCGCGTGCCTGGGCCGGCATGATCACCCGCATCCAGGTGGGGATGGACGAATCCACCCCGCTCAAGCGCCGACTCTACGAGCATTTCATGGCCTTCGCCATCGAGCTCGAGCGGCGGCGCCTGGCCGGCGACCCGCCCTCGCTCGGTGCACGGCTGTGGCGGGCGCTGGGCGAGTGGATGATCTATGGTCCGATCAAGGACCAGCTGGGGCTTGCCCGCGTACGGCGCGCCTATACCGCCGGCGAGGCGATCGGCGAGGACGACTTCCTTTTCCTGCGCGCGCTCGGCGTGCCGCTGCGCCAGTTCTATGGCCAGACCGAGAACTGCGCCCTGTGCGCCGCCCAGTCGGCCGATGACGTCAAGCTGCACACCGTCGGACGTCCCTTCCCCGGCGTGGAGGTGAAAATCGCCGACAGCGGCGAGATCCTCGTGCGCGGTGACAACGTCTTCGACGGCTACTACGACAATCCCAAGGCGAGCGAAGAGGCCCTGGAAGACGGGTGGCTGCACACGGGCGATGCCGGCTACTTCGAAGAAGATGGCTCGCTCGTCGTGCTCGGACGCTTGTCGGAAGTGGCCTACACCGCCTCCGGCGAGCGCTACGTCGCCACCTACGTCGAGAACCGCATCAAGTTCAGCCAGTACGTCAAGGACGTCTGCGTCATCGGCGAGAACCGTCCCTTCCTTTCCGCCATCGTCTGTATCGACCTCGAGGCGGTGGGGCACTGGGCGGAGGAACACGGCGTGCCTTACACCTCCTATGCCGACCTGTCGCAGAAGCCCGAAGTCTACGATTTGGTCGCCGGCGTCATCGCGCACGTCAACGATGTGCTGCCGTCGGGGCTGCGCATCCGCCGTTTCGTCAATTTGCACAAGCCCTTCGACCCGGACGACGGCGAAGTCACGCGCACGCGCAAGCTGCGTCGCAAGGTGATCTACGAGCGCTATGCACCCATCCTCGAGGCGCTCTACGATCCGGCGCGTCGCGAGATCGACTTCCAAGCGACGATCACCTACGAAACCGGCGAGACCGGCGTCATCGCCCGCCGTCTGCGGCTCTACGACGTCGCCTCGGCGCAGGGAGAGTGAGATGGACTTCTTGTTTCTGGCCGAACTCTTCGTCAATGGCCTGAGCACCGGGCTCATGTACAGCCTCGTGGCACTGGGCATCACCTTGATCTACAAGGCGAGCGGCGTGCCCAATCTGGCGCAGGGCGCGATGGTGATGTTGTCGGGTTATCTCGTCTGGGCCGTGGTGAGCCTTCTTTCCTGGCCGCTGTGGCTGGCGATCGCGCTCGCGGCGGTGGGCATGTTCCTCTTCGGTCTGGCCACCGAACGCTGGCTGCTGCGCCGCATGGTGGGGCAGCCGGTCATCATGATCGTCATGCTCACGCTCGGGCTGGACATCTTCCTGCGTGGAGTCGTACCGGGGCTGCTGGGTGCGGCGCCCAAGCGGCTCGACCTGGGCATCGGCCTCGCGCCCATCGTCGTGGCCGACGTTTTCGTCAACCGCGCCTACCTCATCGGGGCGATCGGGGCCATGGTGCTCATCGCCGCGGCCATGCTTTTTTTCCGCACGCGGCTCGGCACCAAGCTGCGGGCGGTCTCGGACGATCACGTCGCCAGCTGGGCGGTAGGCATTTCCGTGGAGCGCGCGATCGGCATCTCTTGGGGCATCGCCGGCGTGGCCGCCGTGGGGGCCGGTACCATCTGGGGCTCGGTGCAGGGGGTGGACTGGACCTTGTCTGCGTTGCTCTTTCCCGCCATCGCCGTGGTGATCCTGGGCGGTATCGACAGCCTCATCGGGGTATTCGTCGGCGGGCTGGTGGTAGGCGTGCTCGGCTCGGTGATCCCGGGCTATCTCGACCCCATCGTCGGCGGCGGCACGCGCGACGTCGTTACTTCCCTGCTGATCGTGCTCACCATCCTCTTCCGGCCCTACGGCATGTTCGGTCGCGAAGACATCGAGAGGGTCTGATCCATGTTCTACCGTCTCTCCGGCGTCCACCATACCCGCTACGAAGACACGCGTCGGCTGTGGCCCATTCCTGCCGACCGGCGGCTGGTGGCGGTGCTCTTCCTGCTCGCGCTCAGCGCCCCCCTGTGGCTCTCCGAGCTCTACCTGCAAAACTACCTCCTGCCCTGGCTCATCTGGAGCGCGGCCGTTCTGTCGCTGACGCTCCTCATGGGGGTCGCCGGGCAGCTGCACTTCGGCTACGCCGCGGTGATGGCCATCGGAGCCTATTCGGCGATCCACCTCGTGCGCCTGGGAGTGCCCTTCGAACTCGCCTTCATCGGGGCGGGGCTCGTCGCGGCGGTGATCGGTTGTCTGTTTGGGGCGGCAGCCCTGCGCGTCAAGGGGCTCTACCTCGTGATGGCCACGCTCGCCATGCAGTACCTCGTCGACTGGGTCATCGTGAACGTTCCGGCGATCTCGGGCGGGGCGCACGCCACGCTACAGGCGCCCGAAGCCCGCGTGCTCTTTTTCTCCTTGTCCGATGGACTCACTCGGTACTACTTCGCCTTCTTCTGGGCGGTGTTCATGACGCTTTTCCTGCTCAACACCAAGCGCACCAGTTTTGGACGGGCACTGGTGGCCATCCGTGACAAGGATTACGCCGCCTCGGTGATCGGCGTGAGCCCCTTCAAATACAAGCTGCTCGCGTTCTTCACCAGCTCGTTTTTCGGCGGCATGAGCGGGGCCGTGCTGGCCTTCTGCTTTTACCGGGCCGTGACGCCGGAGCAATTCGGTTTCAACGTCTCGACCCAGCTCGTGGCCATGGTGCTCGTCGGCGGCCTGGGCAGTGTGATCGGCGCCTATCTCGGTGCGGCCTTCGTGCTACTCACGCCGATGATCCTCTCCAACGGCATCGCGGCGCTGTCGGATGCCGGCTGGCTGTCGGTGTCGGCAAACCTGCTCGCGCACCTGCCGCTCATGATCTACGGCGCGCTCATCATCGGCTTTCTGCTCGCCGAACCGTTGGGGCTGGCGAAGCTCTACGACAACATCCGCAATTACTTTCTCGTGTGGCCGTTCAAGCACTCGCGCCGCTGATGGAAATTTCAGGTGGTTCATCACGACAAGGAGGAGACGTAATGGAAACGACGTTCAAGAAAGGCATGCTGGGGGCGCTATTCGCCACGGCTGTATTGGCCGGCGCGCCAGCACTGCAGGCGCAGGAGACGGTGAAGTTCGGCCTGTTCCACGACTTCACCAAGGTCTACACCTTCGTGGCCGACGAGTTCAGCCAGGGGCAGCGCGACTACCTCACGCTGATCAACGAGGAGGGTGGCATCAAGGGGCAGAAGTTCGAGGCCATCGTGCGCGACCACGGCAACGAGCCGCAGCGCGGCCTGGAGCTCTACAACCGCGCGCGCGAGGAAGGCGCGATCTACTTCATGTTCCTGAGCACGCCGGTGGCCAACGCCGTCGTACCGCGGGCGTTGCAGGACAAGGTGGTACTGGGTACGCCGCTGCACGGGCGAGGTGACGCCATGGTGGGCGAGGCCTTCCCCTACGTCTTCCCCATGATGGCCACTTACTGGTCGCAGGCGACGCGTCTGCTCAAGTACGTCGAGGACACCCAAGGGGGGCTCAAGGGCAAGAAAATCGCGCACGTGCACATCGATACTCCCTTCGGGCGTGAGCCTTTGCCCATCTTGCAAAAGCTCGCGGAGCAGAAGTCCTTCGAGTTGCGCACGTTCGCTTATCCGAGCCCGGGTAATGAGCAATCGGCGGTATGGTCGGACGTTCGACGGTATCGTCCCGACTTCGTGCTGATCTGGGGAGCGGGCAACTCGCAAATGGTGTCGGTGCGCGAAGCAGTGCGCAACGGCATCGATCCGGCGAAGATCCTGTCGGTGGTCTGGCTCACCGAGACCGACATGAAGAACATCGGCGAGAGCACGGCCATCGGCATCAAGCGCGTCGAAGTGGTGCAGCCCGGCCGCGATCATCCCATCATCCAGCGCATCCTCGACAAGGTCTACAAGACCGGCAAGGGCGCCGGGCCAGAAGCGCGAGTGGGTAACACCTACTACAACTACGGCGTGGCCGACATGGTGATCGCGACCGAAGGGGCCAAACTCGCCCTGGAAAAACTCGGTCCGCCGCTCACCGCCGAAAAACTCAAGGCAGGGTTGGAGATGGTGAACAATCTCGACACCCAAGGCTTCATGCCACCCGTGACGATCACGCCGCAAGATCACCAGGGTGGCGGTCAGGCGCGCGTGTCGCAGTGGGACGGCAAAGCCTGGGTTCCCGTGAGCGATTGGGCTGCGGCCTATCAGGACGTGGTGTGGGAAGAAGCCCGCGCGAGCGCGGCGAAGTTCAGCCAGGCGAAATGAGGGGAGGCGGCGCCGGGGATGTCCCCGGCGCCGTACAGGGAGCGAGCATGAGCCAAACGGGCGATACGCGTGGCACGGCCCCCGTGCTGTTGCGACTATCCAACGTCGAAGTGATCTACGACAAGGTGTTCTTGGCGATCAAGGGGATCTCGCTCGAGATCCGCGAGGGGGACATGGTGGCCTTGCTCGGCGCGAATGGCGCCGGCAAGAGCACCACGCTGAAATCGGTGAGCGGTCTGCTCGCGCCCGAGCGCGGCGAGGTCACCCGCGGGCACATCGAGTTCGCCGGGCGCGATCTGGGCACGATGCCCGCGCCGCAGCGCGTGCACCTGGGTATCGCCCACGTGCTCGAGGGGCGGCGCGTCTTCGGGCATCTCACGCCGGAGGAAAACCTCATCGCCGCCTACCGGGGGCGCGACCAGCGCCGCTACCTGCAGCTGCGAGACATGGTCTATGGTTACTTCCCGCGCCTGGTCGAGCGGGCGAAATCGAAGGCAGGTTATCTCTCCGGCGGCGAGCAGCAGATGCTGGCCATCGGCCGGGCGCTGATGACCGAGCCGAAACTTCTGATGCTCGATGAGCCGAGCTTGGGGCTCTCGCCGCTCTTCGTCAAGGAGATCTTCGGCATCATCCGCACGATCAACGAGAAAGAGCGCATGAGCGTCCTCCTCGTGGAGCAGAACGCCGTGGCGGCCCTGAACGTGGTGCAGTATGCTTACGTCGTCGACCAGGGGCGCATCGTGATGGACGGTCCTGCCGAGGTGCTACGGCAAAACCCCGATATCCAAGATTTTTACCTGGGGGGCAGTCACGCCGTCGATTACCACAACGTCAAGCACTACCGCCGGCGCAAGCGCTGGCTGGCTTGAAATGGCGAGGGCGCGGCCGCCGCGGCGGCTGCGCCCATTATTCCCGATCGGGCAAGCCGATCATGGTGGCCGTCATCAACGCCACCTGCTCGCGCCCGTCCGCGCGTTCCATCCAGCCTTCGCCCAGACACACCGTGAGGGTGCGCCCGGCGCGTACCACGCGCCCTATCGCCACCAAGCGATCGCCTCGGGCGGGTGCGAGCAGGTTGGTCTTGATTTCCACCGAGAGCACCGCATGGCCGGGAGGCATGAGCGAATAGGCGGCATAGCCGAGCGCGCTGTCGAGGACGGTGATGACGACCCCGGCGTGCAGGAAGCCGTGCTGCTGCGTCAGATCGGCGCGAAAGGGCAGAACGATCTCCACTTCGCCCGGTTCGACCCGGGTGATCTCGGCGCCAAGGGTCTGCATCACGCGCTGGCGGGAGAAACTATCGCGCACGCGGGCCACGTAGTCGGGATCGACGGCAGTGAAAGGCATGAATTTCTCCTGGACAGGAAATCGAACCGTGATTTTAATCGAGGGAAAAGCGGATTCGATCGAAACGGGCGAATGGTGTAACGAAGTTTGACAGCAGCGCTCGATGTGCTTTAGAATCCACGGGATTTTTCGCAGGGGGTGGCCGCTGTGGGCACGGGTTTGATGCGCCTCGCGGCATGGCAGTTGGTTGTCGGGCTGCTCGTCGTGCTGGCGGCTTGGGCCGTGGCCGGGGAGGCGGTGGGTCGATCGGCGGCGATCGGAGCGCTCTCGGTGTGTATCCCCAATGCCGCGTTCGCCGCTTATCTGACGTTGCGCGCATGCTTGGGCTCACCCTCGGCAGTCGGATTCTTGGCCGGTGAGTTTTTGAAGATCGCCGCCATCGTGCTGTTGCTGTTCGCGTTCGTGCGACAGGGGGCCGTGGAGAGCTGGCCGGCGCTGCTCGCGGGCTTGATCGTGGCGCTCTATGCGAACGTGGCGGTTGCTGGATTTTTACGCAAAATCTGAGGGAAAAGCATGACTGCAAGCGCACAGGGGCCAACGGCGTCCGAATATGTCGTCCATCACTTGACCCACTTGAATACCCTGGGTGGGCCGCAGAAAGACATCGTCGACTTTTCGGTGATCAATCTCGATACGCTCTTTTTTTCGGTTCTGCTGGGATGGCTGACGGTCTACCTCCTGTATCGGGCGGCGAGAAAAGCCACATCCGGCGTGCCGACGCGCTTTCAGGCGGCGGTCGAGATCCTGGTCGAGATGGTTGCCGATCAGGCCAAGGGGGTGATTCACAGCGCCGAATCGCGCAAGTTCGTCGCGCCCCTCGGGCTGACCGTGTTCATCTGGATTTTCTTCATGAACGCGATGGATCTGGTGCCGGTCGACCTATTGCCCCGTATCTGGGAAGGTATTTATGTGGCTGCCGGGGGTGACCCGCACCACGCTTATCTCCGCGTGGTGGCCACGGCGGACATCAATGCTACTCTGGGGATGTCCATCGGAGTTCTGCTCATCTGCATTTATTACAACGTGAAGATCAAGGGACTCGGGGGGTGGTTGCATGAGCTCTTCACCGCGCCCTTCGGCAGCCATCCGCTGCTCTACCCGATCAACTTTCTCATGCAGATCATCGAGTTCCTTGCGAAAACGCTCTCGCACGGGCTGCGACTCTTCGGCAACATGTACGCCGGTGAGCTCATCTTCATTCTGATTGCGCTGCTCGGTGGTACCGCCACCGTGCTCGGTTTCGTCGGCCATGTCCTGGCCGGTACGGCGTGGGCCATCTTTCACATTCTGATCATCACCTTGCAGGCGTTCATCTTCATGATGCTGACGCTGGTCTATGTGGGACAAGCCCACGAGGGGCATTGAGCCGAGGCCGGTGGCGGGATCGCGTTTCGCTGCCGGCAGTCGCGCGTAAACGTTGTAAAATCTTGCTTTTCTTTTTTCGTCATCAACCACTAGGAGTCGTCATGGAAAACGTTCTGGGTCTCGTCGCGCTCGCCGCTGGTCTCATCGTCGGTCTTGGGGCCATCGGCGCCTGTATCGGTATCGCCATCATGGGGTCGAAATACCTCGAAGCCTCCGCCCGTCAGCCCGAGCTGATGAACGCGCTGCAAACCAAGATGTTCCTGCTCGCCGGTCTGATCGACGCGGCGTTCCTGTCGGCGTCGGTATCGCGATGATGTTCGCGTTCGCCAACCCGTTCCAGCTCTGATCCTCGGAGTCGTGAACGCCCATCCGTTTTTTCATAGGGGGCAGACGTCGTGAATTTGAACGCAACCCTCATCGCCCAGCTGGTGGTGTTCTTCATCCTCGGCTGGTTCACGATGAAATACGTGTGGCCGCCGATCGTCAAAGCGCTCGACGAGCGTTCGGCCAAGATCGCGGAAGGGCTCGCAGCAGCCGACAAGGCCAAGGCGGATCTCGCGCTGGCCGAAAAGAAAGCCGTCGAAGAGCTGCGCAAGGCGCGCGAGGAAGCGGCCCAGATGCGTGCCGCGGCCGACAAGCAGATCGCCAAGCTGATGGAAGAGGCTCGTGCCGAATCTGCCCGCATCATCGCCCAGGCGCGTGAGGCGGCCGAACAGGAAGCGCGCGCTGCCGTCGAGCGGGTCAAGGAGGAGCTGCGTGAGGAAGTCGCCCGGCTCGCCGTTGCCGGGGCCGAACGCATCTTGCGCCGCGAGATCGACGCCAAGGCTCACGCCGAGCTCTTGGCCAACCTCAAAAAGGAACTCGTCTAAGCCATGGCCGAAAAAGTCACCATCGCTCGCCCCTATGCGGAGGCTGCGTTCTCGCTGGCGCTCGGGGCTGGTGCGCTGGAGGCCTGGTCGCAAGCGCTGGAGCGGCTCGCTGCCCTCGTCACCCTCGACGAGGTGCGTAGCGTCCTGCTCGATCCCAAGGTCGACGATGAAAGCAAGGCGGGTCTGCTCCTGGATCTCGCCGGAGTCGACCAGCAGCTGCCCGAAGCGGTGCGGAATTTCGTGCAGATGTTGGTAAAGAACGACCGTGTCTTGCTCTTACCGGAGATCCATGCGCTGTTCGTCGCCCGGAAGAACGATCACGAAGGCGTCGCCGTCGCCAAGGTCACGAGCGCGTTTGCGCTCGACGAGGCGACTCGGGAACGTCTCAGGCAAGACCTGGAAGCCCATTTCAAGAAAAAACTGCAACTCGAAATCACCGTCGATCCGGATCTGATCGGAGGGGTGCGGGTGCAGGTGGGCGACGAAGTGATCGACGCTTCCGTACGTGGCAAGCTCGCGAACCTGGCCGCTGCGCTCAAAATCTAGGAGTCATTCGATGCAACTCAATCCCTCTGAAATCAGCGACCTGATCAAGAGCCGGATCCAGAACCTGCAGCTGTCCGCCCAGGCCCGCAACGAGGGCACCGTGGTGTCGATCGCCGACGGCATCTGCCGTATCCACGGTCTGGCCGACGCGATGCAGGGCGAAATGCTGGAGTTTCCCGGCAATACCTACGGACTCGCGCTCAACCTGGAGCGTGATTCGGTTGGTGCGGTGGTGCTCGGCGACTACGAGCACATCTCCGAAGGCGATACGGTCAAGGCCACCGGCCGCATCCTCGAAGTGCCGGTCGGTCCCGAACTGCTCGGACGCGTGGTCAATGCGCTGGGTCAGCCGATCGACGGCAAGGGTCCGATCGAGGCCAAACTCACCGACAAGATCGAGAAAGTCGCCCCTGGCGTCATCTGGCGTAAATCGGTGTCCCAGCCGGTGCAGACGGGCCTCAAGGCCGTCGATACGATGATCCCGATCGGCCGTGGCCAGCGCGAGCTGATCATCGGCGACCGCCAAACCGGTAAGACCGCGGTGGCCGTCGACACGATCATCAACCAGAAAGGCCAGAACATGTACTGCATCTACGTGGCGATCGGGCAGAAAGCCTCGACGATTGCCAACGTGGTGCGCAAGCTCGAAGAACACGGTGCGATGGAGTACACCACCGTGGTGGCCGCCTCGGCTTCCGATTCAGCTGCCATGCAGTATCTGGCTGCCTACGCCGGCTGCACCATGGGCGAATACTTCCGCGACCGCGGTCTGGACGCCCTCATCATTTACGACGACCTAACGAAACAGGCTTGGGCCTATCGTCAGATTTCGCTCCTGCTGCGTCGTCCGCCGGGGCGCGAGGCTTATCCGGGGGACGTGTTCTACCTGCATTCGCGGCTGCTGGAGCGCGCTGCTCGGGTCAACGAGCAGTACGTCGAAAACTTCACCAAGGGCGAGGTCAAGGGCAAAACCGGCTCGCTCACGGCACTGCCGATCATCGAGACGCAGGCCGGTGACGTTTCCGCCTTCGTGCCGACCAACGTGATCTCGATCACCGACGGTCAGATCTTCCTCGAAACCGATCTCTTCAACGCCGGCATTCGTCCGGCGGTCAACCCCGGCATCTCGGTGTCGCGGGTGGGGGGTGCGGCCCAGACCAAGGTCATCAAAAAGCTCTCGGGCGGTATCCGAACCGACCTCGCGCAGTATCGGGAACTGGCGGCGTTCGCCCAGTTCGCATCCGATCTCGACGAGGCCACCCGCAAGCAGCTCGAGCGCGGCCGCCGCGTCACGGAACTGCTGAAACAGCCGCAATACTCGCCGATGAACATCGCACAGATGGCGGTGTCGCTGCTGGCGGTCAACAACGGCTACTTCGACGACGTTCCCGTGGAAAAAGTGCTGGCGTGCGAGCATGACATGCACCAGTACGTGGCGCAGCAGCTGCCCGAAGTGATCGAGCGCATTCTGAAGACGGGTGAGCTTTCCGCGGAGGACGAAGCGCGTCTCAAGGATGCGATCGCCGCGTTCAAGAAATCCTGGGTCTGAGCGCACGGGCCACGGCACTAGGAGAAACGGGATATGGCCGGTAGCAAAGAGATACGAGGCAAGATCAAGAGCGTGCAGAACACGCGCAAGATCACCAAAGCCATGGAAATGGTGGCGGCCTCCAAGATGCGCAAAGCTCAGGAGCGGATGCGGACGGCCCGTCCCTACGCCGAGAAGATCCGTCGGCTCGCCGCCCATCTGTCGCATGCCACCGTCACCGAGTTTCGCCATCCTTTCCTCATCCAGAGGAAGCCGGTGAAGCGGGTCGGGCTCGTGCTCGTGACGACGGACAAAGGGCTTTGCGGTGGCCTCAATACCAACATCCTGCGGCACACCGTCAACACCATGAAGTCTTGGCAGGAAAACGGGGTCGAGGACATTCGCGTGGTGGCGATCGGCAACAAGGGCCTGGGGTTCATGCAGCGCATCAAGGCCAACGTCGTGGCCGAACGCACCCATCTGGGTGACCTGCCACATCTCGACCAGATCATCGGACCGGTGCGCGTGCTGCTCGACGCCTATACCGCCGGTGAGATCGAGGCGGTGCATCTGGCTTATACCCGTTTCGTCAATACGATGAAACAGGAGCCGGTGGTCGAGCAGCTGCTGCCACTGACCGGTGAGCGGCTAGGGGCGCCGGAGCATGCGTGGGATTACCTCTACGAGCCCGATCCCCAGTCGATCATCGAGGAGCTGCTGGTACGCTATCTCGAGACGATCGTCTATCAGGCGGTGGCCGAGAACATGGCCTCCGAGCAGAGCGCCCGGATGGTGGCGATGAAGGCGGCTTCCGACAATGCGGGCAACGTGATCAAGGAGCTGCAGCTCATCTACAACAAATCGCGGCAGGCGGCGATCACGAAAGAGCTCGCCGAGATCGTCGGCGGCGCGGCGGCGGTGTGACGGACAATGCACAATCGAGGAAATACACGATGACAACGGGTACGATCGTTCAATGCATCGGCGCGGTGGTGGACATCCAGTTCCCCCGCGATGCGATGCCGAAAATCTACGAAGCCTTGAAGCTGGAAGATACGAGCGAGTTTGCCGAGACCGGGCTCACGTTCGAGGTGCAGCAGCAGATGGGCGATGGTGTCGTTCGTACCATCGCCTTGGGTTCGAGCGACGGGCTGCGCCGCGGCATGAAAGTCAAGGCCACGGGGGCGCCGATCTCCGTTCCGGTCGGTTCCGGCACGCTGGGCCGCATCATGGACGTGCTGGGGCGCCCCATCGACGAGGCCGGCCCCATCCAGGCCGAAGAATACCGCTCGATCCACCAGAAGGCGCCGAAATTCGACGAGCTCTCCCCGTCGGTGGAGCTGCTGGAGACCGGCATCAAGGTGATCGACCTCATCTGCCCCTTTGCCAAAGGAGGCAAGGTGGGTCTGTTCGGCGGCGCCGGCGTGGGCAAGACCGTCAACATGATGGAGCTCATCAACAACATCGCCAAGCAGCACTCGGGTCTGTCGGTGTTCGCCGGTGTGGGCGAGCGTACCCGCGAGGGCAACGACTTCTACCATGAGATGCAGGAGTCGAACGTTCTCGACAAGGTGGCGATGGTCTTCGGCCAGATGAACGAGCCGCCGGGCAACCGTCTGCGCGTGGCGCTCACGGGTCTGACCATGGCGGAGAAGTTCCGCGACGAGGGTCGCGACATCCTCTTCTTCGTCGACAACATCTACCGCTACACGCTGGCCGGTACCGAAGTGTCGGCGCTACTCGGGCGGATGCCTTCGGCGGTGGGTTACCAGCCGACGCTCGCCGAGGAGATGGGCAAGCTGCAGGAGCGCATCACCTCGACCAAGGTGGGTTCGATCACCTCGATCCAGGCGGTGTATGTGCCGGCGGACGACCTGACCGACCCGTCGCCCGCCACCACCTTCCTTCACCTCGACTCGACCGTGGTGCTGTCGCGCGACATCGCCGCGCTGGGGATCTATCCCGCGGTCGATCCGCTCGATTCCACCTCGCGCCAGCTCGACCCGCTCGTCGTGGGTGAGGAGCACTACAACGTGGCCCGTGCCGTGCAGGCGACGCTGCAGCGCTACAAGGAACTGCGCGACATCATCGCCATTCTCGGCATGGACGAACTCTCGCCGGAAGACAAGTTGGTCGTGGCCCGCGCGCGCAAGATCCAGCGCTTCCTGTCGCAGCCCTTCCACGTGGCCGAGGTGTTCACCGGCAGCCCCGGCAAGTTCGTGCCGCTCAAGGAGACGATCCGCGGCTTCAAGATGATCGTCGAAGGGCAGTGCGACGACATTCCCGAGCAGGCGTTCTACATGGTCGGCACCATCGACGAAGCGATGGAAAAGGCCAAGAAACTGCAATGACGGTCTCGGCCGCCGTGGTGTTGTGGCGGCCGTGATCGCGCGCCGCGGCATCTCGTCCGCGGCGCCTTCGACGAGGGGATGCAAAGATGGCGATGACCGTACATGTCGATGTCGTGAGCGCCGAGGAGCAGATTTTCTCGGGGCTCGCGGAGCTGGTCGTGCTGCCCGGCGAGGCGGGCGAGCTGGGGGTGCTGCCGGGGCATGCGCCGCTGCTTTCCCGTATCCGTCCGGGAGCAGTGCGCATCAAGGTGCCGGATCGCGACGAGCCGGAGATCATTTTCGTGGCTGGCGGCATGCTGGAGGTGCAGCCCAGCCTGGTGACGGTGCTCGCCGATACGGCGATCCGCGGCCGCGATCTGGACGAGGCGCGGGCGATGGAGGCCAAGCGCCGGGCCGAGGAGGCTTTGAAGGACCAGCAGGCGAAGATCGACTACGCGCGGGCGCAGGCCGAGCTGCTCGAGGCCGTGGCGCAGCTGCAGACGATCGAGCAGATGAAGCGCCTGAAGAACCGCGTGGGCGGCACCTGAGCCGCCTGCTGTTCGGAGGTGGAAAAGAAAAAGGCCGCGACATGCGGCCTTTTTCACTTGTGTGCCGCTGTGCCGGAGGCCAGGCGTGCGATGCGCCGGCGTAGGGCGTCGAGTTCGCGGGTGAGCGCCGCCGCGTCTGCCTGCAGCCGTTCGTATTCGGCGCGAGAGGGGAGCAGCCCCTCTTCTTCTTTCAGGGTTTCGATCAGGTTGCCGCTGATCGCCTCGCCGGCATTGCGCAGGGCGGCGAGACCGGCGCGCATGAGCGCATGCAGGCGCAGCCCCAGGATGGGGCCAAACCGCTCGGCAAACCAGTGTTCCAGCGTTGGGGCAGGTTCGGAGAAGGCCTTGGCGAGCAGCTCGGCGATCGCCGCTTCGCCCTCGACGTGCGTGCGCACCGCGGCGCCTTCGGCGAGCAGCCTCCGCCGCAGGACTTCTTCGAGGCGCAGGCGGATCGTCACGGCGGGCGCAACGGCAGCATCGGGCAGCAGTCGGCCGTTTGCGTCGATTCGCAATCCCAAGGGCGGCAAGGGTTCGATTTCGAGGCGTACCGCAGCGCCGGCGTGGGCGGCGAGCCGCTCGCGCCACCAGGGGACTTCGTCGAGGTGACGCTCGAGCGCCGCCGTGAGCACCCCTTGCCACATGGTTCAGGCAACCGGTTGGATGCCGGCAAGCCGCCAGCCGCCGCCGTGGAGCGGTTTGACCAGATGCCAGTATTCGCTGAAGGGTTGCGGCGGGGCGTCGCGCGACTCGCGCAGGCTACCGGAGAATTCGACCGTGGCGACGTAGTGGTCCCCTTCGAGGGAGAGATCGACGAGGCGCGCTTCCAGCATCACGATGTCGGTCTTCTCACCGGGAGTCTGCCCACCCTGGCGGTGCAGGTCGGCGAGCAGCTCCGGCGTGACGAGGGAGGCAATGGCTTCCCAGTCGCCGCGGTCGTGCGCTGCCTGCAGTTCGACGAAACGCCGCTTGGCTTCGGCGAGGAAGGCGGCTTCGTCGAGCTGGGCGCGCAGGTCGTCAGCGACAGGAGTGCCGTTGGCCGGCGCTGCAGGGGGCGCGCTCATGGCGGGCCCGGTCATCGTGCGCTCGGTCGCTCCGGCGTAGGCCGGTTCGGGCGCGCGCCGTGCTCCGGCGAAGCGGCGAAAGAGGGCGAAGAGCACGACGGCGAAGAGCACGAGGAGGAGCAGAGAACCGAATTCTTCGCTCAAGCCCAGGTGCTGGAAGAGCGCTGCCAGCCCTAGGCCGGCAGCGAGTCCAGCGAGGGGACCGAGCCAGGAGCGTTTGGGCGCCGGCTGCGGCGCGGTGCTGGGTTGCTGCGCCGGTGTCTGGCGCTGGGCGGGGGCCTGGGTGGGAGAGGTCGGACTTGCCGGTTTCGGCGCCGGGGAGAGGGGGGCAGAGGGGGTGATGTTGCGCTGCAGGCCGCCACCGCTGCCGCCGCCGAGGCGTTTGGCTTCGGCTGCGTCGAAGAAAGTAAAGGAGGCGAAGAGCGCGAGCAGCAGGGTGAGGAAGGGGCGTTTCATGGGACCTCCGTTAAGGGCTTACAGCTTGCGGCCGAGGTGCAGGGCGACCACGCCGGCGGTGAGGTTGTAATAATCGACGCGATGAAAGCCGATGCGTTCCATCATTGCCTTGAGCGTTTCCTGGTCGGGATGCACGCGGATCGATTCGGCGAGGTAGCGGTAGCTCTCGGCGTCGTGGGCGATTTTCTCGCCCAGCCAAGGTAGGACCTTGAAGGAATAGAGGTCGTAGGCCGGTGAAAGAGGGGCCCAGACGCGGGAGAATTCGAGCACGAGGAGTCGCCCGCCGGGCTTGAGCACGCGGTGCATCTCGGCGAGCGCCGTTTCCTTGTGCGTCATGTTGCGCAGGCCGAAGGCGACGCTGACGCAGTCGAAATGATCCGAGGGGAAGGGGAGCGCTTCGGCGTCGCACTGCGCCGTGGGCACGAGCACCCCTTCGTCGAGGAGCCGGTCGCGCCCGCGCGCGAGCATGGCACCGTTGATGTCGGTGAGCCAGACTTCCCCGGTGGGGCCCACGCGCCGGGCGAAGGCGAGCGCCAGATCGCCCGTGCCGCCGGCGATGTCGAGCACGCGGTGGCCGGGGCGTACGCCGGAGACGGTCACGGCGAACTTTTTCCACAGCCGGTGCAGGCCGAGCGACATGAGATCATTCATCAGGTCGTACTTGCCGGCGACCGAGGAAAATACCCGGCCAACGAGGTGTTTCTTTTCGGGTTCGGGTACCTTGCGGAAGCCGAAGTCGGTGACTTCGTTCATGGCGTACCTGTTTCTCCACGGCATCGATGCGAAGCATTCATGATAACGCATCGTGCCGCGGGGTGGACGAATCAGCCGAAACGGTCGGTGCTGTCGTCTTCGGTCTGCTCTGCGCCAGGATGGTCTGGGTTGCTTGCCAGGCGCTGCGAGGGGAATCTTTCTCTCCGAGCACGAGCGCCGTCACGATGGCTCCTTCGAGGAGCAAGAGTACTTGTGCAGCGAGGCGTCCGGCGGCGGATTCCTCGGTGAGTGGTGACACGATCTCTTTGATCTTCTTTCGGATCGCTTCCTTGTGAGCCTTGGCGGCGAGGTGGATCGGATCATCCGGTGCTGGATACTCCGCCGCGGCGCTGATGAACATGCAGCCGTTGAAGGTGGGTTCGTTGAACCAGCGTTCGTGCCAGACGAACACCGCTTCGAGTCGTTCCCAAGGTGAGTCGAACGAGGCGACGAAGGCATCCATCGCAGCGCGAAACGCTGCGTCGCGTCGCTCGAGGACGGCGGCGATCAGGGCGTCCTTCGAGGGAAAGTGTTTGTAGAGCGTCATCTTGGAGACGCCGGATTCGGCCACGATCCGATCGATGCCGACGGCGTGGTAGCCGTGAGCGTAGAAAAGGCGCTCGGCCGTATCGAGTAGGAGCTGGCGGGTGTCGCGCATCGGAAGCATCGCTGTGGCAGGCAAGGTGAAGTATATGGGAAGAGAAGGGCAAGCCCAAGTTGACATATACAGACAGGTCTGTATTATCAGTTTCGTGCCTCTTGCACGCCATCTTTCGACGACGCTTTGGGAGCCCCTCATGATCGGATTCGTCAGCAAATGGAAAATTGGCGGTGCCGTATGCCCGCCGCGAGCCCCTTTGGGGGATATCGCTTGGGCCGGACTCGGGGGGCAATCGCGATCGCCGTGGTGGCCTATGCTTCGAGCCGGGCGCAGCTGCCGCTCGTTCTGGGTTCGTTCGGCGCCAGTTGCGTGTTGCTCTTTGGATTTCCCGATAGCCCCTTTTCCCAGCCGCGCAACGTGATCGGTGGCCACTTGCTCGCTTCACTCGTGGGCTTGGTGTTCCTGCATCTGCTCGGGGATGCTTGGTGGAGCATGGCGCTGGCGGCGGGCTGCACGATCGCCGGGATGCAACTCACCCGTACCGTCCATCCGCCGGCCGGCTCGAACCCGGTCATCGTCATGCTCTCGGGGGCGTCGTGGCCGTTCTTGCTCACGCCGACCTTATGCGGGGCGCTCGCCCTGGTCGGGGTGGCGTTGATCGTCAATAACTTGCGCACGGGGCGAGCGTATCCCACATACTGGTGGTGAGCGTGGAAAGGGGCGTTCGGTGCAACGAGGCGTCCCTTTCCTTTTCCTGCCTCAGGCCGCAGCGCAGTAACGGCTCTTTTCCCCGGCATCGACGAGCTGCCACAGACCGTCGCGACCGACGGGTTCCTGGGCACGCCGCGGGATGAGCACACAGGGATTGCCGGCGTGCAGGGTTCGGTGCTCACGCCGCGCGGCGTTCGTACCAGCCGCGGGTGAGAGGCACGAATTTCACGACCAGCAGCATCGCCGGCACCTCGATCAGCACGCCGACCACCGTGGCGAGCGTCGCCCCGGAGGAGAGGCCGAAGAGGCTGATGAGCAGAGGATTGCGGCTTGCTGCGGGAATGCGCGCGTCGAGCACCTTACCTTGATGAGCACATCGACGTCGGCAAGCGTCTGGCGCCTAGCGATTGCCTCGCGCGCGACGATTGCCCCACGAGCTTTCAACGCAGCACCGCCACCGCCTTGATCTGCGCCCATACGGTTTGTCCGGGGTGCAGATCGAGCCGGGCCACAGAGCGGCGCGTGACGCGCGCGAGCAGGGCGGATTCTCCCACAGTGAGCCGCACCAAGGCGTCGGCCGGATGATCGTCTTCGCCGATTTCCTCCACCCTCGCTGGCAACATGTTGAGCACGTTGGTGTCCTGATGCGGCGAGCGCGCGAGGCTCACGTCGCGCGCGAGCACTCGCAAGCGCAAAGGGGCGCCCAGGGGCAGATCCTCACGGCGCACCCACAGCCGGCCGCCCAGGAAGGCGACGCACATCAAGGCCCACGTCTCGTCGTGCTCGGCAACGTTTCCCTGCAAGACCACGCCGGCCTCCTCGCCCAGGCGGATCGGCGTATCCAGCAGCACGAGCACTTCTTGCAAGGGGCCGCTGGCGAGCACTTTACCCGTGCGCAAAACCACCAGGTAGTCGGCCAGGCGCGCAACTTCATCGGGCGCGTGGCTGACGTAGACGATGGGAAGGTCGAGCTCGTGCGGCAGACGTTCCAGGTAGGGAATGATCTCCTCCTTGCGCCCGACGTCCAGGGCCGAGAGCGGCTCGTCCATCAGCAAGAGGCGCGGCGAGACGGCCAAGGCTCGGGCGATGGCCACCCGTTGGCGCTCACCGCCGGACAAAGTCTGGGGACGACGCTCGAGCAGTGGGGCGATCCCCAGCAACTCGATCGCCTGCTCCAAGGCGATGCGCCGCTGCGCCGGCGGGACGCGCCGCAGACCATATTCGACATTGCCGCGCACCGACAGATGGGCAAAAAGGCTCGCCTCCTGGAAGACTACCCCGATCGCCCGTCGATGCGCCGGTACGAAAACTCCCTTGGCGTCGTCTTGCCAGATTTCGTCTGCGAAGCGAACGAACCCTCGCGCTCGCATCAAGCCGGCCAGGGCGCGCAGGCAGCTCGTCTTGCCCGAACCGGAAGGGCCGAAGAGGGCGCTCACCCCGCGTCCGGGCAGGGACAAGGATACCCCCAGCGAAAAATCGGCGAAATCGGTGTGTAACTCGGCCTCGATGCCTCTCTGCTTCATCGCTTGCCCTGCCCGAAGAAGTTGAGCAGCACCAGGACGACGAAAGAGAAGAGCACGAGGATGAGCGCGAGCCGATGCGCTTCGCCATATTCCATCGCCTCGACGAACTCATAGAGTTGGACCGAGGCGACGCGCGTCTTCCCCGGGATGTTTCCCCCGATCATCAGGACGACGCCGAATTCTCCCATCGTATGGGCGAAACTGAGTACTCCGGCGGTGAGAAAACCTGGGCGGGCGAGCGGCACGGCCACGGTGAAAAAACGATCCCACGGCCCGGCGCGCAAAGTGGCGGCCACCTCCAAGGGGCGATCGCCCATCGCTTCGAAGGCATTCTGGAGGGGCTGGACGAGGAAGGGCAGAGAAAAAATCACCGAGCCCACCACGAGTCCGGAAAAGGAGAACGGCAGCAGCCCCCAACCGAGCTGCTGGGTGAGCCAACCCACTGGCCCATGGGGCCCCAAGACGAGGAGGAGATAGAAACCGATCACGGTGGGCGGCAGGACGAGCGGTAGCGCCACGACCGCGGCGATCACTCCCTTGAGGCGGCGAGACCGCGTGCGCGCGAGCCACCATGCGAGCGGCGTTCCTAACAAGAACAATACCGCTGTCGTCACCGCTGCGAGCCGCAGCGACAGGGCCAAGGCCGCCCAAGCTCCCGCGCTCACCACACCGGCTCACTCGAAGGAATAGCCGTAGCGCTGGATGATCGCCCGGGCCGGTTCGCGCTTCAGATAGGTGAGCAGTTCGCGCGCCGCCGGTTCGTCCTTGCCCCGGACGAGCAAGACGGCGTCTTGCCGGATCGGATCATAGTCTTCTTGCGGTACCAACCACGCCGATCCCTTTATCTTTCCATCTTCATAGACTTGCGACAACGCGACGAACCCGAGCTCGGCCGCCCCGCTCACGACGAATTGGTACGTCTGGGTGATCGACTCGCCCCAGACGATCTTCGGTTCGAGGCGCGTGGCCAGTCCTCGTTTCTGCAGGACCTGCATCGCCGCTTTGCCATAAGGAGCGAGCTTGGGGTTGGCGACGGCCAGATGCGTGAATTCCCCCGTCTCCAGGATCTTGCCTTGGTCATCCACGACGAGCGTGGGACTCCACAGCACCAGTTTTCCCACCGCGTAGGTAAAACGCGTACCCGGCACGGCGTAGCCATCGCGTTCGAGGGCGGCCGGTGTTTCGTCGTCGGCGGCCAGGAAGACCTGGAATGGGGCGCCATTGACGATCTGGGTGCGGAAATTGCCGGTCGAACCGAAACTCAGGCTCACCTTGTGCCCCGTCTCGCGCTCGAAGGCGGCGGCGATCTCTTTCATCGGGGCGGTGAAGTTGGCCGCCACGGCCACGATCACTTCGGCGGCCCCAGCAGACGAGGACGAACCGAGGGCCCAAGCGACGAAGCACACCAGCTTCAGCATACCCCCACCGATTCGGGTACCGTCTCGGGACCGAAGCAGTCGCGATAATCCTCGCAGGCGGTGCACTGGGGGGCTCGACATGCGATTGCTTCTTTCTCGCACAGCTGTTTGTACAAAAATCGTTTCCATTTCATGTCCTGGGTATTACGACGCACCAACGAAGGGAAATACTGCCCCAGCAGTGTAGTCAGTGCCGCACGATGGGGGAGACGCATATCCTGCCATAGATGCTGCTCCCCGAGACAAGCGAGCGCCACGGCTCGGGCAAGCCACAACGTCGTCTCATCCCGCACCGCAGCATGCTCGAGCAGCAACACCACCAAGTCCGGAATCTCCTCCGCCTCGCGGGGAAATTCGCGTGGCGCGTGTTCGAGCGCCGTGCGCAAGCTCGCCGCCGCTGCGCCCGGAAAACACCGAGCCAGGAGCCGATCGAGTGCTGCGCGTGGCCACCCCAGTCGCTCCAAAGACAAGCGCATACCCGCCGCTCGCGCCAACATCGCCGCCAAGGGACGCGTCGCCTCGTCCGGGGCGGCCGCCCGCTCCAGCAAGTACGTGAAAAGTTTCTCGTCTAAGCCACAGGCCGCCATGAGACTCACTCCAGCGCCGCCGGAGCGTGCGTATAACACGATTTGGGACAGATCTTCGCGCACGCCTCGCAACCGACGCAATGCTCTGGATGCACGATAGTCATCACCTTACGCTCGTAGGATTCGTCGTCCTCATCGCCATCGTCCCCCAGCGTCAGGACGATGGCCTCGCCCCCCTCGGTCAAGCCCATCAGTTGCAAGACATTCCGGCCACAGACGCGAAAACAGCGCCCACAACCGATGCATCGGCTCTGATCCAAGGCAGCGACGAAGCGCGGCGTCCACGTCGATCCGCTGGGTAATGTCACCTGGAAAACGGCCATGTCGCACTCCTAACTTCCTGCCTGCGCCAGTCGCCGGCGTGCCGCCTCGAGCTGTTCGAATGCGGTCACGGTCTCTTGCGCCACCGCCATCACCCGGTCCAACCCCACCGGTAATTCCTCGGACAAATCATGCAGCGCCATGCGCGCCGCCATCGCTCGAGCATTGAGCCGCTTGACCTCTGCCTTCAACGCCTCCTGTGTCTCCATTGCCTTGCCCCCGTTCATCCGTCTTTGCCCGCCAGCGCTGGATAACGCAAGATCATCGCCACACCAGCCTCAACCAAGGACTCACCCGCGGCAGCGAGCAACTCCACGGTCTCGAATCCAAAGCGGTGTACATCGCGCAATGTCTTGTCGAGGACGACGAGCCGCCCCGCTACTAGGACGACCCGCCCAAACCCCTCGGGATGCATCTTCAGCAGCGGCGTCACTATGACGCCGGTGCGCCGCTCGATCGCTAGCCCCACCGCGTTGTAGAACATCTCCAAACGCCACAACGTCTCCGGGTCGGGGTTATCCAACAACGGTAAGGTGCGCTTCTGCGCGCGCGTCACCACGTACGGAGCGAGTAGCTGCGCATCGCGCTTTCCTTCCCACGTCCCATGCAGATCCTGCGCCCGCCACTGCTTGACGAGCTCGCCAAGGAACGCCGAATCGGGCAATACCGTCGGCACTTCCTTCTCAATCATTTCTTTCGCCATCATTCCTCCTCGAATGCGAATGATTGTCGCTGCCTTTTCAATACCGCCTTGCGTAACCAGGGTGGCGGCGTGCCGCGCAGGACATTCTCCAATTGGCGCAGCAAGGACTCGATCGGCTCCGGTTGTGCCACCTTGATCGGATGGATGTTCTTGGCTACCACCCGCGCCGCTCCTGACCCGCCGATGGCCGCGACGTAGAGAATGGCGCACTCCTCGATCGCCGTGAGCTTCGGTCCGAGTTTATCCTCGTTGCCATCCTCCTCGAGGCCTTCGCTAAACTGCACCAGTTCGACCAAATGCGACCCTTCGGCCGTCACCTCGTAGATGGCGATGTGCTTGGCCCAACCGAAATGCGCATCGACTCGTTGGAGGTCTTGCGTACAAAATGCGACTTTCATGAAAGCTCCTTGCGTCCCGATGGATGGATCCGTCTCAATGAGCTGCAAGCGACGCACGAAGATCGTCATTGCATCGCTCCCCACCCTCGTGTCCCGACTCGTGTGCCAGCAGGGTGTTGGCCACACGAAACAGCAATTCCCGGGTACCGCGATAGCCGATCGACACGCGGTGCGCCGCCCCCAGACGATCGAATACAGGCAAACCCACGCGCAGCAGCGGCACCCCGAGGCGTTCGGCCATCTGCCGACCGTGCGAGTGCGTCAGCAACAGGTCACAGCCAGCGGCTCGTTGTTCGAGATCGTCGAGATCCCCGACGACCACCTCGCGCGTCGGCAGCGTCTCGAGCAGCGGCGATTCGGAGGTCGTCACCACGGCATCGAGTTGTGCGCCCATTCCGGCAAGAAAGGTTCCCAAGCCCAACAGGAGATCGGGTTCCGCACCGAGGGCGACCCGCTTCCCCCCGGTGAAAAAATGGGCGTCGAGCATCGCGTCGAGCAGCTGGCTGCGTTGTCGGCGCAATCGCGCTGGCACCGGCCGTCCCGAGAAGCGAGCAAGCGTCTCCATGAGCCGGTCACTTGGTTCGAGCCCGATGAGCGTATCGAAGCATTCGTAAGGCACCCCACAGCGTTCGGCCAACAGCCTGGCAGCCGGCTCCTGCGCCCGACCGACGGCGAGCGTATACTCGGCCGCACCGAGGCTGCGCAGCTCTCCGATCGTCGTCCCTCCCATCGTCGTCGGTACGAATTGTTGTGGGACGTGCCCATCCATCGACCCCGAGAGATCGGGCACCAGCACTGCACGCAAACCGAAGGCTTCGATCATCTCGCGCAAGCATTCTAGATCACCCGGCGTCAGGGACGGGCCGGCGAACACGTTGACCCGCCCCGCTTCGCGCGGGCACGGTTCGGCGAAAGTCTCGACGCACCGCAGCACCGCTTTTGCCCACCCTTCTTGCAAACCTCCAAGATAATCCGGGGTCGAAACGTAAAGAATCGCCAACTCGTCGAGCTCGGGATGTGCCTGGCGAAAAAGGCGAAGCTGTCCCTCGACGTCCTCGCCTTTGGTCTCAGTAAGACCGGTCGACGCAATGCCGATGAGACCCGCCTTGGTTCGCTCGGCGATGTTGAGGATCGCCTGTTCCAGATTGTCCATGCCGCCAAGGATGGTGGAAACTTCGTTCATCGCCGTGGTCTGCAGCGGGACCATCTCCCGAAAATGGCGCACGAGGAGCACCAGGGCGAAGGCCGTACACCCTTGCGACCCATGTAGCGTCGGCATGCAACGATCCAAGCCGAGGAAAGCGAGCGCAGCCCCCAAGGGAGCACTCATCTTGAGAGGGTTGATCACTCCCGCTTTGGGCGAACGCAGGATCGTGGCCATCGCTCACTCCCTTCCCGTCGTCGAGGAGACCCTCTCGTCCCACGGTGCAGGCCGGCGTACCTGCTGCCACATCGGATTGGAGAGTGCCTTGTCGATTTCCCGTACCAGATTCAGCATTCCACGGTAGCCCGCATAGGGATGGTGCCGCTCCTGATTGATGTCGAGCCAAGGCATCTTCGCCTTGAGCGCCACGAACTGTGAGCGTCCGCCCGAGAGCATGATGTCGGCACGCGATTCGCGCAGCATGGCGTACATGGTGCGCTGAGGCAATTCGTCGAACATGTGCGCCTCCTCGCCCATCAACGCCTTGATGCGCTCCTTGTCCTCGGCGGTAGATTTCTTCACACTGGTGCCGACGATCTCCATTCCCAGTTCCTGCAGGGCCGAGACCACTGACCAGGACTTAACCCCGCCGGTGACGAGCAGCACACGCTTGCCGTGCAAACGCTCTCGGTAGAACTGGGCCTCACGCCAGAACGCCGCTTCCTCGCGCGCGATGATCGCCTCAGTACGCGCGCGCAGCCCCTCGTCGGCGCCTTGGGCGATCAGCAGCTCGGCGAAGCTTCGCAGCGCCGCGCTGGTGTCGGAGACGCCGTAGAAGGATCCTTCGAAAAACGGGATTCCATAGCGCTCCTGCATCTTGCGCGCAAGGTTGATCATCGCTTTCGAGCACACGAGCATCGCGGCGCGAGCCCGATGACTGCGCGCGATGTCGTGGTAGCGACCGTCGCCGGAGATGCTGGCGCGTACCCGCAGCCCCATCTCCTCCAGCAGAGGTTTGACTTGCCAGAATTCGCCGGCGAGGTTGTATTCCCCAATGATATTGACGTCGTAGGGCGAAATGTCGTCGGGCTCTTCGGTCCCGATGACGTACTCGAGTAAGGTCTCGGCAGCGAGCTTGTTGCCTAAATTCTTGCTGCCGACGAAACCCGGCGCATTGACGGGAATGACGGGTTTGCCGAAGCGCTCGCGCGCGGCCTGACACACGGCCTCGACGTCATCGCCGATCATCGCCGGCACGCAGGTTTGATAGACGAAGATCGCCGGCGGATCGTAGCGCTCGATGAGCGCCTTGATCGTGCGAAAGAGTTTCTTCTCCCCACCGTAGATTACCTCCAGCTCGCCAAGATCGGTGGTACAGCCAGTGCGATACAAGCGGGGCCCCGAAGAGCAGGCGCCGCGGTTGTCCCAAGAGTTGCCTTCGCAGGCGATGGGGCCGTGAACCAGATGCAGCGCGTCGGCGATCGGTTGCAAGGCGATCTTCGCCCCATCGAAGGCGCAGCCCCCGGCGGCCGCTCCCGGTTGCAAGACTTTGCTGCACCCTTTCTTGCGAGCCTCGTTCGATTTGCCCTGATTCTTTGTACACCCAGGCTCGTCGAAAACCTGCTGGATCTTTTGGGCTAGCGCGCTCACGGCCTGCTCCCAGGAAGTTTCAACGGATGATGTCGAAGCTATAGTCCGTCTTGGCCGTCGTCATCGAACGACGATCCATCTCATCGAAGATTTTGTCGAGGATCCAGACCAGCACGTTCATCCCTCCCTGATAGCCCCACACTGGATAGCGGTGATGATGATGGCGATCGAAGATCGGAAAACCGATGCGGATAAGCGGAGTGCCCGTGTCGCGCTCAAGGAACTTGCCGTAGGTATTGCCGATGAGAAAATCGACTGGTTCGGTAAAAAGCAGCGAACGCATGTGCCACAAGTCCTTGCCAGGATAGACGTGACATCCCTTGCCAAAAGGCGAGGCGTCGAAGAGCGCTTGGACGCGCTCGGCCCAATGCGTACCGCCGTTGGTCGAGAGCACATGGACGGGTTCAGCCCCGAGTTCGAGGAGAAATTCCGTGAGCCCGAGGCAGAGGTCAGGGTCGCCGTAGAGGGCAAAGCGCTTACCGTGCAAGTGACTGCACGAATCAGCGATGGCATCGACGAGCCGGCCACGTTCCTTGGTGAGCTCGGCCGGGATCGGGCGCCCGCTGAGGCGGGACACCGCCATGAGGAAGCGGTCGGTCGCGGCTACGCCGATCGGATGATTGAACGCTACCGTCTCCTGCCCCTTGTCTGCAATATAGGCGAGCGTCTTCTCGGTGCAATATTCCTGCATCGAAAGGGTCGCGGTCGCATTGAGGGCGGCTTTTGTCTCTTCAAGCGTGGTCCCCCCGTCGTACATACGGAAGGTTCCGTCGGTCGGAGTATCCCAAACGTCACTGGTATCCGAAAGGATGGTGTACTTGACCCCCATAAGAGAGAGGATGCGCTTGATCTCGCGCAGGTTGCCGACGGTGTAGCCATCGAAGCCGCCGATGAAGTTGATCCGCTCTTCCGGCACCCGCTCTCGGTGCTCCCAGAAGTGCGTCAAGATGCCGCGCATTGTGTTGTCGTACCCCGTGACGTGGCTACCAACGAAGGCTGGCGTGTGCGCGAATGGGACGTCGAAGGTCTCGGGCACGCTGCCCTTCGCTTTGGCATTCTGGATGAAGGCATTCAAGTCGTCACCGATGACCTCGGCCATGCAGGTGGTCGAGACGGCAATCATCTTGGGCCGGTATAGTGTGTAGGCGTTGGCCAAACCGTCGATCAGATTGTTGAGGCCCCCAAACACTGCCGCATCTTCAGTCATCGACGAGGACACGCAGGACGTGGGCTCCTTGAAATGCCGCGAAAAGTGGCTGCGATAATAAGCGACGCAGCCTTGGGAACCATGCACGAAAGGCAAGGTCCCCTCGAAGCCCAAGGAAGCGAACACCGCCCCCAGCGGCTGGCATGCCTTGGCAGGGTTGATGGTGAGCGCCTCGCGGGCGAAGTTCTTCTCGCGGTATTCCCAGCCTTTCGTCCAGTCGCGTACTTCCTGCACCCGATCGTCGGGCGTCCCGCATTCGAAGTTCTTTTTCTTGTTCTCGAACATCTCGGTGTATTCCGGCTGGCGGAACAAGGTGAAATGGTCGAGCACGTGATCGGCACTTTGTGTCATTTTTCGCTACCTCGGTAAAGGTACCCGAAGGCACCGTATCGCATCAAAACCCCGTGTGAACTGCGTCACAGCCAGGGAGCCTTGGTTCGGTTCCACACCGGGTTGTTGATCGCCATGTCCATGTCGCGGGCAAAGATGGCGAAGCCGTCATAGCCGTGGTACGGACCGGAGTAGTCCCAGGAGTGCATCTGACGGAACGGGACCCCCATCTTTTGGAAGACGTATTTCTCCTTGATGCCAGAGCCGACGAGGTCGGGACGGATCTTCTCGACGAACCGCTCTAGTTCGAATTCGGTCACGTCGTCGTAGATCAGCGTGCCACCCTTGATGTCATGCGTCGTCCGTTGATAATCGTCGTTGTGCCCGAATTCATAGCCGGTGCCGACGACCTCCATGCCGAGGTCTTCGTAGGCGCCGATCACGTGGCGCGGGCGCAAGCCGCCCACATAGAGCATCACCTTCTTGCCCTCAAGCCGCGGACGGAACTTGGCGATCACGGCGTCGACCATCGGCTGATATTTCGCGATCACCCGCTCGGCCCCTTCCTTGATGTGATCGTCGAAGAAACTGGCGATCGTGCGCAGCGATTCAGCGATCTTGGTCGGACCGAAGAAGTTGTACTCGACCCAAGGGATGCCGTACTTTTCTTCCATGTGCCGGCTGATGTAATTCATCGAACGGTAACAGTGCAGCACGTTGAGCTTGGCCTTGGGCGTGTTCTCCAGCTCGGCCAAGGTCCCGTCCCCCGACCATTGCGCGATCACGCGTAAGCCCATCTCTTCGAGCAAAATGCGCGACGCCCAGGCATCGCCACCGATGTTGTAGTCCCCGATGATGGCCACATCGTAGGGGCTCGGTTCGAAAGTGGGGGAACGCTCCCCGGCTTTGTCGAATACCCAATCGCGGATCGCATCGTTGGCGATGTGATGCCCCAGCGACTGGCTCACGCCACGAAAACCCTCGCAGCGCACTGGAACGATGGTCTTACCGCCATACTCTTTCGACTTATTCTTGGAGACGGCCTCAATGTCATCGCCGATCAGCCCGATCGGGCATTCGGACTGGATCGAGATGCCGTGATTGAGCGGGAAAAGGTCCTGAATCTCGTCGATGATCTTGGCGAGCTTCTTGTCCCCACCGAAAACGATGTCCTTTTCCTGGAAATCGGAGGTGAATTGCATCGTCACGAAAGTGTCTACGCCCGTCGTGCCGATGTAGTAATTGCGGCGGGCCGCCCAGGAATATTGCCCACAGCCGACTGGGCCATGGGAGAGATGGATCATGTCCTTGATCGGTCCCCAAACGACGCCTTTCGACCCGGCGTAGGCGCAGCCGCGGATCGTCATTACTCCGGGGATGGACTTGATGTTGGATTTGACCCCACAATCAGCTTTACCTTCCTCGTAGACTCCGAGGTGCTTGGCACGGCGTTTGGCGGTCTTCTCCGGATAAGCTTCGAGGACCTCCTTGATGAGCTCTTCCGGATTCACTTCGTCGATGCGTTCGGCGACGGCACTCATGTTTCGACTCCTTCCTAACATCTGTTCGTGGGTTCTGGGGGCAAGGCAGCTCTAGCAAGCGCTCGGCAAAAGGCCGCTCCCTTTGGCAAGATCTCGCCGAAGGAGGGCCGGCCATGACGACCGGCCCATGACCTCAAGCCACCGCCGCTGCTTTGCCGACGACGGACTCGTCGACCTGGGCCATGACGCCATGTTCCATGAGCAAGTCTTCGAGTTCGTCCATCGTGATTGGCGTCGGGATTACGCCTTTGCCGGCGTTGTTGTGGATCTTGTTGGCCAAGGCCCGGTACTCATCAGCTTGCTTCGAATCAGGGGCATACTCGACTACCGTCATGCGTCGCAGCTCGGCATGCTGAACGATGTTGTCACGCGGGACGAAATGGATCAGCGTTGTGCCCAGCTTCTTTGCCAAAGCATCGGCCAGTTCCCACTCTTTGTCGGTCTTGCGCTCATTGCAGATCAGACCGCCCAGACGAACTCCGCCCGAATTGGCGTACTTCAGGATGCCTTTGGCGATGTTGTTCGCCGCGTACATCGCCATCATCTCGCCGGACATGACGATGTAGATCTCCTGTGCCTTGTTCTCCCGAATCGGCATGGCGAAACCGCCGCAGACCACATCACCGAGCACATCGTAGGAAACATAGTCGATGCCCTCATAAGCCCCTTCTTCCTCGAGAAAGTTGATCGAAGTGATCACACCGCGTCCGGCGCAGCCGACCCCTGGCTCGGGACCACCCGACTCGACGCAGCGAATCCCTTTGTAGCCGATTTTCATCACATCATCGAGTTCGAGATCCTCGACCGTCCCGGCCTCGGCCGCCAACGACAGAATGGTGTCCTGCGCCTTGGCGTGCAGGATCAGGCGAGTGGAATCGGCCTTAGGGTCGCAGCCGACGATGAGGATGCTCTTGCCCATATCGGCGAGCGCGGCGAGGGTATTTTGTGACGTGGTGGACTTCCCAATGCCACCTTTACCGTAAAACGCGATTTGGCGCAGTCCAGACATGACGTTCTCCTTCAAGGGTTGAGGTTCGGCGAAGACAGAAAGCGTTTCGGAACCCTACTTACTCGCATCCCCCATTGCTCTTCTTCTCGATGCGCCCGAAGCCAACTTTACTGCTCGATTTCTAAATAGCAAAGGTCGTGCCAACCTCGATAATTTGCATAGCTGATTGATTTAATTGAAAATTTTTAAAAAATGATGAGATTGAGCTCTGTCGTTACCCAGACAAAGAAGTGTCGTTTTGTCTCGAACCGGACAAACTCCCTCACCAAGGAAGCACTGTAAGCTCATTGTCTCCCGTCGCTTCTGCTCGAATGTTCCATACCTGTTGGGGTAGCGCGTATTGGGCGACACGCTAAATTGACCCCCTGGCGTCGTCAGCCAGGAGGTGTGTCATGCGGGAGAAAAAGTGGCCCGGCACGCGGTGCGCTCTGGCCGCCGTGCCCGCGCGATCGATCCGCAGCCCTTCGAAGGGTTGGTAGGCCGCGCGTTCCAGGCGGGCTCACCCACGGTCGAATCCGTGGGCACGAGCCCGTTGGCCCTGGCACTCACCGAGTACGAGGCGCTCGTCGGAGGAAGCTTTTGGTGCACCCCGATCACGAACGGCTTATGGCCATGCTCACGCGCTTGAAGCTCATCGCCATGCGCGATCAGATCGACAGCCTCCTCGACGAAGCGGCCCGACGTGAGCTCAGCCTGCACGAGACGCTCGGCTTTCTGTGCGAGCACAAGATCGCTCGTAAAGACGAGCGGCACATCCAGATGGGGCTGTCTGTCGCAGGTGGATCAATTCCTGATGTCGATTGAAACCATTATCATGCAAGCGCAAGCGCAGAACATTTCTCAGGGACAGGATCTTCCCTGTTTGTTTCCTGGAATAGGGTTGCGACCACGGCCTCCAGTGGCGAAGCAAGCGGCGTGATGCCATGGCGTTCGAGGAAACGGGCTTCGTTACGCGTTGGCGGCTCGGACAGGACCGCCCAGTGCCGTTCGCTCGATCGTTTCATGATCTGCGCTGCGAAAATGCGCTCGAGTTGGGTACGAAAGCGGCAACCCAGGAAGAGAAAGCTACGCCCTCGTCGCAGGGTGCGTACGACCTGGGGAATGGGCGTCTGGATGTCGATCTCCGTCAGGATTTCAACGAAATCGGAATCCGACACGAGGCAATGTCCGTTGGGCTTCACTGAACCCAAGGGGCTATAGATGACGGTATTCCACGTCTCCGCTTCTTCGAGATCAGTGAGGCTGCCATCGGCTTCGTAGGCAGCGACCCAACCGCCCCGAGACTCGGTCTGGCTCAGTCCCAGGAGCTGTCCCCACAATGAGTGAGTGTCGGCTAGCGCTCGGGCCATAGCGTCGTCGTACCAGGTGTTGACGATCAGGAGCGGTTTGCCCGGCAAACGGCCAAGATGGCGGTGCAAGGCAGTGAGCGGGGCTGCTGCGGCAAAGGCGTCTTGCATGAGCCGCGCAAGCGTCTTGCGGTGCTTGAAATTCTCGATGAACTGGGCTGCCGCCGTAAGATTGCTCTGCAGACGGTGCGGTACGCTCACCTTGGCGGCGAGTTCGGCGACGAGTCGTTCCGGGGAATCGGGAATCGGGCACGGCGCGGCGCTCAGGGAGAATACGCCGGGACCAAGATAGGGAACGACGTCACCGAGCGCGATCGCTCGCGAGATCGCGCGCAGGTGCGCTACGTCTTCCTCGTGGCATTGCATTTTCATTCTCCCAGGCGGCGGGCCTCGACCGTGACCGGAAAGGAAGTCTCTGCCGCCATTTCGGGTAACATGAGGCGCCAGCCGTTGGCCAAAGTGACTTCGCCGCCCCAGAGCTGCGCTCGTTCCATTGCGACGATAGGTTCTTCAAGATCTTTCTTCGCCACGTAGGCGGTGAAGCCGCCGTCGGCCTGCTTGCGAATCATGACTTTCACGCGCACTCCTTGGGTTGCCCGCCTCCAGCGGCTTCGACGGCCTCGAGTTCCTTGGCTCGCATGCCGACGAGTCGGGCCCGGTCGACGAAATCCACGGCGTAGATGTAGAACTGCTGCAAAAAAGTTCCGATCCCTTGGACGTAGCCGACATCTCCTTTACACACCAGGATCTCGCCAATCTCAGCGCCTGGGAAGGTACCGTCGTTGCGCACGTTCTTGCGCGCACGAACTTTCTGCCCATAGGTAAATACCGGTGCCTGCAAGAGTTCGATTTCCTCGTTGCGGCGAATCTGGCTCATTGCCTTTTCTCCGTCGTGATTCAGACCGTGGCGCAGGTCGAGAGCGTTACCGGTTTGGGCACCAGGCACATGAGCACGCTGCTCGTCGGGCTTTCAGCGTAGTGCAGGATCGTTCCTTCGAGGAGGGGCAGGCTCTCCGGCGGAACGAAGAAAGTCAGCCCTTTTACCTCGATTACCTGATCGCCATCGATCGGCTCGGGTTCCACGCTAAAGTCCGCCGTCACGCCGATGCACCCACCTCCTTTGACCAGCAGGCGAAACCCGCCCCGGCCTTCGAGGCCGCTCATGCGAAGCATCCGGCGTACGAATTTTTCTGCCGTCGTCGTCAGTTTGAACGTCTCCATGGGCGAGCTCCTGATTTAGGCGACATAGCGCGGTCGACTCGTGTCGATGACGCAGGTATTGTCGACGGGGCAAGCCAGGACGCACTGAGGATCGTCGAAATAGCCGATACACTCGGTGCATTTTTCCGGGTTGATGACGAAGATGCCCCCCTTCTCGCGAATCGCTTGGTTCGGACACTCGGCTTCGCAGGCGGAGCAACCGGTGCATTGCGAGGCGATGATTTTGTACGGCATGAGCGTTCTCCTTGGGTGAGGGTCAAAGATGGATCAAGCGGCGACGTAAGCACCTTGGCGAATTTGCGCATCGCCTCGACGGCGGACAACATATTCACCTCGGTGATACAACTCCAGGCATTCTTGGTAATAACGCAAGACGGAGGGTTCGATGTATTCGAAGCGGTACCGATCGATCACGGCGATACCGGCAGCGTCGAGCTGCTCCTGAGGGCAGCGACCGATCTTGGCGACGAAAACGGCATCGCAGTCGGCGATCGCCTGGATCACGGTCTCGAGTGTTTCCTCTTCGCCGTACCCCCCCTGACAATAGGCGTCTACCCTACGGTGGCCGATGAACACCACTCCCGCAGCTCCCACCTCATAGATTTGGAATTCCCGCACGTGGCCGAAGTGCTCGTTGATGCGTCCGTGCCCTCGGGTAGCGACGGCGATACGCAAGGTCAAGGATTCGTTACCCAGGCTGGAGAGCTTGTCGCGTTCGGCGCGGGTGGCTGCTTCCATCGCTGCGCGTTCGGCCTCGACCGTCTCACGATAGAGGCGACGCGCTTCGAGGTCATAGGCAGGAAGGCGCTCGTCCAGTTGATCGAGCGCAAACTCGCTGCTGCGGTCTTCACCTAACAGCCCCACTGCGTCGGCACGGCATTGTCGGCAGTGCCGCATGAGGTTGGCACCGCCGGCACAACGGTCTTGCAAGGCTTTGAGCTCTTGCGCCGTCGGGCCACGGCGCCCTGATAGGCCGAAAACCGTGCCATGCTCCGGTGCAGAGATGAGCGGCATGATGTTGTGCAGGAACGCGCCTCGGCTCTTGATGGCAGCGTTGACCTCGATCAAGTGTTCGTCATTGATGCCAGGAATCATGACGGAGTTGACCTTACAGAGAATGCCGCGCTCCGTCAGGCGCTCCAGCCCGAGCAGCTGCTGTTCACTGAGGATGCGAGCCGCTTCCTTCCCCGTCCAGCGCCGATGGCGCCAGAAGATCCAGGGGTAAATCTCCTGTCCGATCTCCGGGTCGATCATGTTGATGGTGATCGTGACGTGGTCGATGTTGTAAGCGGCGATCCGATCGACGAGGGCGGGCAGCGCCAAGCCGTTGGTCGACAGGCACAGTTTGAGATCCGGTGCAAGCTGCGCCACACGCTCGAAGGTCTCAAAGGTCTTCTGAGGATTTGCCAAAGGGTCTCCCGGCCCGGCAATCCCCAGAACTGAGAGCTGCGGCAGACGCGCGGCCACGGCAGCAACCTTGCGCGCTGCTTGCTCCGGCGTCAGGCGTTCGCTGACCACGCCGGGACGGGATTCGTTCGCGCAATCGTACTTGCGATTGCAGTAGTTGCATTGAATGTTGCACGCCGGGGCCACCGCCACGTGCATGCGGGCATAGTGGTGGTGCGCTGCTTCACTGTAACAGGGATGATCCTTTACTTTTTCCCAGATCGCGGCGGGGAGCTCTTCGGCCACGGCCCTCGAGCCACAGCCGCTCTTGCCCGCTGACGCGGTGCTGGAACATCCGCCGGCAAGCACAGCTTCCCCTCTCCCGAGCGACTTGAGTTGATCGAGGCGAATGACGGCCGTCGTGTGTTGCGGGTTCATGTCAGACTCCTTTCTGGGGTCACGGGAGCATCGAGCGACCTCCTCTAGCATTGTCATGCAAGAAGCTTGCCAGATAAAAGTTCATTGTTTTTAAAAGGCATTTTTTCCAGAACTAGGGCTCTTGTCGCGATTCGGACATAAACCGCACATCGTTTGGGCACGTCTTGTCGCGAACTGGACAGTCAGAAACGACGACGCCCGAGCGCAGTCTCGGCTCGGGCGTGTCCAGGAAGGGAGGAAAGGAGATAAAGGGGCTACAGGCGTTTGATGGGGATGCCATACTTGCGTAAGGCGTAGCCGATCTGCCGCGGCGTCAGGTTGAGCATCCGCGCTGCCTTGGCCTGCACCCAACCGCACTGCTCCATCGCCCGTAGCAAGCGTTCACGCTCCCCTGGCAAGGCGGCCGCCGAGTCGGGTTCGAGCTCTGCTGGGGCGATAGGAAGCTCGACGGGTAGATCCTCGGGCCAAGCCTGCGCGGCCGGTTTTTCGGGCATTCTGCCGGCGAAGTTCCTCTGTAACATCCGGCTGAGGCATCGGTCATGCCGGCATGGGAGATCATCGAGCTCGATGCGCTCGCCCCGCGCCATTGTCGCGACCCGTTCGACGCAGTTTTCCAACTCACGCACGTTACCAGGCCAGTTGCAGCGCACCATCGCTTCGAGCGCTGCGGGAGCGATACGCAACGCTCGATCATTGTCGCGATTGAACCGATCGAGGAAATGCTCGATGAGCAAAGGAATATCCTCTCGTCGTTCGCGCAAAGGGGGCAAGAAAATAGAAATGACGTTGATCCGGTAATACAAATCGGCGCGAAACAGCCCCTTGGCAACGTCGGCTTCGAGATTGCGGTTCGTCGCCGCGATCAGGCGGACATCTACTTTGATGGTTCGATTGCCTCCAACCCGCTCAAACTCACGCTCCTGCAAGACACGTAGTAATTTCGTCTGAAACCCGGGGGAAATCTCACCCAGCTCGTCGAGAAACAGCGTCCCCCCGTGTGCCAGCTCGAAGCGCCCCTTGCGTTCTTGCGTGGCACCAGTGAATGCGCCTTTTTCATGACCAAACAGCTCGGATTCGAGTAAGGTCTCGGTCAAGGCGGCACAGTTGACCTTGATGAACGGCCCATCGCGGCGAGGGCTCAGATAATGGATTGCCCGTGCAATGACCTCTTTACCCGTACCACTTTCGCCACGTAAGAGTACGGTGGCTTTGCTCGGTGCTGCTTGGTGAACTTCGGCAAAGACTTCTTGCATACACTTGCTGCGGCCGATCACGTTGTCGAGACGGTATTTGTCTTGCAAGGCACGTCGCATGTGGCGTTGTTGCATCAACAACGCCTCGCGCTCACTGATCACGCTCTGATAAAGGCGAGCCGCCTGTCCGAAGAGATTGGCCACCATGGTCAGAAAACGCAAGTCGGCTTCGAAGTTGACCTCGGACTGTCGCCCATATTCGCGATCGATGCTCAATACCCCGATCGCCTCGCGCCCGACCTTGATTGGCACCCCCAGGAACGCAATCCGAGAAACACCATCTAGACTGCGGGCACCGGTCCGGTTCAAGAAAAAAGGCTCTTGGGCCACGTCGGGAATCACAATGGGCATCCCGTTTTGCAGGATGCGGCCGACAACCCCCTCTCCAGGGCGGAAACGACCTCGCAGCTTTTCTGCCTCGGACAGCTCGGATGCTTCAAAAACGTGCAATTCCCCAGAGGGTTGCACCAAACTGATCATGCCGCGGCGCATGTCCATGTGTGAGGACAGGATTGACAACACCTGTCGCACGGTTCTTTGCAGGTCAAGGGAAGAATTTAGTATCTTGCTGATTTCGTAGATGGTTACGAGCTCGATCTTATGACGTTGTGTCAACACCGTTCCCATGTTCATGCCCTCGGTCGACTCCAGAGCCAAGGCGGCCCTAGAGAACATACAGCAAAATCCAAGCCATCTTTCGTGGAATCGGACTGTGGTGAGGGTGAGCGTCACCGCTCCCATTGGCTGGTGATCGCCGCCGCGATGGTGTTGGTCGAAATTGGCACTAACAAGGATATTTTTGGCATTGCCGACACCTAGTCTCCTAGGAAGGCATCCGCCCAGGCAACAACAAGTCGGCCGGCAAGCGCAAGTCCGGTTACATCCACAAGGGCAATCTCTACGCGATCAGCTCGCGCATCGTATCACGACGAATGAATAATGCATCGCGTTGGGCGTCTATGAAATTGTCTTGGGCCAGACACTTCGATGGTTCCGGAACGGAACGTGTTGCGAGGCAGAATTGCCCCAGCATCATTCCCATGCCTTGGGCGGTAGACTCCAAAGTCACCACGGCCTGCTCTCCTTGGCGAGCGAGCTGCTCGAGTCCTTCAGCCATCTTCGCCATCTGGTCGATGGTGATGGTCTCCTCTTCCATCGCATGAGCCAAGCCTTCGACTCGATCGGAAATAGCGTGCGAAGCGTGCTCGATCTCTTCGATCCTGCGTTCGACCCCACGGATTTCCTCTACCGAAGCCTGTGTAGACTGCACGGCGTCTTCGACCGAACGAAGCCCCAACTGCATGAGTTCGAGCGTCTTTTGCACCTCCAGCTCCATGCCCTTGATCATCGCTTCGATTGACGTACTTGCCTTGGCGGAGGACTCGGCGAGCTTGCGGACCTCGTCGGCGACGACAGCAAACCCTTTGCCCTGTTCCCCTGCTCTAGCTGCTTCGATCGCCGCGTTGAGCGCCAAGAGATTCGTCTGTTCGGCCAAGGTGTGGATCGAACCGATTCGGTGATGCATCTCGTCCATCGAAGCCTGCAGCGAATCGCAGGCAGACGCGAGGTGCTGAAGATGGGACGACACCGTTTGCGTCTGTTGCGTCCCCTCCTGCACCGTCTGCGTCACGGCCCGGGTCGTCGCCAAAATCTCCGTCACGCGTGCGGACGCATGCGCCGCGTGCTCGGTGATTTCCTCCAAGGTCAACGCTAGGCGGCGCGTCGACTCAGTCATGTTCTGGGCGACTTCGGCCTGCTCCATTGCTGTTTCCAATGTTCGTCTCGCCCGCGCCTTCTCTTCGCCAATTTCCTCTCCCAGACGACGATCGGTCTGTCGCAGTGTGATCACCGTCTCGTAGAAGCGCGCCCGAATGACTTTCAAGGTATCAATCAGATCGCGCAATTCGTCCTGATGGTCATCATCACGGTCTTCTTGCAGATCGAGCTTCGCCAAAGCACCGGCCATCGCCTGGACGTTGCGCAATCCCCGGCGCAGGCGGCGATCCAGAGCTGCGGCGAAGACCAAGGACAGCAATACCGCTGCAGCCGTCACACCCCCGGCAGCAAACTCCTGCTGCCGCCACGCTAGTGCCCAAGCCGACGCGACCCAAGTTATCATGAACACGACCAAGGTCCACAGCCTCTGGCGCAGACTCAGCCGGGCGAAAACCCGCCGGTAAAGCGGCAAACGCGGTTTCCCCCGCTCGAGCGTGACCGCAAAGCCAGCGCTCATCTTCGTGTAGAGCGCCTCGGCCGCCTTGCGTTCCTGCGGGGACACAGGCAAGCGGATGCTCATGTAGCCCGAGCCATCGGGCAGGGGGCTACCGTCGCTTTGACCCAATAATGGTCACCGTCACTGCGTCGATTCTTGACGATTCCTTGCCAGACGTGCCCCGTTCGAACCGTCTCCCATAAATCGCGAAACGCCTCCGGTGGCATGTCGGGATGGCGGATGACGTTGTGTGACTTTCCCAGAAGCTCCTCCCGCGGCATGCCGACGTAATCGCAAAAATCCTCATTGGCATAAGTGATCCGTCCTTGGAGGTCGGTATGGGAGACGATCACGACATCGTCGCGTACGGGATATTCCTTCTGGGTGACGGGTTGATTGTTGCGCATCGATGGAACTCCCTGAAAGTGGGCGACAGACCCTTCTAGGAATAACAGCAAGATCGGTGCCATTTTTTGCAATGCAGCAATCCCATCGCGGAGCAAAATTTTCCTCGTCCCGACAAGCACATGGTCGACACTGCCAATGTCCGGCCTTCGTTTCTAAACTGTCGCAAACACGACAAGGATGTCGCATTTGCAGCATTCGTCGTCGCGAGATTCATCATAACACATTGTTTTTATGAGTAATTAGACGATGGCACGCTCGTTGCTACCTGCTGAATGCAGAATGCACGACCAAGGAGCACGATGATGATCACCATTAACGACACGACGCTTCGCGACGGTGAACAAACCGCCGGTGTCGCGTTTACGCTCGAAGAGCGCCTCACGATCGCCCAATCCCTCGCGCGCGCAGGCGTCCCGGAGATGGAAATCGGCATCCCGGCCATGGGCCCTCAAGAACGCGAGGAAATCCGCGCCATCGCCCGCCTCGGTCTGCCGAGCAAACTGATGGTCTGGGGACGCATGTGCGAAGCCGACCTCAATGCCGCCCTTCAATGCGGGGTCGACCTCGTCCACCTCTCGATTCCGGTTTCCGATCTGCAGATCCAGCACAAGCTCAAACGCGACCGCCCTTGGGTGCTGTACACCCTCACCGAGCTTGTCACCCGAGCCCGTTGTCAGGGCGTCGCCGTCAGCGTCGGCGGTGAAGACGCTTCCCGCGCCGACCCAGAATTCCTGCTGCGCGTCGTCGAGACCGCCGAACGCGCCGGCGCGCGACGCTTCCGTTTCGCCGATACCCTCGGCCTGCTCGATCCCTTCACCACTCATGAACACTTCGTACGTCTTAGGCAGCACACCGACCTCGAACTCGAGATCCACGCCCACGATGACCTCGGGTTAGCTACGGCAAATACCATGGCTGCCGTACGTGGAGGCGCCACCCATGTCAACACCACGGTCAACGGCCTGGGCGAACGGGCGGGCAACGCCGCCCTCGAAGAAGTCGTGGTTGCCCTGCAGCAGCTCCACAATATAGACACAGGCATCGACCCGAGGACATTCCCCGAGCTCTCCCGTCTCGTCGCTCGAGCCTCGGGGCGGCCCGTCGCGGCCAATAAGAGCATCGTCGGCGAAGGCGTATTCACCCACGAAGCCGGCATCCACGTCGACGGGCTCCTTAAATACCCAGCGACCTACCAAGGGATCCCCCCGCAGACGGTCGGGCGCACGAACCGTATCGTCCTCGGCAAACATTCAGGCTCACAAGCCATCGCCCAAGCCTACGCCGCGCTGGGCATCCACCTTACGCCGCTTGAAACCCAGCGCATTCTTGCACTGGTCCGAGAATTTGCCGTCCGGACCAAGACCTCGCCTACCAGCGACGATCTTGACCGTTTCTACCTCGAGGTCGCCCACGCCTTCGCCTGAGGCCCCTTACCGGAGTACCGAAAAATGGACCCCCTGCGTCAACGTATGGCCCGATTCACCGCAGCCGAAGAATTTTTCTGGGCCCTCGACATCCCCTACGATCGCCACGTCCTCGACGTGAACCGGCTGCATATCCTTAAACGCTTCCGCCAATATCTTTCACAACATTCCGGCTGGGAAACGCTGCCCGAAGGCGAGCTCCTCCCTTTGTGTCGCGCCGCCCTCGCCCGAGCGCACGACGACTTCGTCCACTCCTCTGCGCTACAAGAGCGGGTATTCAAAGTCTTCCACGAAGCGCGCGGTCAGCAGCACATTCCCCTGCAGCGCCTGCACGCCACGCTGCCCTCCCGACGCTAACCGGAGCCTCGATCATGCACTTCGTCGTCTGCCTCAAGCAAGTCCCGGACAGCACTCAAATTCGCGTGCATCCGGTCACCAACACCATTATGCGCCAAGGCGTCCCGGCGATCATCAACCCCTATGACCTCTTCGCCCTCGAAGAAGCGCTGCGACTCAAGGACCGCTACGGGGGGAGGGTCACGGCGCTGACCATGGGCCCACCACAGGCCGAGGATGCCCTGCGCAAGGCCATCTCCTTTGGTGCCGACGAGGCCATTCTCGTCACTGATCGCGCCTTCGCGGGTTCAGATACCCTGGCCACTAGCTTTGCCCTAGCCTCGGCGATCCGCAAGATCGGTGAAGACATCCCCGTCGACCTCGTCTTCACTGGCAAACAAACCATCGACGGTGACACTGCCCAAGTCGGCCCTGGCATCGCCAAACGTCTCGATCTACAACTGCTCACCTACGTCTCCCGGATCGTCGAGCTCGACACCGAGAAGCGCGAGCTCCTCGCCCACCGCCGGGCCGAAGGCGGAGTCCAAGTCCTGCGGACCAAACTCCCTTGCCTGATCACCATGCTCGAAGGCACCAACGAGATCCGCTTTGCCACTCTGGAAAACATGTTTCGCGCTGCCCGTCATCCTGTCAAGCTCTGGGATCGGGTCGCCGCTGGCATCGACGACCCTAGTCGGATCGGTCTCAAAGGCTCGCCCACCGTGGTCAGCAAAGTCTTCGCGCCCCGCCCCAAGTCACAGCGCGCAGAGATGATCGATTGTGAAGGACGCTCACCCGAAAATTTGGCAACGACCCTGCTGAGCAAACTCTTTACCCGTCACCCTGAACTCGGCGCTGCCCTTGGCAAGCCGGGTGCGGGCGCCTGAATACCGCACATCGAGGAGCGACCGTCATGAGCGAGACCCCCGACGACAAAAAAAACCTCCGCCGCAAGGCTGAGCTCGATCCCCGTTTCGCCAGCTACCGTGGCGTCTGGGTCTTCGTCGAACACGAGCGCGGCAGCGTCCACCCCGTTTCTTGGGAGCTGATGGGAGAAGGACGAAAATTGGCCGATAAACTCGGTGTACCGCTGGCCGGCGTCGTTTTTGGCCCCCCTGGCCCTTCGAGCCGCAGCTTCTGCCAGGAAGCCTTCGCCTACGGCGCCGATCTCTGTTATTTGATCGAGGATCCCCTCCTCGGTGACTACCGCAACCAACCTTTCACCAAGGGACTCACCGACCTCGTCAACACCTATCAACCGGAAATCCTTCTTCTGGGTGCCACCACCCTCGGGCGCGACCTGGCCGGTAGCGTTGCCACCACCCTGCAAACGGGCCTGACGGCTGATTGCACCGAGCTTGGCATCGATCTCGAAAACCGCAGTCTCGCCGCCACTCGCCCAACCTTTGGTGGCAGCTTGCTATGCACCATCCTCACCTTAAGACATCGCCCGCAAATGGCCACCGTCCGCCCTCGCGTTATGAAGATGCCGCCCAAGATCCCAGGGCGGACCGGTCCCATCATCGAACACCCCCTCGGCATGATCGAGACTCAGATCGTCACCAAGATCCTCGATTACCTCCCCGACGATCGTACTGGGAAACCCCAACTCGCGTTCGCCGATTTCATTGTCGCCGGCGGACGCGGCATGAAACGCCCCGAAAATTTCCAGCTCATCTGGGATCTCGCCACTGTCCTCGGTGCCGAAGTCGGCGCCTCCCGACCGGTCGTCCAAGCCGGCTGGGTCGACCTCGAACGACAAATCGGACAATCCGGTAAAACAGTGCGGCCAAACTCTACATCGCCGCTGGCATCTCTGGCGCCGTGCAACACCGCGTTGGCATGGAGGGCGCCGACGTGATCGTCGCGATCAACATCGACGAAAACGCCCCGATCTTCGATTTTGCCACCTTCGGCATCGTCGGCAACGCCATGACGATCCTCCCGGCACTGACCGAGGCCTTTCGTCATCACCTGCACCCCGAATCATTGGTAGCCTAGCGCGCCAGGAGAATTTCGATGAACGAGAAATTTGATGCCATCGTCGTCGGCGCGGGTCCCTCGGGGAACGCTGCCGCCTACACCCTAGCCAAGGCCGGACTCGACGTCCTGCAAATCGAACGGGGAGAGAGCCCCGGTACGAAAAACGTACAAGGCGCCATCCTCTACGCCCACGCCCTTGAAGCGCTCATTCCCGATTTTAGGGAAGACGCCCCTCTCGAGCGACACATTGTCGAGCAACGCCTTTGGGTGTTGGACGACCAAGCCTATCTCGGTAGTACCTATCGCTCGGCCGAGTTCAACACCCCCCCCTACAACCGCTACACCATCATCCGTGCCCAGTTCGACAAGTGGTTCTCACAAAAAGTCAAAGAAGCAGGCGCTCTGCTGCTGTGCGAGACCACCGTCAAAGATCTCATCATGGACGGAAACCGTGTCGTCGGAGTCGAAACCGATCGCGAAGGCGGCAATGTCTATGCCGATATCGTCATACTGGCCGACGGCGTCAACTCCCTTCTCGCCAAGAAGGCCGGATTTCACCCCGAGATCGCTCCCAAGGACGTAGCCCTCGCCGTCAAAGAAATTCACTTTCTGCCCGAAGAGACGATTCAGTCGCGCTTCAATGTCGGCGAAGATGAGGGCGTGGTCATCGAGATGGTCGGCAAGATCACACAAGGCATGGCAGGGATGGGATTTCTCTATACCAACCGTGAGTCAATCAGCATCGGTATCGGTTGCCTTTTGTCCGACTACAAAAAACGGCGCATCGCCCCGTATCACCTCCTCGAACAGATGAAGGCACACCCCGCCATTGCTCCGCTGCTCGAAGGCGGCGAGATGAAGGAGTACACCGCCCACCTGATCCCAGAAGGAGGTTACAACGCTATTCCTCGTCTCTACGGAGACGGCTGGATGATGGTAGGCGACGCAGCCATGTTCAACAACGCCGTACACCGTGAAGGTTCGAACCTCGCGATGACTACCGGACGGCTTGCCGCTGAAGTTGCCGTCGCCCTCAAAAACGAGGGGCTAGACATGAATCGCCGCAACCTCGCCCGCTACGCCGCCGCTCTCGAAAAGAGCTTCGTGATGAAAGATCTCGAGAAATATAAAGACTTGCCAGATATCCTGCACCACAACCCCCATTTCTTCACCGACTACCCCGAGCTCCTCAACCGTGCTGCCCATGTGATGCTCACGGTCGATGGCGTGGACAAACGCAGCAAAGAAGGACAGATCCGACGTGCGTTTCGCCAACGGCGATCGATCTTCGGGCTATTGGGCGACGCCTACAAAATGTGGAGGGCATTCGAATGAACCCCGTCAAAGTCGAAGAAAAACTCTTCCAGAACCGTTATCGCGTCGACGCCGGTCGGCCGCACATTCGGATCCTCGATCCAGCGCTCTGTCAAGCAGAATGCCGGACCAAGGAATGCACAGCTTGCTGCCCTGCGGGATGCTATACCCTAGAAGGTAACGGCGAAGTCGTCCTCATCACCGACGGCTGCCTCGAATGCGGCACCTGCCGCATCATCTGCACCACCTACCGCAACATCGACTGGGACTACCCTCGCGGTGGGTACGGCATCCTCTTCAAATTCGGCTGACTCAGCGCAGCACCGCCTTGATCTGCGCCTATCCTGGTGGTGAGCGCGCAAAGGGGCGCTCGGTGCGACGAGGCGTCCCTTTCCTTTTCCTGCCTCAGGCCGCAGCGCAGTAACGGCTCTTTTCCCCGGCATCGACGAGCTGCCACAGACCGTCGCGGCCGACCGGCTCTCGGGCGAACCACGGAATCAGCACGCAGCGGCCGCGTGTGTGTTGCTGTACGCGGCGGATGAAGGGCAGTTCGTAGGCGGCGCGTTCGGCAAGGCACGGATGGCGCGTGCCGCTCGCGAGCAGCGACTGGTTGATCACCCAGCCGAAGGGGTGGATGCCGGCGCGCTCGAGGTCGGCTTCGAGCGCCTCGGCTTCGGAAACCGGCGTGGATTCCGGTAGGGTGACGATGCAGACGTGCGTGAAGTCAGGGTCGCGCAGGCGCGGCAGCAGTTCGCGCACCGCTTCGGGCAGGTCGCCCTGGGTGCGCAGGACTTCGCGGTGGTAAGCCTCGGTCGCGTCGAGCAACAGAATGGTATGGCCGGTAGGTGCCGTGTCAAGCACGACGAAACCGGAGGTACCGCCGGCCACGGTGTGGGCGAAGGCGCGGAAGACGGCGATTTCCTCGGTGCAGGGCGAGCGTAGGTCTTCTTCCAGCATGGCGCGCGCCTCTGGCGTGAGGTCCTTGCCCTTTTGTTCGAGTACTTCGGAGGTGTAACGGGCGAGTTCGGCAGCCGGGTCGATGCGCGTCACCGTGAGGCCGGCGGTTTCGCCCGCGAGCGCGTCGGCAAGGTGCGCCGCCGGGTCGGTGGTCGACAAGGTGACTTTCTTGCCGCGCTCGGCGAGCGCGAGCGCAATCGCCGCAGCTACCGAAGTCTTGCCCACGCCGCCTTTGCCCATGGTGAGGACGACGCCGTGATCCTGGCGGGCAAGTTCGTCGATAAAAGCGGACAAGCCTGGCGGCAGGTCGGTGACTTCCGGCAGCGCTACCGGCCCCTGCGGGGCGGGTGGCGTGCCAGAGAGCAATTGCTGCAAACCGGCAAGCCCGGTCGTACCGCGCGGCAGGAAGGGCAGGGTACTTTGCGGCAGGGCGGCGAGTCCGGGTGGGATGGCGGCAAGCGCCGCGGCGTGACGCTCGGCCATGGCACGGGCGATGGCATCGTCGCCGGTTTCGTCGGCGAATAGCCCGTTGATCACCAGATGCAGGTTGCGGATGCCGAGTTCTGCCAGCTCGACGCGGGTGCGCTCGGCCTCGCGCAGCGCGGCGCGTTCGGGACGGCTGACGAGCACCAGGGTGGTCTCGGCCGGATTGCCCAGCCGGGCGACCGTGGCGGCGTAGCGTTCGCGCTGTTGCTGTAGCCCGGCGAGCGGCCCCAGGCAGGAGGCGCCACCGGTCGTGGATGCGATGAATTCATCCCAGGCGCTCGGCAGGGTGAGGAGCCGCAGGGTGTGACCGGTAGGGGCGGTGTCGAAGATGACGTGGTCGAATCCGGCGGTGGCGGATGGGTCGCCCAAGAGTCGCGCGAATTCGTCGAAGGCGGCAATTTCCACGGTGCAGGCCCCGGAAAACTGCTCTTCCATGCTCTGGATGGCCGCCTCGGGCAAGATGCCACGGTAGGGTGCGACCATGCGTTCGCGGTAGGCCGCTGCCGCGGCGCGCGGGTCGAGATCGAGCGCAAAAAGGTTCGGCGCCCCCACGATCGGCGTCGGGGCATGCCCGACCGGCGTGCCGAGTACTTCGCTCAGATTGGAGGCCGGGTCGGTGCTGACGATGAGAACTTTCCTGCCGCGCTGCGCCAGGGAGAGGCCGGTGGCGCAGGAGAGCGAGGTCTTGCCGACTCCGCCCTTGCCGGTGAAGAAGAGATAGCGTGTGTCGAGGGTGAGCAGGTTCATGGTGGCGGATTCCTTGTTGGTGGCGTTCAACAGCAGCTTTTGCCCTGGACGGCGGCGGGTTGAGCGGCGCAGCAGGTGCCGCTTGCCGGGGCGTCGGTGGCGGAAACATCGGTCAGGCCGAGTTTTGCGGCCAACGCGTGGCGATCGGGGTAGGCGCCGCTGGCGAGCAGTTCGCCGTCGAGAAAAACGGCCGGCAGGCGGTCGTTGCCCTGTTGCAAAAGCGCCAGCACGCGCGGATTGGTGGCGAACGCGGCGGGGTCCTGGCCGAGGTTGTGGCGTTCGACCGTCACGCCGTGCGCTTCCAGCCACTTGAGATCGGCGGCGAATTGCGCGAGCGCCGGGTCGACATCGACGCCGCAGACGCCGGTCGCGCAGCACAGGGCGGGATCGAAGACTTCGAGTTTGGGCATGATGGAACTCCTTGGGTTCGAGGGAGGGAGGTTTGCCTACCGTCGCCGGCGGGCAGGGGTCGTGGCTCACACCGTGCGGTGTTCGTACCAGCCGCGTGAGAGACGCACGAATTTCACGACAAACAACATGGCCGGCACTTCGATCAGCACGCCGACCACCGTGGCGAGCGTCGCACCGGAGGCAAGACCGAACAGGCTGATGGCCGTGGCCACCGCCAGTTCAAAGAAGTTGGAGGCACCGATCAGGGCCGACGGGCAGGCGACGGCGTGGTCCTCGCCCAAGGCGCGGTTGAGACCGTAGGCGAGTGCGGCGTTGAATGCGACCTGTACCACGATGGGAATGGCCAACAGTGCGATTACCAGAGGCTGCGCGAGGATGGCCTGCCCCTGGAAGGCGAAGATCAGCACCAGGGTGGCCAGGAGCGCCGCCGTCGACCACGGTGCGATGCGGCGCATTGCCGCGGCAAAGGCCGCCTCGCCGCGTTGCATGAGCCTTTTGCGCCAGAGTTGGGCGAGGACGACCGGAATGACGAGGTAGAGGAGCACCGAGACGATGAGCGTCTGCCACGGCACCGTGATCGCCGATAGGCCGAGCAGAAAACCGACGAGCGGCGCGAAGGCAAAGACCATGATGAGATCGTTGACGGCCACCTGAGTGAGGGTGAACAGCGGGTCGCCGTCGGCGAGCCGGCTCCAGACGAAGACCATCGCCGTGCACGGCGCAGCGGCGAGCAGGATGAGCCCGGCGAGATAGGCATCGATTTCGCCGGCCGGTAGCCACGGGGCAAAAAGCTGGCGAATGAAGAACCAGCCGAAGAATGCCATCGAAAAGGGTTTGACCAGCCAATTGACGAAGAGCGTCACGCCGATGCCGCGCACGTGGCGGCGCAGGTCGTGCAGGGCGCTGAAATCGACCTTCACCAGCATCGGAACGATCATTACCCAGATGAGGAGACCCACCGGCAAATTGACTTCGGCCACCGTGCAGCGGGAGAGTGCCGCGAACACCTCGGGCAGCGCCTGCCCCAGCCCGATGCCGGCGCCGATGCACAGGAGCACCCAGAGCGTGAGATAGCGTTCGAAGAATCCCAAAGGCGAGGCGGGATCGCTCATGGACGGGCTTCTCGTTCAGCATCCAGAGCCTGGCAAACGGCAGGCACCAGCCGGGCACGGATTTCGTCGCGCACTTCGAGGAAACGCGCGAGCGGCTGCCCCATCGGGTCGGGGAAGGAGACGTGCAGCCGCGGCACCGGGCGCGGGAAGACGGGGCAGGTTTCCTTGGCGCCGTCGCAGACGGTGACGACGAGATCGACCGCTTCGTCGCGCACGGCCTCGAGGGATTTGGGTACGAGATCCTCGGCTGCGATCCCAGCCAGGCGCAAGGCGGCGAACACTTCGGCCGGCACGGCCTGCGCCGGCTGTGTGCCCGCCGAGATCGCCCGCAGCGCCGGCGCGAGTTCGTGTTCGAGGAGAGCCTGCGCCAGTTGCGAACGACAGGCGTTGTGCGTACACAGCACGAGCACGGTCTTTGTCATCGTCATGCTCCTTGGGGCGCAGGGGCGGTCGTCGGGGGAAGTTTCTCGTCCGGCTCGGTTGCCACCCCTGACAGACAGGTTGCCCCGCCACAGCAGTTCCGCATCAGGAAGGCGAGCAGCCCGTCCATCGTCTCGTAGGCAGCGGCGTAGCGCAGAAAGCGTCCCTCCTTGTGTCGACGGATGAGTCCTACCCGCTTGAGGTGTGCGAGGTGAAAGGACAAGGTGGCCGGCGGCAAAGCGAGCGCCTCGCCCAGTTCGTTCGGATAGCGCCCCTGCGGCCCGGCCTCGACGAGCAAGCGGAAAATGGCCAGGCGCGTCTCATGACCCAGGGCAGCGAGCAGCTCGGCGGCGTGTAATGTTTCCATATTTCCATTATCGTAGAATAATTAAAGAAAAGTCAACGATCCACGGCAAAGATCGGCGAAGATACTCCTCGTATCCTGGCGCCTGCGGTCACCACCGAGACGAAAAGCATCCCATCCAAGACAAGGGGAAACACGATGAGCGACGTCTTTCTCGTTTTCCTGCGACTCGGCCTCACCTCCTTCGGCGGGCCGATCGCGCACCTGGGCTATTTCCGCGAGGAGTTCGTGGTGCGCCGTGGCTGGCTCGACGAGCGGGAATATGCCGATCTGGTGGCGCTGTGCCAGTTCCTGCCGGGACCGGCGAGCAGTCAGGTGGGAATGGCATTAGGCTATCTGCGGGCCGGATACGGCGGGGCGCTCGCCGCCTGGCTCGGGTTCACCCTGCCCTCGGCGGTGGCGATGATCCTGTTCGCGCTGGGCCTGACGCACTACGCCCAGGCGGTTCCCGCCGGCGTCTTGCACGGTTTGAAAGTGGCGGCGGTGGCGGTGGTGGCGCAGGCGGTGTGGGGCATGGCGCGCACGCTGTGTCCCGATGCGCGGCGCGTGACGCTGATGACGGTGGCGGCGTGCTGCGTCGCGCTCGCGCCACTGGCCTGGGTGCAGGTGGCGGTCATCGCGGCGGCGGGCGTGGCCGGTTTGGCACTACTCCCAGGGCGGGAATTGCCGTCGCCCGAGCCATTGCCGATCGCGATGCGACGGCGGATCGGCCTCTTTTGGCTCGCGCTCTTCGCCGCGCTGCTCATGGTCCTGCCGCTGCTCGCCCACTTGACCGAAAACCCCACGCTCACGCTCGTCGATGCATTCTACCGCGCCGGCGCGCTCGTCTTCGGCGGAGGGCACGTGGTGCTGCCGCTGCTGCAGGCGGAGACGGTGCCGCGCGGCTGGGTGGACGCGCAGACGTTCCTCGCCGGCTACGGGGCGGCGCAGGCGGTGCCGGGGCCACTCTTCACTTTTGCCGCTTTTCTCGGTGCCGTTCGCGAGATACCGCCGACGGGCTGGGCCGGCGGTCTGCTCGCGCTCACCGCGATTTTCCTGCCTTCGTTCTTCCTGATCCTCGGCGCACTGCCGTTCTGGGCGAAATGGCGCCACCTGCGGCACACGCAGGCGGCGCTCGCCGGCGTCAATGCCGCAGTGGTCGGCCTCCTGCTTGCCGCGCTCTATCAGCCGGTGTGGACCAGCGCGATCCTGCGGCCGCAGGATTTCTGTCTCGCGCTCGTCGCCTTCGTCGCGCTGCTCTTCTGGCGCGTGCCGCCTTGGGCAGTGGTCGGCGGGTGCGGTTTCCTGGGTGGTGTGCTGGGGTGAGGGAAGGGTTGCAGCGATGTGCCGTTGACATCACCATGTAACCTGACGTGCTTACTCTGCCGCCGTCGTCCCGATCGGGACTCGTGCCGCAGGAGCCGTCATGACCCTTGCCGTTGCCGTGCAACACCAGCGCGCCACCTTGCCGGCGCTGGGACGCTATGAACTGGCGCTCGCCGCGAGCGAGCTCGACGTGTATGAGGCGCAGCGTCTGCGCTACCGCGTCTTTCACGATGAACTCGGGGCGCGTCTGACGAGCCGCATTCCTGGGCTCGATTGCGATTTCTTCGATCCGTATTGCGAGCACCTCATCGTGCGCGATCGGGTGGAGCAGCGCGTGGTCGGCTGCTATCGCGTGCTCACGCCGGAAGGGGCGAAGCGCGTGGGCGGCTTGTATTCCGAGCAGGAATACGATCTGGTGCGCCTCGACCCCTTGCGCGAGCGCATGGTGGAGGTGGGGCGGGCCTGCATCGCGCCGGGACACCGTCATGGCGGGGTGATCGCGCTGCTCTTTGCCGGCCTGGCGAGCTATCTGGACGTGCGCGGGTACCGCTATCTCTTCGGTCTGGCCTCGGTGCCGTTGCATGGCGGGATCGATGCGGTTCATGCCCTGTTCGCGGCGCAGTGGGCGGCACACGCCGCACCGATCGAATACCGCGTCACGCCGCGCCAACCGCTGTCGGAAGTCGGGGGGGCGTCGAGCGTCAAGCCGGCGCCTTGCCCGCCGCTCCTCAAGGCTTATCTCAACGCAGGGGCGTGGTTGTGTGGAGCGCCGGCGCTGGATGCGGATTTCCAGTGCGTGGACGTGCCGGTTCTGCTCTCGGCCGAGCGCATTTCGCGGCGCTATGCGCGGCATTTCCGGGCAGAGGTGGGGAGGATGGGTTCCGGGGGATGAGGGGCATTCTGTGGTGGTTCATCCCAGCGGTCGGCCGGCAAATCCGTTTAGCTGTCGGGTCCTGGACGATTGCATCGATCTACAACGTCGTACATTATTCTTGGGTCGCGCGACGATGCGTGAGTTGAGCGAGAACTCGAGCGGCAAAAACGTGCCGCTTGTCAAGCGGTTCTGCACATTACCCTGCAAGCAACGTCTTGAGATCCTTGAGCATGAGAAACAGGTGGTAGGGATCGGTCGGGCTGGGCTCAAACTCCCAAGCCTCGTACCACTGCCTTGCTGCCTCATCCTTGGCGTGAACCAGCAGACAGCGAATACCGGCGATGTCCGCTGCTCGAGCCGTTCGCAGCAGGGCGTCTTTGAGCAGTGCCTTGCCCAGTCCTTTGCCTTGATGACACTTATCCACCGCGAGGCGCGCCAAGATCATCACTGGCACGGGGTGTCGGGCCAACCCCTTCATCACCCGGGCAGGGACCTTCTCGGGAGCGACGCTGCCGACGGCCAAGCTGTAGAAACCGACCACTTGGCCATTCAGACAACAGACGTAGGTTTGTGCGCTGTGGGCCTTTTGATTGACCAAGGCATAGCGTTGCAGGAACTGATTGAGCGCCGGCTGCCCGCAGTCGAACGCATCCACCGAATCCGAAGCCGATAGCTTGCGGACCGGCTCATAGGCTGCGCTCAATCCAGAACCCCGGGCTCAGTGAGCAGTTTCTTCAGGCGCGGCTTGGCCTGCACGGGACGATCCAGGGTTTGCTGGAAGGCTTGCCATTGCACTTCGCTCAGCACGAAATAATGACGATCCGCCAAGGCTTGGTTGGCGGCGATCAGGCCGGCGTCAAGCAGGAAATCGCTGACGCTCTTGTGGCAAGAGCGGGCGGCTTCCTGTAGCAGCTGCTTGGCAGATCGGCTGGCGCGGATATCGATCCGTTCGGTTTTTGATCGGTGCAATGTGCTCATGGCAAAGTCCCTCTTCATTCATTGCCGCGATCTTAGCGTCCGGACGATGTCCTGACAAGTCAACGAGGCGCAGTCAACGAGGCGCTGGGGCCTCGCGGATGCCTGTCGCCCCGTTTCGTCCCTGTAAGCGGCCGTTGAAAATCGTATGGACGCCTTCGGTTACCGGGCCAAAATGTCTGCAAGTGCTTGTCGGGACTCTCATTCGTTGATTTAGAGCGACCCCCTTGCGGCGCAGTCTCACCGGGTGATCCAGTGATTTTGAAAAAAATAAGGCAGGACGGCCTCTTATCGCTTAATGGTGGAAAATTTTGTACTATCCTATCGTCGTTTGACCACGATTGGCCACCTCCATGCCCACGAACAGTAGCGAAGGCGAGATCCTCACCATTAAGGAGGTCGCCGACTACCTGAAGGTCACTGAACGGACGATTTACCGGCTTGCTGGGGCGAAGACCATTCCCGCCTTCAAGGTCGGCGGGACGTGGCGGTTCTCGCGCAGCGACATCGAGAGCTGGATCAAGCAGCAATCGGCGGGCAGTCCCGAACGCGCCGCGAACAAGGCATCGAACAAGGGGGGTCGGAAGTAATGCTTGGGCTGACGCTACGAGAAGAATTCCGGGGCAAACGCCTCAAAGGTACGGCCATCGAGCTGTCCAACGACCAGCAGACCGGTGCGACCCAGATCGCAGCCAAGCAGTTTCTGGAGATCACCTATCCTACGCGCGACCTGCTGAAGGGCATCAAGGCCATCGGCCCCAACCAAGGTCGCCCGGTTGTTGTGATCGGCGAACGCGGCCTCGGTAAATCACACTTGATGGCCGCACTCTATCATGCGGTGACCGATCCATCTTCAACCAGCTCTTGGCTCAAATCGTGGGCAACCATACTTGGCGATGCGAGCATCGCCAAGATCGCCCTGCGCGAGGGGATGCACGTTATCGGCGAAAGCCTGCATCGTCACCGCTACAAATTTTTGTGGGATGTCCTGTTCGAGAACCATCCCCACGGCACCTACATCAAGGGTAAATGGGAAGGCCAGGGCGCGTCCAAGACCGAAATCCCGTCCGACAAGCTCATCATCGAACTGCTGGAAAATAAGCCGACGATGCTGCTGCTGGACGAGTTCCAGACGTGGTACGACGGCCTCACCAACACCAAGCAGTACCCCTGGAAGAACTGGGCGTTCAACTTCATCCAAATTCTTGCGGAAATCGCCAAGGAACGGCCAGACCTGCTGGTGCTAGTGATCTCGGTACGCAACGGCGGCAGCGACGCCTATCAGCAGGTGCATCGCGTAAACCCCGTCATCATCGATTTCAAGGCGGGCGGCAGCGCCGAGCGCATCCAGCAGGATCGTCGCCGGATGCTACTGCACCGCCTGTTCGACAACCGCTTGCAGATTTCCATTGACACCATCGAATCGCTGATCGCGCAGCACGTCGCCGAATCCTTCCGGTTGCTGGATGTGCCGCCCACCGAGCAGGAACGCAAGCGCAGGGAATTCATCGAATCGTGGCCCTACTCGCCGTACCTGCTGCGCCTACTCGAAGAACAGGTGCTCATCGCCACCGATGCGCAGGAAACGCGCGACCTGATCCGCATCCTCGCCAACCTCTACAAGAGCCGTGGCGAATCTGTGCCCGTGCTGACCGCAGCCGACTTTCGGCTCGATGACGACTCTTCCGGCATCGGCGCCTTGCTCGAAGCGGTTGCCAATCAGCACCACCGCACGCTGCGCGAAAAGGCGCAGCAGAACATCATCTCGGTGCAGGAAGCGCGGCACGACCATGCCAGCATCGCACCACACCTGCAAGAAATCGTCAGCGCGCTGTGGCTGCGCTCGATTGCCGTCGGCAATCTCGCCGGAGCCGAGCCCAACACGCTGCAGCTGGACATCACCCGTGACAAGCCGGTGGACGACAACGCCTTCCAAGTCGAGCTGGCCACCATCGTCGAGAACAGCTTCAACATCCACCAGGAAGGCACCAAGCTGCTGTTCCGTGAGGAGGAAAACCCGCGTGCCAAGCTCATGGCCTACGCGCGCAACGACAAGCTGTTTGCCGACGGCGCGGATCAGGCGCAGCTCGCCCGGCAGGTGCGCTATGTCATCGGCGGTAGCGATGAGGTTGCCAAAACTTTCCGCGTGATCGCCCTGCCGAAGTCGTGGGATAAGGACCCGTGGACGTCGCTCGATGAATCCGAGCAGCCCGACAATTGGGACGACCGCCTGCCCATCCTTGTGCTGCCTGAAGAACCAGAAAAGCTTGACGCCACGCTGGGGCGCTGGCTCAAAGACCATTTGCAGAAGCGCCGCAACACCGTGCGCTTCTTGCTGCCGCGTGCAGGCAGCACCAACGCCTTCGTGGATCGCGACCTGCTCATCCTCACCCGCGCCGCAATGAAGGCACAGGAATGGAGCAGCCAGCACCCCGAATACAAGAAACTGCACAAGGAATTCGAGAACGCCCTACGCGAAAACCTCAAGAAGCGCTTCGACCGATTCGCCGTACTGCAACGCTGGAATTTCGCCGACCCCGCGCAGTGCAAATTCAGCGTCGAACGTCTCGACAAGCAGGGCTCACAGATTCCCGAAGCCATCGAAGAGGTGCTGACCAGCGACCTATTCGTGCCGGAGGATTTCGAGGAGCTGGTGCTCGAATTCGCCAACAACAACGAATCGGTCGGCAAGCTGCTGCGCGAGCTGCAAGAGCCGCGCCCTGCAGGGAAGGACTGCATCCCTTGGCTGGGCGAAACAGCGATGAAAGAGCGTCTGCTGCGCTTGTGCGCCAAGGGTAAGGTCGCAATCAACCTGCGCGGCATGGAATACCTGCAAACGAACCCGGGCGAGGACGAGGACACCGCGTGGCGGCGTTTGCGCCCCAAACTCTCCCTCACCGGCCGCCATCTCGACGATGTGTTCGTGATGCTGCCCTCGGCGGTGCCTGCTACCGGCGGTTCCACGCCGCACGCGCCAGCCGGTAGCGGCGGGCTGTTCGCTGGCGACGGCGCAATGCCACGCATGCCCGGGGTATCGGAACCGGCGCCCGGTAGTTCTCCCGTGCCTGCGCCCACGCCGGGCGGGATCTTCGGTGGCGAAGGCACCTCCACCAAGCCGCGCATCCCGCTGTCGAACCCCGCCACGTCGCCGCTCAACCTGATCGGCAAGATCGAAGCTTGGGGCATCGGCCCGGCCACGAAGCTGGCGGAGGTGTCCATCAAGGTATCCGCTGCCACCGGAGCGCAGCTCAAGGACTTGCTGAAGAAGCTTCCTGAAAGCATGGCCTTCGAGCTGAACCTCGAGAAGGAGGATGACTGATGGCGCTGAACGCTGCCACGCTATACGCTCTGACGCAGGGTTCGGACGCCGACGCTTGGCGCGTCATCGTCGACCATGCAGTCGAAATTACCAGGAAACCGCTGGTCGCAAGCAACGCGCCCAGCGAGGTCGTCAAGCGCGACCGTGAAGTCGGCGAGCTGGATCTGTTCCTTTCTTCCAGTGGCTGGGACTTGTGGCAAGCTTTTGGCGACAGCGTGGAGCGCACCTCGGATCGTCTGCAACGCTGGTGGGCCGAACCTTTCGCTGCCCGCGCGGTGTTGATCCTCGACGGCCTGTCTTTGCGCGAACTGCCGTGGCTATTGCAGGGCGCGCAGGAGCATGGATTCACCTTGCACGAGGTCAGCGCCACCGGCTCCGAGCTGCCCGGCGAAACCGACGAATTCGCCCGCGCACTCGGCTTTGCCAACCGCAGCAAACTGCAGAACAACGGCGGCGGCCTCGCACATAAGTTGCAACCGGCCAGCACCGAAACCGTGGATTTACCGTGGAAGGACTGCGAAGCCCTGATCGGCAGCGCGCCGAACCAGATCTTCTGGCACCAATGGCCCGACGCCAAACTGCACGACGGCTCCGGTGCAGGCCAGGGGCTGGAGCTACTGACCAAGGATGTGGCCGAACAGTTGTCCAGCGACGACTTCTGGAACTTCGTCGAGCGCCTCGCCACCGGGCGGCGGCTGGTCATCACCTCCGATCACGGTTACGCGGCCACTGGCTACTTTCCCGATGCGGAGGGCGAGGTGGGCCAGTTCCTGAAGCAGACATTCGGAAGCTCGCGCAGCAAGACCGGCACTGGTGACACCGGCCCCTTCGTGCCGCCCGTCGCATTGCAGATCAACAGCCCCCACGGCGAGTACCTGTTGGCCTTGGGCCGCAGGAAGTGGAAAAGCCAGGGAGGCTACCCGACGTTGACACATGGCGGCTTATCGCTGCTAGAAGTGCTGTCGCCGTGGGTTGAGATTTCAAAAACTGGAGCCTGACGTGAACAAAATTCCCAAACGTCTCAAGAAAGAACCGCTCATCGAGGCGATCTGGCAGGTTCAGTTCGAAAGTGCGGGAGCGGGAGATGTGCTACCAGGCCTTCTTTATGCCAAGCTGAGAAAAGATTATCCCGGGATACAACTGCACCGCTTACCGACAGCGGACATTCCAGCCATCGTCGCGCAAATGGACCCGAACTTGCGGTTTGCTGCCAAGGTTCGGCTTGAATCGTCCGAGGCATCCTTTCTCTGGCAAGTCGGCGATCGGGTTGCTACTCTGAATTGCCGAAAGCCCTATACGGGATGGACATCATTTAAAAAAGCCATCCTTGATCTTATCCAAAGCATTGAGGAGAGCAGTCTCGTACCCGAGCCGCAACGCCACTCTCTGCGTTACATCGACCTCCTCACCCTGGATGAGCCACCCGATCTGTCTGCATTGCAGATCAACATGCAGCTTGGCCAGTACCAGATAAAAAAACTGCCGCTGCAAACGCGCGTGGAGCTGGCAGACGGTGATTGTGCGCATGTCGTGCAGGTTGCCACCCCCGCCCAGGTTCAGTTGCCCGAAGGGGTCCGTGTTGGCAGCGTAGTCGATCTGGAAACCTTTATCGCCAAACCGATCGAGAATTGGGAGCAGGTTCGAAATCAACTGGATCTACTACACGATCGATCCATGCATTTGTTCTTTGAACACCTGCTCACGCCGCAAGCCATCGCAGCATTGGATCCGGAGTACTGAAATGCTTTCCGCAACGACCATGGACCTTGACTTTCCGCCGGCCTGGAATATTGCTGTGTTGGAAATTCGCCGGGCAGGGGTCGAAGACGGGCCCGTAGCTCATTTTTCCGCATCCACTAGCAGCAAATCTTGGTCCTACCTCGCCGGCAATGCGTTGACAACGTCAAGGATTGTTCCAGCCCGGAGCATCGACGCCTTGGGATGGACGCCCGCTGAAGCGTTGGAGACCCACCTGCGTCTACGCGCCTTCGCGGAGGATTGGGACGCCCCTGGTATGGAAGCTTATGACGCGCCCCTCATTCAACGCGATCCAGTTAGCGAAACGTTTCAGCCAAAAACAGAATTAGGTAAGAAATTGCTGGCCTTGCGTCGCGCGTACGTCTCAAAAGGTGGTCCTTTGCTGGATGCCGAGACTTTCGATCGAGAATTGCAACAACGCCGTGGCGGAGTGCCGGATGAACAAGCGAACCTACCTTGATAGCAGCGTGTTACTTGCCGCAATTGCGCGCAAGGATGAAGTGGGTTTGAGAGCGTTGGAAATTCTCGATGATTCAGCACGTCATTTTGTGCTGAGCGATGCCGTCAGGCTGGAAATCTTGCCCAAGGCAGTTTTTGAAAAGCAGTACGAAGAGGTGGAATTTTACGAGACCGTGTTCTCAAAAAGCGAGGAGCGGAAGTGGTGCATTGACACGCTTCAACGCGCCTTCGATGTGGCAAAAAGGTACGGCATTGCGGCAATGGATGCCATCCATGTCGCCACGGCGTTGGATGCGGGCGTAGATGAATTCGTCACGGCGGAAAAGCCGACCAAACCGATGTTCCGTGTTGTGGAACTTCGGGTGCAGTCAATACGATAAAAGCGACACGGAATGGCCACCAAAAAAGAACTGATCCAACAAGCCGTTGCCAAAGCCGTCGGCGCAGGCAGGGCGGTCGCGCTGGAAACGGTGGATTTCAACGACCCCAACCGCCCCAAGACCTGCCTGGAGGTGGATTTCCCCATCCTGCCGGTCAATCAGGTGGCGGTGATCGAGGGCAACGCGGGCAAGCCGATCTACCAGATGTCGAAGTGGTGGGCACGGCGGCGTTCCAGCGTGTTTCGCTCGATGCTGATCGCGGCGGCCACCAAAGCGCCGGACGACCCTTCGCACGCGGCCAAGCAGGTGTGGGACAACTACTACGCCAACCACCAGAAAAAAGGCGCGTTCAAGCATCTGAAGGTGGCCGACATCTTCATGGGCGGCGGCACCACGCTGGTGGAAGGCTCACGCCTCGGCATGCAGATGGTCGGCAACGACCTCAACCCGGTCGCGTGGTTCGTGGTCAAGCAGGAGCTGGCGAATGTCGATTTGGAGCAAGTGAAAAAGCTCCTCGCCGACATCGAGGCCGAGGTCAAGCCGCAGATCATGCCGTACTACTACTGCGACGGCCCGGAGGGTGAAAAAGGAACGTGGACGCATCTGCCGACCAACAAGGTGATGCCCGCGGATTTCGACCCGCTCACCATTCCGCGCGAAGAGCGCAAGGACTACCGCTACGAAGGCCCGGAGATCATCTACACCTTCTGGGCCAAGCACGGCCCCTGTCAGGTGACGGGCTGCGGCCACCGTACGCCGATCATGACCAGCCCGGTGATGGCGGTGAAGACACTCACCGTCAAGCACTGGGAGCACACCTGCAGCCAATGCGGCGGCAAGTTCCATGTCGAGGAGGATGCCGCGCGGATGGCGCCGGATGTGCCCCTGTTCGTAGCGCCCACCGAAGCGCCGTACTCCGTGCTCGATCCCAAGAGTGGCGTGATCTGTCCGCACTGCGGCCATACGGCGGCTGCGGCCATTCGCACCAGAGACGGCCTGGTGATCGATGGCGCGCGCGGGCAGATCAAGCTCGGCAAGGGCAAGAACAAGAAGGTGGAACTGAGCCTGCTGGTGCATCCGCAATGGCTCTCGGGCGAGGCGAAGCAGGATGCCAATGGTCAGCCCTACGGCGGTTCGGCGCAGGACGATGCGGCATCCACTGCGCGGTGGAACCAGGCGCGCGCGGCCAAGATTCGCCTCCTTGAAGTACGTGGGGCCTTGCCGGATCAGGTGACCTGCCCCGAGACCCAAGTCACCTTCCGCACCGACCGTGCCACGGTACCGAAGAAGTCGAACTATGCCTGCTCGGCCTGCGGTACGGTGCAGGATATCTTGACCACGGTTAAAGCGACCGGGAAGACAGGTCCAATGGCCGCCTACGCGGTGCAGGGGTACGCACCGAAGCGCGATGAAGCGGGCAAGCCCTACAGCGGTCGCTTTTTTGCGCCGTTCGATGCGCGCTTGGCCCGCCAGTACGACGCCGCGCTCGCCGAATGGGAAGCGCGCAAGGACGCCGACCTCAAGGACTACTGGCCGCGCTCAGCCGTACCCTACGGGTTTATGACCGGCATCGCCAATGGCGACATCCGCGAGGGGCACGGATTCACGCATTGGTGGACGATGTTCAATCCGCGCCAACTTCTGGTGCATGCGCAGCTCCTCAAGGCCATCGTCGAAGTCGGAAACTACGACTGGACGGTGCGGGAGTATGTACTTGGAGCATTCCAGAACTTCCTTAGAAACCAGAACCTCTTTGCGTTCTGGCACATGAAGCTCGACAAGCTAGCTCCGGCAATGTCGAACAGCAATTTCCATCCGAAGAACAATGTGGTGGAAGTTGGCGTATTTCCGACGATGGGCTATGGCCCTTGGTCATCCACAGTAGAGGTGTTATTTAGGGGTGGCGAATGGGCAAAAACGCCGTGGGAAGCTGTTAGCGCAGAACATTTAAAGCGTCACGCTCCTGCAGTTGCGCGTGAAATTTCAGGGAAGAGTGAGAAAGTATATACTGGCGACCCGTTGTTGGGCGCCGATGCCTATTGTGGCTCATCTACCGATCTCGCGCAGGTCGCCACGGCCAGCCTCGATCTGGTCATTACCGATCCGCCTTTCGGCGGCCTGTTGCACTACTCGGAGCTGTCCGACTTCTTCTACGTCTGGCTGCGTCTCGTGCTGAAGGACAAATACCCCGACTACTTCAGCGCCGAGTACACGCCCAAAGCGCTGGAGGCGGTTGCGAACAAGGCACGGGAGCCGGAAGACCCGGATGGCTTTTATCAGCGCCTGCTCACGCAGTGCTGGCGCGAGGCGCACCGCATTCTCAAGCCCGGCGGCATCCTGGCCTTTACCTTCCACCACAGCGAGGACGAGCCGTGGGTGGCGGTGCTGGAGTCGCTGTTCGACGCAGGCTTTTACTTGGAGGCGACCTACCCGATCCGCTCCGACGAAACCAAGGGCGAAGGCGAGTTCGGCTCCAAGACCATCGAGTACGACATCATCCACGTCTGCCGCAAGCGCACGGAAGAACCCAAGCCGGTGAGTTGGGGCCGCATGCGCCGCGAGGTGATGGCCGATGTGCGCCAGTTGCAGGCCATGCTGGAAAACCACGCGAAAGAAGGTCTGCCCGCTGCCGACCTTCAGGTGATCCGGCGCGGCAAGGCGCTGGAATACTACTCGCGCCACTACGGCAAGGTCTATGTGGACGAAGGCCGCAGTCTCTCGGTGAAGGATGCGCTGGTCGGTATCAACCAGCTCATCGACGAGGACGCCGACAAGGGCAAGGAAGCGCCGCCGGTCAACGCCGAGCCGATCACGCGCCAGTTCTTGCGCACCTTCGGCACGGCCAGTGAGCTCAAGCGCGACCAGTTGCAGAAGTTTCTGCGTGGCACCATCACCACCCCAGATGACTTCGTCCAGCGCGGCTGGTGCATGGAGAAGAACAAGGTCTTTACGCGCACCCATCCGCTGGATTTCGCCCGCGAATGGTCGGGCAAACACCGGCGGCGCCTGACATCCGATCTGGATCAGGCGCTGGTGCTGATCGGCGCGTGTTTCGACGGCAGCGGCATCAATGCCTCGGACACGCTGAAAAACGAAAATTTCAAGCCGCACGTGGCTCTGAAACCCTTGCTGGAATGGCTGCAGCGCAATGGCCCGGATCAGGCCACGCGTAACGCCGCCTCGCGCGCGGTGTCCATCTACAACACATGGCAAGCGAGCCAGGCTCCCCAGCCCGCGCAGGGCTCCTTGTTCGATGACGATGGGGAGTACGCGCGATGAGACAACTACGCGACCCGGTCTGGCAGGTGCGCGGCACCAGCTGGGTGTGGGACGAGGAAGCGCGCAACCAGATCTGCGTGGCCAGCGAGGTTTGGAGTCTGCGCCAGTTCCTGCGTGCGAAAGGAAACTGGCCGGATGAACTGCCGAGCAATGGTGGCAGGACGCTGGTGGTGGCCGGGTTGGATGGCAGCCTCGACCTGCTCACTCCGGACGATGCCGAAACGTGGCTGGGCGATGCGATCAAGCCTGCCATCCTGTCGTTTCAGGACGCATGGGGAAGCGAGGGCGCGCTGGTGTTCTGGTTGCCCGGCGGTCACAACCGGATCACGGTCCAAGCGGCGACCGATGAGGTGGGCTGGCTGTGCCACACGCCCCGCGGACATCAGCTCGACTTTGGCCGCATCTTGTGGGGCCAAGCCAACGAGTACCCGCAGGAGATTCTGCTGCGGGACGGCAGCAGGCCGGCGGGGCTGTTCCATCTGCGGATTACCTGAGGTGGGCGTGTGACGGCAGAGATTCAGTTCCACCCCGGTGAGCGCATCACCCACCATGAGTACGGCCAAGGCGTCGTGCTCGACCCGGCGCGCGATGGCTACCTGCGTGCATTCTTCAGCGTGGGCGAACGTCGTGTGCCCGTCGCCTCGCTGCGGCGAGAGCTCACGCGCACCGAGCGCATCCTGCGCGCCGTGGATGGCGGCGCGGAGCGTTCGCGCAAGGCGTGGCTGTCGTATGAAGCGCACGCGCTGCCGGTGATGGAAAGCGCCTCGGCGCTGACCTCGGCCAAGATCGACCTGCTGCCGCATCAAGTGGTGCTGACGCACCGCATCGCCACGGCCTCACCCCGGCGCTACCTGATCGCCGACGAGGTGGGCTTGGGCAAGACCATCGAAACCGCGCTGATCCTGCGTGAGCTGGCCAGCCGGGGCGAATTGACCCGTGCTTTGATGGTGGTGCCTGCGGGCCTCGTGAACAACTGGCACCGTGAGCTGAACGAAGTGTTCAATCTCGACTTCGAGGTGTTCGGCTCCGAGGGCGACATCACCGACCGCAAGACCAATGCCTTCGCCAAGCACGACCGGCTGATCGCGAGCATCGACACCCTGAAGCGCCCCGCACGGATCAAGCGCCTGCTGGATGCGCCGCGCTGGGATCTGGTGGTGTTTGACGAAGCGCATCACCTCACGGCCTACAAGACCGGCGGCAAGGTGCGCAAGACCGAGAACTACAAGCTGGCCGAGGCGCTGAAAGATCACTCGCGCGACCTCTTGCTGCTGTCGGCCACGCCGCACCAAGGCAATCACTTTCAGTTTTGGATGTTGGTGCAACTACTGAATCCGACGCTGTTCCGCAGCCCCGAGGAGATGGTGGAAGAACGGCACCGGCTCAACACGGTGATGTTTCGCCGCACCAAGGCCGACGCCTGCCAACCCGATGGCTCACCGCTGTTTGCGCGCCGTTGGGTTCACACCGAATCCTTCGTGATGAGCCAGACCGAACGGTTGTTCTACGAGAAGCTGCGCGAGTATCTGGAGGACGGTTTCAACCTCGCGCGCCGCCAAGGCAACCAAGGGCGGGCGCTGGGCTTCCTGATGGCGATCTTCCAGAAGATCGCGGCATCGAGCTTCGCCGCCGTTCGCCGCACCCTCAAGCGCCGCCTGCTGATGCTGACGCTGCACGAGGCGTTTCTGCGCGACAAGGAGCTGGACATCGAAGGCCGCGAGCGCCTGACCGAAGAAGCGCGCGAGCTGATCCACGAGGAATTCGGTCTGTCGCGCGACAGCATCGGACGCAGCGAGGTGGATCGCGTGCTGGCCGATCTGAAGTACCGGCTGGTGAAGAAGCTGGACGAAGATGCGCTGGAAATGGCCTCCGATCCTTACGGCAGCGAATATTCGGCTACACACGCGGAAGAAGCCGCGTCGGCGGCGGTAAACCTGCGCCTTCCGGAGGAGCGCCTGCGCATCGGCGACCTGCTGCGCGCCTTCCCGGCAGGGCGCGAAACCAAGATGCAAAAGCTGCTGGACGGCTTGGGCACGCTGTGGCGGCAGAACCCCAACGAGAAGATCGTGATCTTTGCCACCTACCTTGGCACGGTGGACATGATCGCGCGCGAAATCGAGCAAACCTTCCCCGGTCAGGGCGTGGTGGTGCTGCGCGGCGGCGACCACGGCGCGAAGGTGGCGGCGGAGCGACGCTTCCGCCTGAAGGACGGCCCGCGCGTGCTGGTCTGCACGGCGGCCGGGCGCGAAGGCATCAACCTGCAGTTCGCGCGCATTTTGTTCAATTTCGATCTGCCGTGGAATCCGATGGACATGGAGCAGCGCATCGGGCGCATCCATCGTTACGGCCAGCGCGACACTGCGCAGGTCTACAATCTCGTGCTGTCGGACACCATCGAGGGGCGCATCTTCCTGCTGCTGGACGAGAAACTGACCGAAATCGCGCGCACGGTCGGCAAGGTGGATGAGCAGGGCAACGTGGCCGAAGACCTGCGCGCGCAGATTCTTGGGCAGTTGTCGGAACGCTTGAACTACGACCGGCTGTACCAGGAAGCGCTGTCCGACCCGGAGCTGAAGCGCACACAGGTGGAGCTGGAGGCGGCGCTGTCGAATTCCCGCGAGGCGCGGCAGGTGGTGTTCGATTTGTTCCAAGACCTCGAAGGCTTTAGCCTCGAAGACTACAAGCCCTTCTCGGACGTGTCCTCCAGCTTGGACCGGCTGGTGCGCTTCCTCTCGGCGGCGGTCGCGGATCGCCGGCAGAAGCTGGTCAAGGTAGACGATGCAACCTACGACCTCGTCACCGTCGAAGGCACGCGCCGCGCCCGCTTCACCCTGAGCCGTGAAGCCGCGACCAATCAGGACGATCTTCAACTGCTGGGCCTGGATCACCCCTTGGTGCAGGACGAGTTGGGCCGCTGGCGCAGCGTGCCGCCGGAGGATTTGGGCATTGCCGTGTCCGGCGACGTGGACGAGCCGGTGTTGCTGTCGCTGTGGATGGTCGAGGCATTGGCTGGCAAGAGCGAACGCCGCGTAATGGTGCAGCCCATCGCAGTCAACCAGGACGGCACGCGCGTTCCGGCGGTCGAGCGCCTGTGCGACAAATATCTACAAGCACCGCCAGCTACGCCAATCTTCCAACCAGAACAGCGGATCGATCTGTTCATCAGAGCAGTCGAGCCGACCTTGCAGCGCGAGCTGAAGCACAAGGGCACGGCAAATGGAGATGGCAGCTATTCGGCGGAGCTGATCGGCTACGTCGAGATCATTGGTCGGGAGGCGTAATGCTGCTACGCGGCAGGCAATTTTTCCGGCCGATCGCTCTATACCATGCCCAACCGCCAGCCAAAGTCGAGCTGATTCTTGGTGCTGGTCATCGCCGAGATCGGGCAGCGCCTTCGGGGTGGGGAGCATCTTTGATCATCATCCCCGATTTCCGGTGCTTCCATGTTTTTCTCGCACGAGCTCGCCGAGCAGGCGAAAGATCTCGGTACTGGCGGTTTCCGCCCGTTGCAGGTGATCGAGAATCCGCTCAAGGATGCTTTCGTCGTTCTTCCAGTCGTCGCGTGAGGCTTCGACCGCGGCGCGGACGGCGGCATGCACCTCGCGGTGCGGGGTTTCGAGTTTGGGCCAAGAGGGCAGCTTGGAGAAAGTCTGTCGTCCCAGCCCCTCGTAATACCATTGGCCGAGCCGGCAGTGCTGGTGATCGGTCTGGATGGCCGCCGTGGCTTCCCGGTCTTCGGGGTGCTCGGCGGCGACATACGCCCGCTGCATGTAGACGAGGTGGTCGAGTTTCGCCAGCGAGGCGAAGGCGAGATCTTTCACGTGATCGACCATCAGCATGGTCTCGCCGGCGGAGCGGGCCATGTCGGCGAAATCGTGCCTGAAGGCGTCGACGGAATCCGAGATGGTGCGGGTTTTCGCCCTCAGGCTGGCGCTCTTTTGTACCATCATCAGGATGCGCTGCTGCAGGTCGGCCACGACATTCGAGACTTCCGTGGTGGCGGTACGGGTGTGCTCGGCGAGTTTGCGTACTTCGTCGGCCACCACGGCGAAGCCGCGCCCCACTTCGCCGGCGCGTGCGGCCTCGATCGCCGCGTTGAGCGCGAGGAGGTTGGTTTGTTCGGTGATACCGTCGATGAGATCGACGGTGTGGCCGATCGCCATGCCGGCTTTTTCGAGCGACAGGCTCATTTCGCCCAGCGATTCCATCTCGTGGTCGATGGCCGTGAGTTCATCGGCGATTTTCCGGCTGGTGCCGAGATTTTCTTCGGCGTTTTTCCGGTTGTGTTCGGCGAGACGGTGCAGCTCGTCCATTTCCTTGCTCACCTCCATCAGGTCGTTCTGGTTGCTGGCGAGCTTGGGGATGAGTTTGGCGAGATTGAGGTGATGCAGGGCGCTGCTGAGCCGGCTCTGGGCCGCGAGTTCATTGACCTGCCGCATCGTGTTTTGTGCTGCCTGCAGGGAGTCGAGGGAACGTCCCATCTCGCCGGGCAGGGCGTCGGCGAACACGGGGCGGGCGAAGTCTTTGCGGGCGGCGCGTCCGGCGCTGGCGGTGGTATCGCGGACGTGAATCTCGACCGCGTCGAGGAACTCGTTGAAGCGCCACAGGGTGGCAGCGCAGGGACCGCAGAGGTCGGGATCGGTGATGCGGGCACCGAGCGTACCCTTTTTGAGGCGTTCGAGCGCCTCGTCGAGCAGGGCGAGCGCCGTCAGCGCGCTTTCCCGACGGCGGGCATAGAAGAAGAGGAACACGGCAGCCAGCAGCGGCTGGACTACGGCGATCAGGAGCTGTCCCCAGGGCAGCGAGGAGGCGAGGCTCAGGGGTAGGAGGATGAGCAGGAGCAGCGCCGCGGGTCGCAGGGCTTTGGTGGTGAAGCGGAGCGAACCCACCGTGACGGGGGTTGTTCGGAGTCCGGTATCCATCATGCAGCCCTCGCAGTGTTGGATCGCTGGAGATCCAGGAGACGGAAGATCCACCGCTCGTAGCCGCGATGGAGATCCCCGAGGCGACGTTCGAGCCAGGCGAGGGAGCTCGCCGCGGCAGCGCCGTGTTTCGCCTCGTGTTCGATGCGGCGCATCTCGCCGTAGAGGGTCTCGATTTCGGGAAGGGCGGATCGCGGCGCCGGGCGGTAGATGGCGTGGTAGCCGTGCAGCTCGTCTCCGTTGCGATCGGGCATGAGCTGGGCAAAGCTCCAGAAGAAGTCCCCGCGCGCCGTCAGGTTCTTGAGAAAACCGAACCATTCCTGGCCTTGTTCGAGGTGTCGCCACAGGTGGGCGAAAAGCCCTTTGGGCATGTCGGGGTGGCGCAGGGCGGAGTGCTTGCGCCCGAGTAGTTCCTTGAGGCGGTGGCCGGTGAAGTGCAGGAAAGCGGGATTGCAGTAGGTGATTCGCCCATCGGGGCCGGTCTTGCAGACGAGCAGGCGGTCGCCGGGAATGAGGATTTCATGGGATGGAATGAGGGAAGGGTGCTTCATGGTCGTTTCCTCCAGGGCAAAGACCCGCATGCACGATAGAGGGGATCCGTTTCATCCCTGTGACAAGCAGGGGATTGGTTTTGCCCGTTTCCATGCGTCGTCATCGTCGCGCAATCTTTCCGCGTCAGACTCGGAACATCTTGGTGGGAGCAGGGGACGATGATGCGCAAGGAAGAGGCGGTGGCCGCGCTGGGGCAGCGCTCTTTGCTCTTGCCCGGTTGGGTCCGGGCGGCGCTGGCGGCGAACGACCGGCTCAAATTGTATCTGTCGCTGCTGCAGGAGGCGGCGCGGCACGCCGCCGAGCCGCAGGCGGTGGGGACGGACTGGTCGGCCGAGTTCGTCCGGGCGGGGGTGAGGGAAACGGGATGGCTGCAGGAACTGGTGCGCAGCGCCTATTTCGACGATGGGGTGTTGATGTTGCGCCACCTCGATCGGTGGTCCGAGGTGGTGGCAGCCGACCTGCAGACGATGGCCCGTCCCGTGTGCGAGTCTGCACAAGCGGCGCCGGCCGAGCTGGTGGCGCGGCGCGATGCTTGGCTCGAATTCCTGCGCGGGCTCGATCCGCAGGAGGGGCTGGAACCCGAGCAGCTCGCCGCCTTGACGCATGGCGAGCGTGAGCGCGGCGACAGCCTGCACCTGCTGGTGATGGACCTGCACAAGGCGCTCAATGTGCTGGCCCGGGAGATCGCCACCGAGGAGCTCGACGGGGCCCACGTCTGGGGGCTCGCGCCCGAGGATCGGTCGCTCGTGCGCGCCTTCATGCGCGGACTGCGTCGCACCGCGCCGCTCAAATTCTCTCACCCGGGGTTGGACACGGCTGCGACCCGCGACGGGCCCCGCCTGCTCATCCAGAACGACATCGGCACGAACGACGTTCACGTGCTGGTGGTGACGGTGGAGGAGTGGGAGATCCGCTTGACTTATTCGGATCTGCATCGGGGGCGTTTCCGGTTCTTCCAGCGTTTGCTGGAGGAGATCGGTTTCACCTGGACGGTGCAGACGTCCGCCGCCGGTTCCGGCTTGAACGAAGGACGGCCTTACGTGGTGGGGGAGGCGGTATTTCGCGGACAGGATCGCGCCGCGCTCGAGGCGGCGCTGGAAGCGTTGGGCGCGAAGATCGTATTCGTGATCGACTGGAACCGGGCGCGCAAGCGGCTACAGCAGTTCGTCGGCAAGGAAGAGGCGCGGGACTTGCTCTACCGCGCGGCCAAGGAGGAGTGCGGACACATGGGCTGGCTGCTGGCCGGCGGCGAGCGCCTGGTGTTTTCGGCCATGCAGTCGGTCGATGGCGAAGCCTTTCGCATCGGTGAGCGGCTCGACGAGGTGCTGGGGCCGCAGGCGGCGAGCGAGTATCTCTTCGCCCTGATGCGCGTGTCGACCCGGATACTGCTCGAACGTCAGCCGCCCGATCTGGTCGCCGACGAGGCGCGCATCCTGCTCGCCCGTCTGCTGCGGCAGCGTACTTTCGAACTGGATCTGCTCGCCGAGCATGCGGCGTACACCCACGCCATTGCTCGCGAGGTCTGCGCCGCCCTGGAGGAGGCCGACCCCGCGACGCTCGAAGCGCAGGGGCAGCGCGGCAAGCAGTGGGAGCGTGAGGCCGATCACCTCCTGATGCAGGCGCGCGAGCGGGCGGAGCAGCACGCGCGCTGGCAGCCGCTGGTGCGCTTGATGGAGCATGCCGACGATGTGGCCGATGCGCTCGAGGAGGCGCTCTTCCTGCATACCCTGCTCTTCGTGGAGCCCTTGGCCGGACTTTCGCCGGGGGCGAGGGAGCCTTTGATCCGGCTGGCGGACACGACGCTGGCGGCGATCCAGGATTTGGTGCGTGCGGTCGAGATTGCCCGCTCGATGAGTGTGCAGGGCGAGGCCGAGGATGGGGACGCGTTCCTGCAGACGCTGTGGCGCATCTTGCGTGCCGAGCGGCTGTGCGACCAGCTCGCGCGCGAGGCGTATCGCGCCATCGTCGCGACCATGGCCGGGACGCCCACGGGAGCGCAGATCGCCGGGCAGATGGCGTCCGCGGTGGAGAAAGCATCCGACGGACTGCTCGCCGTGGGGTATGCCTTGCGCCAGAGGGTGATGGCGCGCACGGGGGTGACGTCATGAGCGTGCGTCATTGGCCCGAGGCGTGTTACCTGATCGCCGGTCGCGACGAGCTGGAGTCGTTGCCACGCAAGGCGCATCCTCCGCAGAGCGAGGGCGCGTTGCGGCTCGGCAACAAGGCGTGGAACCTGTGGTGTATGGCGCAAGCCGGCTTGCGCGTGCCGCCGGCGTTGGTGCTGGGCACCCCCTACGCGCACCGGCCAGCGTCCGATTGGGACGAGGCGCTCTTCTCCGTGGGGCTGCCGGAGCTGGAGCGGATCACCGGCCGGCGCCTGGGGGATGCGCGTCGTCCCTTGCTCGTGTCGGTGCGCTCGGGAGCGCCGGTGTCGATGCCGGGGATGATGGAGACGGTGCTCGACGTGGGGCTGTGCGACGAGACGGTGCCGGGGATGTTGCGCCTGACCGGCAATCCGCGGCTGGTGTGGGATTCGTACCGGCGGTTGGTGGCGGGCTATGGCGAGGTGGTGGCCGGCATCGATCCGGGGGTGTTCGAGGCGGCGCTTGCCGAGCTCGCCCAAGGGCAGGAGGAGCAGACGCTCGCGTTCGATGCGTTGCGCACCCTCACGCGACGTTATCTGGAATGCTACCGCGAGCAGGCGGGGGAACCTTTTCCGCAATCGGTACGGGTGCAACTGCGCGAGTCGGTGCGGGCGGTGTTCGCTTCGTGGAACGCGCCCAAGGCCGTGGATTACCGGCGACATCAGGGGATCGACGGTGCGCTGGGCACGGCGGTGACCATCCAGCAGATGGTTTTCGGCAACGCGGATCGGCGCTCCGGGGCCGGGGTGGGTTTCACGCGCGATCCCACCGACGGCACGCCGCGGCCGTGGGTGGATTTCCTCTTCGAGGCGCAGGGCGAGGACGTGGTCTCGGGGCGGCGCAGCGCCGTGGGACATGAGCGACTGGCGGCTCGTCTGCCCCAGGTGTGGGCGGAACTGGGCGAGGGCGCAGCGAGGCTGGAGCGGCTGTTCGCCGACATGCAGGATTTCGAGTTTACGGTGGAGGAGGGCACGCTCTTCTGGTTGCAGGCGCGCGCGGGCAAGCGCACGCTGCGGGCGGCCGCGCGCATCGCCCTCGATTTGCTCGCGGAGGGGGTGATCGACGCGCGGACCGCCTGGGAGCGCACGCGCGACCTCGCCCTGGAGGAGTTGGCGACGGTGCGCTTGGCGACTGCCGAGGGCGAGGCGCCGCAGCGGCTCGGGAGCGGGATTCCGGCTTCGCCCGGCATCGCCGGCGGCGAGCTCGCGCTCGATGCCGAACGGGTGGCGGCGCGGGTGGCGCAGGGAGCCAAGGTCATTCTGGTGCGGCAGGACGCCGAGACGGCCGACGTCGCGGCGCTGCGTCAGGCCGAGGGGTTGCTCACGCGGCGCGGGGCGCGCACCTCGCACGCGGCGGTGGTCGCACGCCAGATGGGCAAGGTGTGCGTGGTCGGCTGCGAGACCTTGACGCTCCTGCCCGAGCAGCGCGCCGTGCGCTTCGGCGAGCGCGTCGTGGCCGAGGGGGAGACGATCACACTCGATGGCAACGAGGGCAGCGTCTATGCCGGTCTGGTGCGCACGCAGACCGTGCCCGATGCGGCGCTGCAAGCGCAGATCATGGCGCTGCGGGCGCGCTTTGCCGGGGAGGGGCAGGATGCCTGAGCGCCGGTTGCGTCTGGCCGTGGTCACCGAGACCCATCCGCCCGAGATCAACGGGGTGGCACGGACCGTGGGGCGGATGCTGCAGGAGGCGCTCGCCGCCGGGTACGAGCTCGAAGTGGTGCGGCCGCATCAGGGCGAGGAAGCGCATGAAGTGCTGACGGGCGTGGAGACGGTACGGGTGCGCGCGATCGCCCTGCCACGCTATCCGGGCTTGCGCATGGGCTGGCCGGCCCATGGGCGGCTCGTGCGCCGCTGGCGGGAACGTCGCCCGGATCTGGTCCATCTGGTCACCGAAGGGCCGCTGGGTCTGGCAGCGCTGCTGGCGGCGCGCCGTCTGGGCATTCCGCTCACTTCGGCCTTGCACACCAATTTCGACGCCTATGGAGCGCATTACGGCCTGGGTTGGCTGCGCGGTGCGATCGCGGCGTATCTGCGCGCCTTCCACAACGCCACGGCGCTCACGTTCGTGCCGACGCAGCGTCAGAGCGAATCCTTGCGGGCCCAAGGCTATCGCCACGTCGAAGTGCTCGCACGGGGCGTCGATACGGCGCTCTTCACGCCTGCTCGGCGCGATCCGTCGCTGCGGGCGCAGTGGGGCGTCGGGGAAGAAGGAGTGGCGGTGCTCTACGTCGGACGTCTCGCGCCGGAGAAGAATCTCGGTCTGCTCGCGCGGGCGTTTCATGCCCTTGCCGGGCAGCAGCCTCGGGCGAAACTCGTCGTGGTCGGCGACGGGCCGCTCGCTGCGCGCTGGCGGCGCGAGCATCCGGAATTCATCTTCTGCGGCCCGCGCCGGGGCGAGGATCTGGCGGCGCACTACGCTTCGGCCGATCTCTTCCTCTTTCCGAGCTTGACCGAGACGTTCGGCAACGTCGTGCTCGAGGCGATGGCGAGCGGTCTGCCCGTGGTGGGCTACGACGAGGCGGCCGTGGCCGAATGCATTGAAGATGGGGTCAATGGCCTTTCCTGCCCACCGGGCGACGAGGAGGCGTTCATCGCGCAGGCGTGCCGGCTGGCGACGGATGCGTCGCTGCGGCTGCGCTTGGGTATTGCGGCGCGGGCTTCGGCGTCCGAGCGTTCCTGGTCGGACATTTTTCGCCGGGCGGAAACCGCGATTCATGACGTTTTGCGCGCGGCGGGGGAGCCGATCCTCTGCCGAGCCCCCTAGGAGGTTGGCGATGCCAGCAGTTCGCTCCGTTTTTCTCTCGGACATCCATCTCGGGACGCGCGCCTGCAAGGCCGAGCGCCTGGTCGATTTCCTGCGCGAATATCCGGCGCAGTACCTCTACCTCGTCGGCGACATCGTCGATTTCTGGGCGATGCGCCGTGGCATCTACTGGAGCGCGGCGCAGAATACCGTGGTGCAGAAGATTCTGCGGCGGGCGCGGCATGGCGCACGGGTGATTTTCATTCCGGGTAATCACGACGAGGCCCTGCGCGACTATGTCGGGACGGCCTTTGGCGACATCACGCTGCACGCCGAGTACGTGCACGAGACGGCCGACGGCCGGCGGTTTCTGCTCATCCACGGCGACGAGTTCGACGAGGTGACGCGTCACCACCGCTGGGTGGCCCTGCTCGGGGACGTTGCCTACGGCGCGCTCGTGCGCGCCAACGTCCTCTGGGCCTGGGTTCGCCGCCAGATGGGACGGCCGGGCTATTGGTCGCTCGCCGGTCACGTCAAGCGCAAGGTGAAGAAAGCCCTGGAGTTCAGGTACGGCTTCGAAGACGCGGTGATGCGCAGCGTGCGCGAGCGGGGTCTGGATGGCGTGATCTGTGGCCACATCCACTGGGCAGCGATCAAGGAGGTGGAAGGGCTGTTCTACGTCAATTGCGGCGACTGGGTGGATTCCTGCACGGCCATCGTCGAGCACATCGACGGTCGGTTGGAGCTGGTGGATTGGCACCAGGAAATCGCCCCGCCGCAACCGCCCCAGGCGCCGCGCCGGGCGCTCGAGCCACTACCGCCCGAGGTCGAGCTCGCCGATGTGCTCCATCGTGCCGACGGCATCCTGTGAGGCCACGCTCCCCCGGCGACGTTCGACGAAGAGCGAGCTGCCGGTCGCTTTTTTCGCCATTTTCGCCATTTTCTTCGCCACAGAGGCGGCCTCGGCCACGGCGTGATGACTCTCGTAGCGCTGCGGCTCGTCGATGACGACGGCGCCGACCGACAAGGCGCACAGCGGGAAGAAGACCGTTCGCCCTTGCCGGTCCTCGGCCTCGATGCCGCCGCGGGCGCGGTCTTCGGGATGGTAGAACTCTGGGATACGCGCATCGAAGGTGCGCAGCAGCGCCTCGGTGCGTTCCTGCCAGTCGGGACTGCCCCACAGCACGATGAAGTCGTCCCCGCCGATGTGGCCGACGAAATCCCTGGCCGGATCGGTGTGCTCACGCAGCAGTTCGCCCACCAGCCGCAGGATGTCGTCCCCGCGGCGGAAGCCATAGATGTCGTTGTACGGTTTGAAATGATCGAGATCGAGGTAGGCAGCCACGAACGGCTCGCCGCGTTTGAGCCGGGTGTCGATTTCCCGCTGGATCGGCACGTTGCCCGGCAGGTTGGTGAGCGGATTGGCATGACGGGCGGCTTCGAGCTGCAGGCGGGTGATCTCGCGCAGCAGCGCGTGCCCGTTGCCCAGACCGAGGTAGCGGCCGGCATCGGTGATGATGAACCCCTGAACCAGGTGCTTGGCATCGAGCTGGGTGATGAGATCCGACAGTTGCTGCAGACTCATGCGCCGGTCGATCACCAGGGCGTTGCGATCGAGGTACATGGTGCAGGGGCGGTGCCCGTAGAGTTCGCGCCGGTAGGGACGGGCGTAGGCATCCATGAAGTGGTTACGCGCGATGAGGCCCAATGGCTCGCCATCAGCGACGACGGGTATAGCATAGAGATCCGGGTCGCGTTCGAAACGGGAGAAGACCTGCTCGTTCGTCGTCTCGGGCGCGACGGGGGCGACGTAGTGCACGAGCGAGGCCACGCTCGCTTCCGTGCTCGACGACATGGTTAGCTCGGGCTCGGGTTCAGCGCGGAAATGTGCCGGCTCGGGCCGATACTCGGGCCGGGGCTCGGGGCGTCCGAAGAGATAGCCTTGCCCGAGAGGAATCCCGCATTCGCGCACCACCGCGAGTTCGGCCGGAGTCTCGATGCCTTCGGCGATCACCCGTGTGGGACTGTTGCGCGCGATGCGCGCGATCGATTCCAGGAATTGCCACTTGATCGGGTCGGCGTGCGCCCCTTGCACGAAGTGCTTGTCGATCTTGACGAAATCCGGCTCGAGCTCCGACCACAATCGCAGCGAAGAAAAGCCTTCGCCCAGATCGTCGATGGCGATGGCAAAGCCGAGGCTGCGGTAGTGCGCCACGGCATGGCGCAATTGGGCGTAGTCCAGGCCCGGCGTGGCTTCGGTGAGCTCGATGACGACTTCCCGCGGTGACAATCCCGCCTGTTCGATCCAGGCGAGCGTCCGGCTTTGATCGCCCGGCTGCACCACCATCGCCCCCGGATCGACGTTGAGCAGCAGTTTCCCTTGGCCGCCTTGAGCAGCGAAAGCGGCGATGACCGTCTCGCGGCAGAGGTATTCGAGCTCGCTCAACCGCCCGAGACGGCGCGCCGCGTCGAAGAGCACCAGGGGAGCGTGCAGCGAACTGTCGCTGGGGCCGCGGATGAGCCCTTCGAAGCCGAGGAGTCCGCCGTCCTCCAGCGTGATCACCGGCTGGAAACGCGCTGCCAGGCGTCGTTCCTGCAACAGGCGTTCCAGCTCGGGGAGGACGTCGGCGGGATAGGGAGGGCACATGATTTCGGTCAGGGAATCCATGGACGAATTTCGCCACGACAAGGCGCATCGCCCGCCATCGTAGGCGAGCTGTGTGACGAGGATGTGACGCCGACGCCGTTGCTGCAAAGAGGCTCAGGCATGATTATTGCTGGTTCTAGTGGGCATGCCGCACGGTGCGGTGGAAATCGGAGGAACCCCCAATGCGCGAGCACGACGCGCCGGAATGCCTGGAAACATCGGTGCGCTGGCACCGCCATCCCGAGGACACGATCCTGAGCTATCGTGATTGGCAGCTCATGAGCCATTTCCAGCCGATCTTCAGCATCGCGCACGGGCGCATCGTCGGGCTGGAAGCCTTGCTGCGGCCACAGCACGAGGGGGTGGAGGTGCCACCGCTGCGGTTTTTCACCTCGAGTCTGCACCCCGAAGAGCTCATTCTGCGCGACCGGCTCGCCCGTCGGTTGCACTACGAAAACTTTCGGCCGCTGGCAGGCGACGATCTGTGGCTTTTCGTCAATCGGGCACCGCAGGCACAGCTCACCGAAGAAGACGATCTCCCGGCCGGGCTCGATCCGCACCAGGTCGTGGTCGAGCTCACCGAGGACGAGAGTACCGATTCCGGGTGGCTGCGCGAACTCATGGCCCGCTACCGGGCGCTCGGCTGCCTGGTCGCGCTCGACGACTTTGGTGCTCGTCATTCGAACCTCGACCGGCTCTTCACGCTCGCGCCCGACATCGTCAAGCTCGATCGCACGCTGATTTTGTTCGCGGAAGAGGACGCGCGGGTGCGCCGCAGTCTCCAGCGGCTGGTGGCGCTCATCCGCGACACCGGTGCCTTGGTGCTCTTCGAGGGCGTGGAAACCGCGGCGCAGGCGCAGCTCGCCGTGCAGGCCGAAGCCGATCTCGTGCAAGGTTTCTACTACGCCCGGCCGCAGCCGCGCGCTTTCGCCCTCAAGAGCACCTGGGGCGCGCGGGAGAAACTGCACGACCCGCTGCGGGCGTGTCCTGTGCGCCGTCGTGAGGCGGTACCCAAAACGCTCGAAGAGGTGTTCCGGCAGACCTTGCGCCGCGTCGCTTTGGGAGAAGACTTTGCTCTGGCGAGCGCCGAGTTGATCGCCCGCCCCGAGGTCTATCGCGCCTATCTGCTCGACGCAAACGGCCGCCAGCTCGGGCACAGCGCCTCGCGTGTGCCGCTGACCCTGCTGCGTTACCTGCCGCTGGCCGATGGCGCCGGTGCCCTGTGGAGCGCCCGGCCCTATTTTCGCCGCGCCATCGCCATGCCCGGGCGAATCCATTTGACCGACCCCTACCTCTCGGTACCCGATGGTACCTGGGTACGCACCCTTTCTGCCACGGCCCACGGCGAGGCCGGCACTTTCGTCGTCTGCGCCGACTTGGCGGCCGATACCCTCGATGCGAGAATGCACCATGACGGCACAAACCTTGACCCATTCGAACCCTTTTGGTGCAAGTTATTCCCCGCCGCGCGCGGACGGCACGCTCAAGAGCCGGCGCATGGCGCTCACCCCCGCCGAGCGGCACTGGCTGCCCTGGTTCGGCAAAACCGGCAAGCTCGCCATGGGCTGGGCCTGCTGGCTCAACCGCCACCGCTATCCGGCGATCGAGCGCACCTTCGAGAGCATCGCCGCAACCCGCGTGCGTCTGCTCGAAGACTGGACGCGGACGCAGTGGGAACACCTCGCCGACCTCGCCCAAATCTACGCTGACCGGTTCGACGAACCGCTCGATCCCGAACCCTTGCGCCAGAAACGGCTGCTCGCTACCGATTGCTCCGAACTCTTCGTCATCGATCCGGCGGGGCGGGTGCTCGCCTCGACCGCCCCGCAGCACGTCGGCAAGCGGGATCTGCCCGAGAAAGCCGTCGCTGCCGGGCTGCGCGGCCCCTTTCTGCACGGACCCTACGCCGATCCCCTCACCGAGGCGCTGGGGCCGACCACTTCCCGTTTTCACGACGAAGTCACGCTGATGTTTTATCACCCGATCGCGCGTTCGGGCACGGTGCTGGGCTGCGTCTGCGCCCGTGTGCCCAACGACGTGATCGGGGATCTCATCCAGCGCGAGGCCGGACACGTCTACCGCGACTCGGGCGACAACTACCTCTTCATGGTGGAGTCGCGCTTCGACCCGACGATCGCCCCGGGCACGGCCCTGTCGCGTTCGCGCTTCGAAGATGAAACCTTCACCCTCGGCGACAACTTGAAACGCGGCGTCGCCACCCCCTACGGCACCGTGCGCGTGCAGCGGCATACCGAGCTCGAGCTGCGCTTCGTCGACCCGGCCACGGGGCAACTGCACCCCGGCGTGCGCGAGACGATCCGCTGCGGCGAGAACCTCTTCGTCATCTATCCCGGTTATCCGGACTATCGTCACATCCCGGTGATCGGCAAGGGGGTCACGTTTCAGCTACCCGGTTCACCCGATCGCTGGGGGATGATGTGCGAGGCCGATCTCGAAGAGGTCTATCGTCATCGCCCGCTGGGTTTCCAGCTCACACGCGACTTTCTGCTGCTCGTCGGGGCCGCGGCGTTGCTGGCGGCGGGATTTGCGGTCTATGCCGAACCGCCAGCGTCGACCGTGGTGGCGGTGATGGCCGCCATGCTGCTCCTTGGCTACGCACCGCTGCTGCAGCGCCGCGTGCGGGCATTCACCGGACGGCTCGATGCCATGGCCGAGGTGATGCGCTCGCTCGCCGAGGGCGAGGCGAACCTCACCCAGCGCTTCGATCGCCGCCTGCTCGCCGAAGACGAGAGCGGCGAACTCGGGCGCTGGATCGACAGCTTCATCGATTCGCTCGACGGCACCTTGGGGCAGGTGGTACGCACCACCGACGAGGTGCGCCAGACGCATGGCGAGATGATCGACAAGAACACCGCGGCTGCCGGTACGGCCAATGAGCTGCTCGCCGAGGTGCAGCGCCTGCTCGACTCGCTCGGCGAACAGCTCGCCGAGATCGACACCGCCACCCACACCGCCGAGGAAGTGCGCAGCGCGCTCGGCGCGGTGGTGGAGAACGCCCAAACCCAGTTTCAGACGGTACGCACCCAGACCCAGGCGATCCGCGATTCGATCGATACCGCCAGCCGCACCATCCAGGCGCTCAATCAGCGCACCGAGGAGATCGGCGACATCGTGGCCGTGATCAGCGACATCGCCGCCCAGACGAACCTGCTTGCGCTCAACGCGGCGATCGAGGCGGCACGCGCTGGCGAGCACGGGCGCGGTTTCGCCGTGGTGGCCGACGAGGTGCGTAAACTGGCGCAACGTACGGCCAGCGCCACCGGTGACATCCGCGGCAAGATCGAGGGGATCCAGCACGGCGCACGCGAGGCGGTCGCGATCATGGAATCGGGCGTGGCCGACGTCGAGAACGGCCTGCGGCTTGCCGAAGAGGCCGTCTCCGAACAGGGCGAGGTGCACGAACTCGCCGAACGACTGCTGGGTGTGATCGAGCGCGTGGCCGATCGCAGCCGCGCGAACGGAGCCGTGATGCAGCGCGTGGCGACGATCGCCGATGGCGTGCGCGCCTCCTTGGCGGCAGTTGCGGCGAGTGTCGACCGGGTCAAGCACGCTGCCGGCAAACTGGGCGCGTCGATACGGCGTTTCCGTGTGACCGGCGTACGGTGAGGCTCGCTCACTTCACACCCGATCGCCCCTCGTCGCTTGCGCTCGCTCTGCAGCCCACGCCCGGAGGCGCTGCGGGTACAAGCTCGGAGGCGTGGCGTGGGCTTGCGGCGGCCGGCAGGGGAGGCGGTGGAGGTGTGGTTCGCGCGACTCGGGTTCTGAGGCGGCGATTCATCCCCACTCGTGCCGCCCTGATTCGAAACTCCCCCCACCGCGCTTCGGTGTGGTACGAACCTCAGCCGGGGGAGGGCGATGGTCAAAAGCCCGTTTGGAACGAAAGGATGACTCTCGCATCGGCTACTTTTTCACCATCCCACGTATAGGCCGACTTGCTGGCATCGGTGTCCGTATATGCCAATGACACGATACCGAAACCGAGATCCTTGCTCACACCGAGCTTCCAATCGGTGTAGGATGCCTCGTCGTTGTCCTTTATGTCTTGGTACCCAACGTGTGCGAGCACACTCCAGCCGCTCCCTAAATCGTAAGTGCCGGAAAGATCGAGGTAGTAGCTGCCGCGCGTTTTTCCTCCATCATCGGCCGTCCAGCCAAACAAGTGTTTGGAGACCGCATGCGAATACTTGAAGGAGATCGTCCGCCACGATACGCCGGCGTAGACTTCCGTCGTATCCGGGTCGGTTGCCCCCGAAATCTTGTTGCCAGGATAGTAATAGGTGATGATCCCTGCGTCGTAACCGAAATCTTCGGTGAAATTGCCACGAAAACCGCCGTAGAGATCGACTTCGAGACTGTTGTCGTCTTTGTAGCCGCCATCTTTCACCCAGGCGACGTTCGAGCCCCACAGTCCGATGTAGATGCCACTGGCGTGAGCGAATTCCAAGCCGCCTTGGACGGCGGGTTCGTTTTGTGTCTGCGACACGCCGCGAAAGACGTAGTCGCTGGTGGCGCCAAGCGAGAAGCTCAGCGAATAGGGGGTTTGGGGCGATTCTTCGGCGTGGGCGGAAGGAATCACGTGGAGTGCGCAAAACATAGCCGTCAGGGGTAGGGCAAAGGATTTCATGGAAGTTCTCCGGTCGAGGATACCGGACAAGGATGAGCAAATAGCGTACCAATATTTTTTTCTTTGTTTTTCAAGCACTGGCGTCGGGGCGCCAGTGATCATTCGCCCCATCGTGGCGCAACGGCGCACCACTTTCGTCGTCCCCCGGGCCGGCTGTGCCGAGATCCGGGGCGCTTCGGTCCGTGCTCCGCGCTCGTCGCGCCACGAACGGTCTCACCCGTAGCGTTTCTTCCGCATCGGAGCGCGCGCCATCGCCAGCTGCTGGCTCTGGTTCTGCGTCGTCCCTTCGTAGAGGTGGGCCAAGGTCTCCTCGTCCCGGATCATCGGCATAATCTCATTTGACGTATTTGCGAAAATCGGGCTTGCGCTTCTCCTGGAACGCGCGCACGCCCTCGGCCGATTCCGGCGTGTCGTAATAGAGACGCAGTGCCTGCATCGCCAGCGCTCCCATGCCGCGGATCATTTCGGTGTCGACGTTGAACGACTTCTTCGCCAACGCGATCGCGGTCGGGCTCTTCTCCAGGATCTCGTCGCACCAGCGGCGCACCTCCTCGTCGAGCTTGTCCGGAGGGACCACGGCATTGACGAGCCCCATGGCCAGCGCTTCCTGGGCCGTATAGCGCCGGCATAGGTACCAGATCTCGCGCGCCTTCTTCTCGCCCACGACGCGCGCCAGCAGGGCCGTGCCGAAGCCGGGGTCCACCGAGCCCACCTTGGGACCGACCTGGCCGAACTGCGCCGTTTCGGAGGCGATCGCCAGATCGCACAGCGTCACGAGTACGTTGCCGCCGCCGATCGCATAGCCGTTTACCCGGGCGATCACCGGTTTGGCGATGTCGCGGATCACGCTCTGTACTTCCTCGATCGGCAGACCGATGGTCCCTCGCCCGCCGTAGCCACCCTCGTGGGTGCTTTGGTCGCCCCCGGTGCAGAACGCCCTGTCGCCGGCACCGGTGAGCACCACCACGCCGATGCTGCGGTCGAAGTCCGCATCCTTGAATGCGTGGATCATTTCCTCGCAGGTCTGGGCGCGGAAGGCGTTGTAGCGTTGCGGGCGGTTGATCGTGATCGTGGCCACGCCGTCGACCTTGGTGTAGAGAATGTCCTGATATTCCATTTTGTCCTCCTTCCTTTGTGGGTGGATCAACCGGCCATCGTCAGACCACCGGAGACGCTGATGACCTGGCCGGTGATGAAGGCCGCTTCGTCGCTGGCGAGAAACACCACGATACCCGCCACGTCTTCCGGTTCGCCCAGACGGCCGAAGGGAATCGCCTTGATGAGCGCTGCCCGCAGTTTCTCCCCTCGTTCACCTTCGCCGGCGAAATCGCGAAAGAGTGCCGTGTCGGTGGGGCCGGGACAGACGACGTTCACGTTGATCTTCTGCCGGGCGAGCTCGCGGGCGATCGTCTTGGAGAACGCCACCAATCCGCCTTTACAGAAGGCATAGACCGATTCGCCCGAGGAACCTACCCGCGCCGCGTCCGAGGAGATATTCACGACCCTCCCCTTGCCGCGCGCCGCCATCCGGCTCAGCACCGCGTGGTGCATGTAGAGCGGCCCGTAGAGATTGACCGCCACGATCTTGTCCCACAGCGCTTTGTCGGTTTCAAGGAAAGGAGCCGCCCGATCCCAGCCGGCGTTATTGACGAGCACGTCGATGGGGCCGAGATCCTGCTCGAGCGCTGCCACCGTGGCTTGCACCTGCTCCTGTACCGTGAGGTCGACCGGGTAAGCCTTCGCCTTGCCGCCCGCGGCGTGGATCTCCCCGGCCACACGGTCGGCGGCTTCACCGTCGAGATCGAGCACCGCCACCACCGTGTCCTCCTCGGCGAAACGGCGACAGATGGCCGCCCCGATCCCTCCTCCCCCGCCCGTGACCACCGCCACCTTGTCGCGCAATCCTTTCATCATCTTTCTCCTTCCTCGTCGGTATCGAAAGTGATCCCGGTGCCGGGATCCCTGTGGTTATACTCTCGTGGAAGGCGCACCCGGCGCTACCGTGGCGGCGTGCTCCGGTTTCCGGATGCTCCCCCAGTCTCGTGATGAGCCGCGCATTCCGCGTTTTTGTCGTTCGTTTTTGGCCAACACGAGCCTAACATGTCCCTCGTTCCACGGGAACGTCCAGTGGGGATCCGACACGAGGGGACCAGAACATTTCCAGGAATGAATTGTCACGAAAACGTCACCATTTCGCGATATAACGGCAACGTTCTTCAGGCAAGCGGAGGGAGCATGGCGGCCAACGTGCTGGTGGTCGAGGACGAGCCGGCGATCCTGGAATTGATCGCGGTGAATCTGGAGCAAGCGGGATTTCACGTGCTGCGCGCGGCCGACGCGGAAAGTGCATTGCGCTTGATCGGCGAAGCCTTGCCGGATTTGATGCTCATCGATTGGATGCTGCCGGGGCTGTCGGGCATCGAACTGGTGCGGCGTTTGCGGCGAGAGGAGCGGACCCGGGCTCTGCCGCTCATCCTGCTCACGGCGCGTGGGGCAGAAGTGGATAAGGTGCTCGGGCTGGAGGCCGGGGCGGACGACTACGTGACCAAGCCTTTTTCGCCCCGCGAGCTGGTGGCGCGTATCCGGGCGGTGCTGCGCCGGCGCCGGCCGGAGGTGGGCGAGGAGGTGCTCGAGGCGGGTGGCTTGAAGCTCGATCCGGCGGCGCGGCGGGTGCTGGTGCAAGGTCGGGTCGTGGCGCTGGGCCCGACCGAATTTCGCTTGCTGCATTTTCTCATGACCCATCCGGAACGGGTGCATAGCCGCTCTCAGCTGCTCGATCGCGTCTGGGGGGATCACGTCTTCGTCGAGGAGCGCACGGTGGATGTGCACGTGCGCCGCCTGCGTGCAGCGCTCGAACCTCATGGTCTCGCGGGTCTGATCCAGACGGTGCGCGGAGCAGGATATCGATTCTCGGTGCAGATGGCGCAGGAAGCATGAAAACGGCGCAGCGCCTGCGGCGGCATGGGCGCTTTGCGTGGCGGCGATTGCTTGGCGTTGGGGCGCTCGTGGTGCCGGTTTCCTTCTTTTCCTGGCAGGCGGGGTTGGGGGTGCTCGTGCTCGGCCTGGGCTGGGCATGGTGGCGGCTCGAGCGCGAATTTGCCGAGGTTCTGGAGCAGGCGTTTTCCGGGAGACCCTTGGAGGAGGTGTCCGCACGGTCGCGCCTGATACTCGAGCCGTTGCGGGCGCAGGAGCGGGTGTGGCGACGTCGGGTGGAGGCGGCACGGCGCGATCGGGAGCGCCTGATCGCGGCTTGGGATCGACTGCCGGTCGGGGTCGTATGGTTGCGCGACGATGGAACGATCCGTAGGCTCAACCGTCGCGCCGAGGAATTGTTGCAATTGCAGCCCCGTTTGCATGCAGGGCAGCCCTTGGCGCTCTTTCTGCCCGAGCCGCGTTGGGTCGAACGCATCCGCGCGGCGGGCGAGGCTGGTTTCACCGGTGAAGTACCCCGGCGCGGTGAGGCGCTCTACTGCCGCCTACAGTGGGTGCCACTCGAAGAAGGGGAGGCGCTGCTGCTCGTCGAGGATCGCACCGAGGCGATACGCCTGGAGCGGATGCGGCGCGACTTCGTCGCCAACGTCTCGCACGAGCTGCGCACGCCGCTCACCATCGTGCGTGGCTACCTCGAGATGGCACTGGATGCGCAGATGCCACTTCCTCCTTCGGTGTCGAGCTATCTGGAGCAGGTCCATGCTCAGGCAGTGCGCATGCAGCGGCTGGTGGAGGATCTTCTGACCCTGGCGCAACTCGAGGGCACACAGCCGGCACCGGCACGCTGGGTGGAGGTGGCCGAGCTGTTGGAGACGGTAGCGACCCAGGCCAGAAGCGTGGCGCCGGATGGTCTGACGGTGGAGGTGTCTCTGCCGCCGGAACCTTGCGCGATCCTGGGAGTGCGCACGGAGTTGGAATCGGCCTTGGGCAATCTCGCGCTCAACGCGGTGCGCTACACCCCGGCACCGGGACGGGTGGTGATCGGCGCCCGCAGCGTGAAAAACGCAGAAGGAGAGCTGTTCGTGCGCGACACCGGGATCGGCATCGCTCCGGAGCACCTGCCGAGGCTCACGGAGCGATTCTACCGGGTCGACCGGGCGCGCTCTCGTGATCGCGGGGGGACCGGACTGGGGTTGGCGATCGTCAACCACGTGGCGCAGCGCCACGGGGCGCGACTCCTCATCGAGAGCACGCTGGGGCAGGGGAGCGAGTTCCGGCTGCGCTTTCCTGCCACACGCTGGCGTTGGAGCGAAGCGAATCGATCAGAGGATGACGGGATCGATCCAGAAGAATGAAAGGAGGATATAGTCCTCGCCTTTTTCGAGGACTTCTTGGACGCGGGCACCTCGCGTTTTGTGGTCGACCCACAGATTGATGAGCTTGGTGTCGGTGCCGATTTCCAGCGGGGCGAGCAGGCGGTGCGTGCCTTCGTCGCCGCGTGTCGTGTCGGAGAACCAGAAAGCGGGATGCCAGGGGCTGGGCGGGGCGCCCACCACGGGAAAGTGTTGTACCGCCGTGGGGCGGGGGATGCCTGGAATCTGCTCGAGTCCGAGGTGGATTTCGCCGTCGAACGTGGCTTGGCGCCAGCGCACACGGGTGAGCATGCCGCCGTAGACTTTGGGGCTTTTGCGCACGAGAATCAGTCGCCCCGGCGGCCAGCGAGTGAGCTCGCTGCGCGCGCCGCTGCGGCGGATGCGCCACCCTTTGGGACTGCGGTCCATCGCGTCCCACTGGCTGAGATGGGGGGAGTAGAGGAGTTCATTCTTTTCGCGCTCGCGCTCGGTGAGGTCGACCTCGCTGAGGGTGCCGCCGAAGAGCTGGATGCGTTGTGCTTCCTCGAAAGTGCGGCGAACCGATACGGCGGTGGGGGGTTCGAAGGGGTGCCCCGTGAAATAGAAATAGATCGCTGGCCAGTCGCTGACCACGTGTAGTCCTTCGCTGCTCGGTGCACGAGGCTCCTGCCGGGCACCTCGAAAAACCCCTGCCCCTCGCCTCTGATAAAATTCCCCTGTCCTGATTCGTGAGGAGC
>NZ_JAAAUB010000030.1:0-4915 GCF_012911495.1 Tepidiphilus baoligensis
GAGGACAAACGCCGCTACCTCTTCGTGGCGATCGACCGGGCTACGCGCTGGGTGTTCGTGGCCATCTACCCGGAGAAGACGGCCGCCAACGCCCGGCGCTTCCTGCGCTCGCTCATCGAGGCGGCCCCCTTTCATCTGCACACGATCCTCACTGACAACGGCAAGGAGTTCACCGACCGCTTCATTACCCGCGGCGAGCGTACCCCTACAGGAACGCATGCCTTCGATGAACTGTGCCAGGCGCTCGACATCGCGCATCGGCTGACCAAACCTCGCCGCCCGCAGACGAACGGCATGGTCGAGCGCTTCAATGGACGCATCAGTGAAGTGCTTGCTACCCATCGCTTCGACAGCCGAGCCTCGTTGGAGGCGACGATTCATCGCTACGTCTGGCTGTACAATCACCACATCCCCCAGAAAGCCCTGGGGCATGTTCCGCCCATCGAGGCCATGAAAAGATGGTACAAAGAAAAACCGGAACTTTTCATAAAAATACCGCGTAATCGTCCGGGACCTGACAGCTAGGCGTTACGTTCCCCGGAACGCGTGCAGGCGGTCTGAGACCGGGTGCGCGACAGCGCCATCGATCTCGATCAGCACGGGTGGTGATGCCGACGCGCCAGCTCGCCGCCGTATGGCCCTCGCTGTTTCCGGCCGAGCAGTGACACCTGGCGCAACTGCTGATCGAGCGCGTATTGATTGTCGACGACGGGCTGGAGATCCTCTGGCGCAACGCCGGCTGGGTGGATCTGATCGACGAACTGCGCCCCGGCAGAATCGGCCCGGAACTGGCGGAAGGGGGAGATGACGATATGATGCGGATGCGCCAATCGGGCGAGGCCGCGGTGCAACAGCGCATGGACGGCGGCGCCGTGAAGCTCTCGACCTTCATCCCGTTGCAGATCCGCAAGCGCGGCGTGCGCAAGGTGGTGATTCGGCCAGATGGGGGAGAGTGCCAGTCCGACTGCACGGGGCCAGCTCGACAACACTATGCTGGTTACATTAGAGCAGGCCTTCTATTGGCAACAGTTACTCGACGACGGGTTGGTGGTCAGCGGTAGCGATATTGCCCAGCGCGAAGATCTGTATTACTCGACGGTGAATGAACTGTTGCGGCCGGCGCTGCTGGAGCCCGCCATCATCCAGGCCATCCTGGCGGGCCAGCAGCCCAGTTGCATGAGCCTGATCTGGTTCCAGCGCAACCTGCTGCCGCTGGACTGGATCGCGCAGCGGCGGGTGGTCGATGGGTTCGATGCGTAGTGGTTTGACCGCTTATCGGTGGCCATGGCTGACCACGAAAAGGCCGCGCCAAGTCCCTGTAAATACAGGGTTCGACGCCGCGACTACCCGCAGGGCAAACAGAGAAAAGAGACTGGGCTGGCCAGGAAATGGGTCGATTTGGTCTAATTTGGTCTGTCTATCTGGACACGTCGGCACCCGAAGGGCAAGCGCCCGGCACTCCGTGCCACACGGGGATTCGCGCAAAGAAAAAGGGCCCGGAGACTATCCGAGCCCTTTTTCTTGGAATCTGGTGGAGCCGGGGGGAGTCGAACCCCCGTCCGGAAGCCCTCCACAGCCAGGTCTACATACTTAGCCTACCGTTTGAGTTTAGCGCCGGTATTGGTGGGTAGGCTCACCGCACCGACGCGAGCCGCCTTGGTTTTAGGCCCCGAGCCAAGCGGCCCGACTCGGGGACGAGCCTCTGTGAATGACGCTGCGAGATGGCTTACGCCATCATCCGGCCCAGAGGCCAGCCGGTGCAGCGCTCGCCGCCCTTAGGCGGCGAGAGCGAAACGCTCGTCGTTGGCGTTTGTTTGCTTTCCAGTGGATTTACGAGGGGACTGGTCCTCGGTATGCGCTGTGCTGCTTTGCGACCCCCGTCGAAGCCAGGTACGGCCCCAGTGGGTTTGCGTTGTGTTAGTGCCTCGTACAGAGAAAAAGTTCCGCAGATCGGTGCACTTTTTTACGCCACTTTGCGGGTGGCGAGCATGTAGTTTACCGCGGTTTCTTCGATCAGACGATAGGTTTTCGTGAGGGGATTGTAGCCCAGCCCTTGCAGAGCGACCGGTTCGAGCCCGTTCGCCCGTGCCCAGTGGGTGAGTTCGGAGGGGCGTATGAATTTGGCGTAGTCGTGCGTGCCGCGCGGCAGTAGCCTCAGCAGGTATTCCGCCCCCAGAATCGCGTGCAGGTAGGCTTTGGGCGTGCGGTTGATCGTGGCGAAAAATGCCCAGCCGCCGGGGGCGAGCGCCGCGGCGCAGGCGGCGACGATGGATTCGGGCTCGGGGACGTGTTCGAGCAGCTCCATACAGGTGACGATCTCATAGGCGCCGGGATGCGCTGCGGCGTGGGCCTCCGCGCTCTCGAGGCGGTAGTTCACCGATAGGCCGGATTCGAGGAGATGGAGTTTGGCGACTTCGAGAGCGGCAGCGGAGAGGTCGATGCCGGTGACCCGGGCGCCACGCCGCGCCATGCCTTCGGCGAGGATGCCGCCGCCGCAGCCGACGTCGAGCACGCGCTTGCCGGCGAGCGGGACGTGGGATTCGATCCAGGAGAGCCGTAGCGGATTGATTTCGTGCAGTGGCCGGAATTCGCTCGTCGGATCCCACCAGTGGTGGGCGTGCTCCTCGAATTTGGCCAGTTCCAGCGGATCGACGTTCGTCATGGGGAATCCTCCAAAGAAAAACCCCGCCAGGGCGGGGTTTTCCGCAGACCTCGGACGACCAGGATTACTTGTCGGTACCGATGACTTGGATTTCGACGCGACGGTCGGGTTGCAGGCAGTCGATGAGTTTCTTGTTGTTCCGGTTTTCCGGACCCATGTTCTTGCACTTGTCACCGGTGACGGGCATCGTCTCGCCTTTGCCTTCGGTGTAGATGCGATTGGCCGGGACGCCTTTGCTGGTCAGATACGCTTTGACGGCGTCGGCACGGCGCTCGGAGAGTTTCTGGTTGTAAGCCTCGCGGCCGATGCGGTCGGCGTGGCCCACGGCGAGGATGACTTCGACGTTGTACTTACCGAGCTGGGCGACGACTTCGTCGAGCTTGGCCTTGCCTTCGGGGCGAAGCGTGGCTTTGTCGAAATCGAACAGCGTGTCGGTGGAAATCTTCACTTTCTGTTCGGCCGGCTTGGGCGCGGGGCGCGGGGCGGCTGCGGCAACCGGCTTGGGCGGTTCGCATTTCTCTTTGGCGATCAGGTCGGGATCGCAGCTGCAGGCGAGCGGCTTGCCATTGGCGTCCGTGGCCTGCTCGGCAGCCGCCGGCGACCAGCTGGCGCCTGCGCGGACGCAGGCACCTGCGCCACTCATAACGACGACGTTGCGGGAGTCGGTGACATAAGGAACGACGCCCTTGCGATCGACCACGACGTCGGCGGACATTGCGCTCATGGAAAACCCGATCGTCCCAAGGACGACGGCGAGGAGCTTGAAGCGGGTGTTTTTGGTGGTCATGGTAGCATCCTTTCTTGGGAAAACGGTTGGGACAAGGTCTAGGATCGTATCCTTGGATTCATTATACAAGCACTTTTTCAGCGGATTTGCAACTGGATTCGTTGCCGCCAGTTTTGCGCCAGAGCGGACAAAGGTCTGTTGTTTTCCTGCAACAGCAAGATTTTTCCGGAGATACGACGGCGTCCGGCGACCCAGACGTCGCTGACGTGCTCGCGTCCGGCGACGAAGACGAGGTGCGAGCAGGGGTCATAACAGGGCTGGGTTTCGACGGCATCGAGGGCGACGGCGACGAGGTCGGCGGCCTTGCCCGGGCGGATCGAGCCGAGGCGATGTTCCAGCCCGAGGGCGCGGGCGGCGCCGATCGTGGCGAGTTCCAAGATTTGCATGGCTGGCAGCACGTCGGCACGCCCCTGGCCGACCTTGGCGAGCAAGGCCGCGTGGCGCATCTCCTGAAAGAGGTCGAGCCGGTTGTTGCTCGCCGCCCCGTCGGTGCCCAGGCCGACGGCAATGCCGGCTTCGAGCCACCGGGGTACGGCGGCGATGCCGCTGGCGAGTTTCATGTTGGAGGTGGGGCAGTGCACGAGGGCGGCGCCGCGCTCGACTAGCAGCGCGATTTCGCTTTCGGTGAGGTGTACGGCGTGCACGCCGATGAGTCCCGGCCCCAGGAGGCCCATGCGATCGAGCCGCTGCAGGGGCGTTTCTCCGTGGCGTGCGAGCGATTCTTCCCGCTCCTGCGCCGCCTCGAGCAAGTGGATTTGGACTGGCAGGTCGAGCTGGGCGGCGAGGGTGGCGATGCGCTCGAGGGTCTCGTCGCTCACCGAATAGGGGGCGTGCGGCGCGAGCACGAAGGAGACGAGGGGTTCATCGCGCCAGGCGTCGCGCACGGCGAGCCCCTTGGCGAGCGCCTCGTCGGCGTCGGCCGCGTATGGCGTGGGGAAATCGATGACGGTGATGCCGAGCACCGAGCGCATGCCCATGGCGGCGAAGGCGCGCGCGGCGGCCTCGGGATAGAAGTACATGTCGACGGCGGTGGTGATGCCGCCGCGCAGCATCTCGGCGGCGGCGAGCAACGTGCCATCGTAGACGAATGCCTCGCTCATCAGAGCCATCTCGCGCGGCCAGATTGCCTCTTCGAGCCAGCGGCGCAAGGGGAGATCGTCGCCGATGCCACGCAGCAGGGTCATGGCCGCATGCGTGTGGGCGTTGATGAGGCCGGGCAGCAACACGTGATCGGGCAGTTCGACGCGCTCGCGCGGCCGCCAGCGCCGTTCCAATTCCTCGGTCGGCCCGACGTCGAGGATCGTCTCGCCGCGGATCGCGACGGCGTGGCCGGTTAGCAGCGCTCCGGTCGGTTCCATTGGCAGGAGCCAGCGGGGGATGATGAGGACGTCTGCGGGCTGGAGGGCGATCGATTCGGGCATCGGCCAGGGCAATCGCATCAAATCTCTGTAAGGCCGAGGAGCGCC
>NZ_JAAAUB010000031.1:0-4683 GCF_012911495.1 Tepidiphilus baoligensis
CCGTCTATCCCGGCTGCACCGAAGAAGACTGCGTGCCGGTGTTGGAGCGTGTCTCCGGTCTCGTCTTCAACCGCGACTTCACCGTCGGCTACAGCCCCGAGCGCATCAACCCCGGCGACCCCGAGCACCGCCTTCCCACCATCAAGAAAGTCACCTCCGGCTCCACGCCCGAGGCCGCCGAACGGGTCGACGCCCTCTACCGCGAAATCATCACCGCCGGCACGCACAAAGCCCCCGGCATTCGCGTGGCCGAAGCCGCCAAGGTGATCGAAAACACCCAGCGCGACGTCAACATCGCGCTGATCAACGAACTCGCCATCCTCTTCAACCGGCTCGGCATCGACACCCAGGCCGTGCTCGAGGCAGCCGGCACCAAGTGGAATTTCCTTCCCTTCCGTCCCGGGCTCGTAGGCGGGCACTGCATCGGCGTAGACCCCTACTACCTCACGCACAAGGCGCAGGAGGTCGGGCACCACCCCGAGATCATCCTCGCCGGACGCCGGCTCAACGACGCCATGGGCGCCTACGTCGCCGGGCGCGTGGTCAAGCTCCTCATCACGCGCCGCCGCCCCGTCGAAGGCGCCCGCGCCCTCATCCTCGGGCTCACCTTCAAGGAAAACTGCCCCGACCTGAGAAACACCCGCGTGATCGACCTCATCGCCGAGCTCCGGGACTACGGCATGCAGGTCGACGTGCACGACCCCTGGGCCGACCCGGAAGAGGCGTGGCAGGAATACGGGCTTCGAATGGTGCCAGAGCCGCAGTGCACATCCTATGATGCCATCGTGCTCGCCGTGGCGCACCGGCAATACCGCGAGATGGGGGCAGGGGCGATCCGGGCGTGGCTGAAGGCGAGCGGGGTGGTGTATGACGTGAAACACGTGCTCCCGAGGGAGGCGGTGGAGGGCAGGTTGTGAACCTCGTTTCCATTCAGGTTCGACCCTTGGGCGAGAATCGACCTTGGCGACGTCGGATGTCCGCCCTTGACCGCATCGTAGCGCATGACTACAATTGTGGTAACCTGAAATTCAATGGAGCATTGCGATGAGCACGGTGTCTGTGCGTATCGATGAGCGCCTGGTCAACGCTGCACGCGCTGCAGCCAAGGCCGAGTTCCGTACCGTCCAAGGCCAGCTGGAATTCTGGGCCAAAGTAGGTCGCGCCGCGCTCGACAACCCGGATCTGCCCGCATCCTTCATTGCCGAGAGCCTGATGAGCATGGCCGAACCGCGCGAAGACAGTACCGCCTTCGTCCCCCGCTCAGCAGCCAAGGCATGAGCTGGAGTGTTCGGCAAACTCGGCGCTTTGCTCGCATCTACAAAAAGCTACACGACAACGTGGTGGCCGAAGTCGATGCGGCCATCGAGACCGTGGCCCAAAACCCCGACATCGGCGAGAAGAAGAAAGGAGACCTTTCGGATCTGTGGGTCTACAAGTTTCGCTGCCTCGGTCAGCTCTACCTCTTGGGCTACACCAGAGATGATGGCGTTCGCTTGGTCTATCTCGAAGCCGTCGGTCCCCACGAGAACTTCTACCGCGACTTGAAACGCTAAGGCAAACGCGACGTCGAAGGACTCGCCCGCACGGGGCTGCTCGTCGTCGAGGAAAAGCCTCATTCTGGTCACGGTCGCCTCGAGGAAGTTCGCGCCGTGGGCACCTGCTTCGGGACCTCAAACCCGAGCTCGACGTACCCGAATCCTACGACTTGGGGGAAGTGACCATGCAACTGGCCGAACGATTCAAGCAATGGGAACGAGAAGTCGAGAAGGCGCCCGCGCTCTCATCCCCGGGCTCATCCTCAAGGAAAACTGCCCCAATCTGAGGCACCGGCAATGCCGCGAGATGGGAACGGGGCGATCCGTGCGTGGCTAAAGGAGAAATCGCGAACATGCAAATTTTTGCGCTGAAGGGAAATGTGTCTGAAATTCCCGATGTTGCCCCGGCAGTGCGTGAACGCGCCCGCGCGGTTCGTGCCCGGCTCGATGCCATCCGCCGCCAATCCCCTCCACCGGATGACCATCTGCCGGCGATCACGGACGAACAGCTCGAACGCATCCGCGCCTTTGGTCCGCGCGAGCTGCATCGCCTGTCGTTGATCGATTTCCTGGCGACGGAACTGCCGCCTTTTTTACGGGATTCATCTCGGCATCGCATATAAACAATTTGCCGTATGCATCAAACCGAACAGGCAGTGATCGGAACGTCTTGCCCATAATCGCATTACAATCGGCATGAATAGCCGACACGATGCGAGCGAAGTACATTCCCCGTGGAAAATCCCGCCATCTCGAAATCGCAACTCAAGGGCGTCCTGGCCCATGCCCTGAACCGCCTCCTGACGTGGCGCCCCGGCGGCTATTTGCGCGCCAGTGGCGGCTTGTTCGGCTGGCTGCTGCTGCGCGCGGCCGCGCAGGCGGTGATGGTCGTGTTGCTCGCCCGCCTGCTGGGGGCGGAGGGCTACGGCTTGTTTGTCACAGTCATGGCGGTGAGCGGTTTTTTCTCGCCTGTTGCCGGTTTGGGGCTAGGCGGCTTGCTGCTGCGCGACGGCGCTTCTCAACCGGAAAATTTATCCTCACAACTGGGCATGGCGCTGGTACTCTGGTGGCCGACGGCACTCGTCTGTTCTTTGTGTGCCACGGCGATTCTTGCCTGGACTCTGCCGTCCCACATACCGCTCGCTGCCCTCGCAACCTTTGCTTTGGCGGAAATCGGTACGAGTTCTTTCCTCGACCTTGCCGTGCGCGTCGAGCAGGCCCGGCATCGGATCGGTGTCTTCGGAGCTCTACAGGCGGGGATGATCCTCGCCCGTCTGGCAGGGCTCTTGCTGTACGCCCTGCTCGGTCGGGCCGATCCGGCCGGCTGCTTGTGGGCGTATGCGCTTGCCAGTGTTTTTTTTGCCCTGTTCATCGCCTGGCGTCTTGCGACCGAATATGCCCCGCGTTGGCCACCAAAGCGCGATTGGGCAATGGCCCGCGAGAGCTGTCCGTTCACCATTGGCGCGCTGTCGTTTCGCCTGCAAGCCGAGTTCAACAAGCCGCTCCTCGCCCGGGTGAGTTACGGCGAGGCAGGCCATTTCGGCGTGGCACAGCGGGCGGTCGATCTCGCGAGCCTTCCCTTGCAAGCCCTGCAGGAAACGCTCTGGCCGCGTTTGTATGCGGGCAGACATTCACCGCGGCAACTGTGGCGGCTTGTCGCGGTTTTGGTTGCGCTGGCCTTACTGGGAGGCTGCGTCTTGGTGCTGCTCGCGCCCTGGATTGCGCGCCTGCTGGGTGCCGGATTCGAGGCCACCGCACACCTCGTCATGCTTCTGGCCCTGCTGCCAACCTTGCAGCTCGTGCGCAATCTCCTCAACATCATCGTGGCGCAACAGCGGCGCCAGTCGGCCTTGACGGCGGTTTATCTGCTGGGCGGTATGGTCGGCGTCCTGCTCAATCTGTGGTTGGTGCCAACGTTTGGGTTAACCGGCGCGGTGTCGGCGTCTTATTTGGTCGAAGTGGTGCTCATTGCCTTGCTCGCGGCTTTTGTTTTTTCAAAATCAAAGAGACTGCAAGATGCCTGATCCTTCTGCAAGCCTGTTTAAAAACCATGAGCGGCACTACAAGGACAGCGGTGCCGACCGTTGGCAGGTGCCCTATCGGGAAGTCAAAGCATTCCATCTCGACCGCCTGCCACGTTGGCTTGACCGTATCCCCCAGGAGGCGCACATCCTGGATGCAGGCTGCGCGACCGGTTATCTGCTCGGCTTGCTGTGGGAGAGCGGTTACCACAACCTGGTTGGCGTCGAGCTATCCGAACAACTGATCGCTCTTGCCCGCCGTAACCTGCCTGATGAAATCGCGCTGGTGAATGCCGATGTTCGCGACTATCTCGCGCAGGTTGCGGATCAGACCTTCGACGTGATCCTGTTTCACCATGTGCTCGAACACCTCCCGCGTGAGCACACCATTCCTTTGCTGCGCGAGTTTTACCGGGTCCTCAAACCGGGCAGATACCTCGACCTCAAAGTGCCCAATGCGTCATTTTGGTTGGCAGGTTATCATCTATTTTGTGATTTCATCCATGTCGTGCATTTCTGTCAGGTCCCGGACGATTGCATTGATCCGCGACGTCGTGCATTATTCATGGGTCGCGAGGCAATGCGCGAGTTGATCGAGGAACTACGGAGGCAACAGTCATGATGGTCCGACTGCACAAGAACGCCACCACGACCCCTGCGACCCGGCGCTACATCCAACGCTCGAACCTGCCGGTGCGCCGTCTTGCCCGGGAACTGGGGGTGTCGGAAGACACCATTCGACGCTGATCGAGGCGCACCGACGTCGAAGATCGTCCGCACACGGCGCATCGCCTGCAGACGAACCTGACCCCGTTCCAGGAGGCGGTCGTGGTGGAGCTGCGCAAGACCCTGCGCTTGCCTCTGGACGATTTGCTGGCGGTGGTGCGCGAATTGATCACGCCGAACGTCTCTCGATCTGGCCTGGATCGCTGCCTGCGCCGTCACGGACTCGGTTCGCTCAAGGCAATGCAGCCCAAAGCGGAAAAGCCCGGGCACAAGCCCTTCAAGTCCTACGAGCCGGGGTTCGTACATCTGGACGTGAAGTACCTGCCGCAGATGCCCGATGAGGACAAACGCCGCTACCTTTTCGTGGCGATCGACCGGGCGACGCGCTGGGTGTTCGTGGC
>NZ_JAAAUB010000032.1:0-3951 GCF_012911495.1 Tepidiphilus baoligensis
CATCGGGCCGGCGTTGAACGAGTGGAAGGCGCGGCAGGCCGAGAAGGCCTCGCCGGTGCGTGAGCCACCGCCGGCGGCGGTGGCCGAGCGGCTCGCCGAGGTGTGGGGCGTGGCGTTGGAATTGGCCAATGCGCGGCTGGCGGCCGAGCGCGAGGCGCTCGCACGCGTCCGCGCCGAGATGGAGGCGGAGCGAGGAGAGGCCACGGAGCTCGCCGATCGGCTGGCCGAGCAGCTCGAGGCGCTGCAATCCCGTCTGGCCGTGCTCGAGGCTTCGGAGCAGGCCGCGCGCCTCGAGGCCGGGGAGCTGCGCTCGAGGCTGGCTGCCGCCGAGACGCGGGCCTCCGAGCTCGAGCGCCGGGTCGAGGAGCTGCGGGATGCGCTCGNCCGGCCGATGCCGGGGGCGGCAAAGGGGCCGGAGCGGGGTCGTCTGGGGTCGGCAGAGGCAAAAAACCCGCGCCAAAGCCCGTTTGAGGCCCTTGGCGGGCATTGGCGAGGGAAGGGAAGATCCCCATTGCGCCCCGTCTGCCCAAACCTTGGGCAGACGGGGCGCGCCGCGGCCCGACGCGCCGCGGGGCGGATGACGCACATTCCCATCCACAGATTCTGGGGATAAGTCCGGCTCTGGGGCGGACGGCGCGGACGGACGGGGTCGGTCATCTCGGGCGGTCTTCCCTTCCCCGAGCGGCCTCTTGCCATGGGCTTCCGGTCGAAGCCAAGGCCTGCGTGCGAGGCCCCTGCGGGCACCGAGTCCGGCGGCCCTGCATCGCCCCCCGCCGAGGAGGGGGCCGCAGCCACGAAAACCCCGCTGCGTGCCCCACCTACTTGACATCGTCACGCATCGATCCATAATGCATCGCATCGCAAGCTTGATGCCCGTGGCCATCGTGGGCGGGTCCCTCCTCATCCCCATCGGGTAAGGAGCAAGGTGTAACCCGCGCTTCGCTTGGGTTATCACCTTGCCCCCACCCGCTCCCTTCGGTCGGGGTGGGGGGAACCCCGCAGGCCCTTCGCCCGCGCTTCGCTCGACTCCGGCCTGCGGGATCGCCCTCGCATCGTCTGCCTCACTCGGAGAGCATCGCCCATGAGCCTCGACGAAACGAAGCGCCGCCGCCGCGGCCCCGCCCCGCTCGATGCCGCCGACAAGCGGCGGCACAGCGTCTCGGTACGCCTCAACGACGCCGAGCTCGCGCGTCTGGACGCACTACGCGAGACGGTGCGCATGCAGCGCGGCGAATACCTGCGCGCCGCCGCCCTGCACCGGCTACCGCCCAGCATCCCGGCCGTGAATCGGCGAGCCTGGGCCGAGCTCGCCCGCACCGCGGCCAACCTCAACCAGCTCGCACACCGGCTCAACGCGGGCGAGGCCCCTGCGCTTGCCGAGGTGCGGGCAGCCGTCGATGAGCTGCGGCGACGGCTCATCGGCGTCGGCCACGACCTCGAGGAACGGCAGGATGAAAGCCAAGATTAGCCGCGGCGGCGGCTTTCGCGGCGCGCTCGACTACGTCTTCGACGCAGGCAGCAAGGCCACGCACACGAAAAAACCCGAGCTCGTCGGCGGGAACCTGACCGGGCGCGACCCGCGCGCGCTCTCGCGCGAGTTCGCCGCCGTTCGACGACTCCGTCCCGACGTCGGCAAACCCGTCTGGCACTGCTCGCTGTCGCTACCGCCCGGCGAGCGGCTCGAAGCCGCGCGCTGGAATGCGGTGGCGAGCGAGTTCCTGCGGCACATGGGGTTCGATCCCGAGAACACGCCGTGGGTGGCCGTGCGGCATCAGGACACCGAGCATGACCACATCCACCTCCTCACGAGTCGCGTAGGCCTGGACGGAAGCGTCTGGCTGGGGCAGTGGGAAGCGCGGCGCGCCATCGAAGCCACGCAGCGGCTGGAAAAGGATCATGGCCTCAGGCTCACGCCCGGCCTGGGCGAAGCCCGGGCGGAAAAGCGCAAGCTCAGCGACAAAGAAATCAACATGGCCCTCCGGACGGGCAAGGAGCCCCCGCGCCAGAAGCTGCAACGCCTGCTCGACGAAGCGATGAAGGGGAATCCCTCGGTGATCGAGTTCGCCGAGCGCCTCGAGGCCGCCGGCGTGAGCGTGCGGGCGAACATCGCCTCGACGGGCAAGTTCAGCGGATTCTCTTTTGCCATGGACGGCATCGCCTTCAAGGGCAGCCGGCTCGGGGACAGGTATGGCTGGTCGGGATTGCAGAAAGCGGGGGTACATTATGACGAAACTCGAGACCGTGCGGGCCTTGAACGACGTAGGGCCCCAGCTACAGATCGTGGAGAGCGTGCGCCAGCTCCAGCAACGGATCGACGCGCTACACAACGCGCTCGAAGCCCTGCCCCGGACGCTCCAGCAATGGGAGACGATGCGACCCAGCGCCCAGGAAGCGCTGGATCGCATCCTGGAAATCCAGCGCCGCGCGATCGACGAGATGGCCCTGAGGCTGAGCGAACGCGCGAGCCAAGCCTTCGAGCAGAAAGCGGCGAGCCTGCACGCGAAGATCGGCACGCTCACGCAGACCCTCACGCAGCTCGAAACCGGACTGACGCACCTCGAACAGAAGAGCCACGAGATCGCCGCCCTGCCGGACAAGCTCGACCAGGCGGCCAAGGAGATGACCCGAGCCGCCGAGGAACTCCGGGAAGCGGCCCGGCACAGCCGTCCCTCCCCCCTGAAAACGCTCCTCACGCTCCTGCTCGCGGGCGCGACGGGGGCACTGCTGACCGGCTCGATCCACGTCACCCTGGAGCGGCTCATCCCCCCGAGCCAAGACCAGCGGGACGCCCAGTGGGCCCGGATGCTGATCACCAAGGCCACGGCGCAGGAGCGCGAAGCCCTGCAACGGATCCTCGAGCGCTCCCCGACCCCTTGAAGCGCGATCCCAGCGCCCTGCTGAGCGCCTGGGGATATCGCCTCGAGCACCACCGGGACCGACTCACCGCCTACTGGCACGGCGACGAACGCTATCGCTTCACGCGCACCCCCGAAGGGATCTGGCAGTGGGTCGACCGCTACGGCAACCCCGGGGGCGACCTCCTCGAGCTCATGCGCGAACTCGACCCCGAGATCGGCTACGCCGAAGCCGCCCACCGGCTCCTGAGCCCCTCCCCGACCCCTCGCGAAACCAGACCGGTGCTTCCCCCTGAAACGGTACAAGAACGCGCCCTCGGTCGGGGCTACCTCCTCGCGCGCGGCCTCGATCCCCGGACGCTCCTGGAGGCCGAACGGCAAGGGTGGCTGCGCTACGGTGCAGGAGGTCTGCTCTTTCTCGGGTACGACGAAGCCGGCCGGGTCCGCAACGCCCTGTGGCGCGCGATCGACCCCGCGGCCAGGCCGCGCGAACGCGACCTCCCCGGCAGCGACCTACGCTACGCCCCGCGGCTCGCCGGCGTGGAAGACACGATCTGGATCGTCGACGAAGGCGAAGACGCACTCGCCGTGCACACCCTGGCCCGTCGCCGGTTCGAGCCTCCCCCGACGGTGATCGTCACGGGCGGCCCGACCCTGTCAGGCTGGCTCGAAGTCCTGCTCGAGCGCCTGCGCCGCGCCGCCCGCCTCATCCTCGCCCCCCGCCGCCTCGGGGACGAACGGCTCCGTCATCTCGGCGAACGCACGGGCCGTCCCGTCACGCTCTGGAGTCCGCCCCGAGGCCACCCCCTCATCGAATGTCTCACCCTGGACGGACGGGATGGCCACACGCCCCCTCGAAGTCCCCGAAACGCAGGAGGCCTCGAACGCTGAGGCCTGCCGCAGTACCCACCGAAACAGGAAGAAGTCATGACGGTGGATGATCGGCAAGGTCTATCTCAACCCGTAACCTTGAAGTCATGACCCACATCACGAAAATTTACAGGACAGAGGTTGCACAATCCCATTTTCCGGGAATATTGAGGTGAAACCGGCTCTTTGTCAGGTCCCGGACGATTGCATTGATCCGCGACGTCGT
>NZ_JAAAUB010000033.1:0-3681 GCF_012911495.1 Tepidiphilus baoligensis
CTCGCACGTACGGTTCTTAGGGGGCGGGGCGGCAGTAATGCCGTCCTGCTACCCGACACCGGGAACTGCGGCGACGCACCCGGGTGGCCAGCATCTTCCCCAACACGGATTCCTGCCTGCGTCTGGTCTCGGCGCTGCTGGCCGAACTCGACGACGAGTGGATGACCGGCAAGGTCTATCTCAACCTCAACCCGTAACCCAGGAGTCNCTTCAATTGTCGCATGTCAGGGATGAGTTCGGCCCATCGATCTGCGAATAAATCAGTGTGTCCTTCACAAAATTTTCGGGCAATTATCACAAAACCAACCCTCGCGAACGGGACCGCCGGTGCATTCCATGCCCATCCAGGCGGCAACGATCGCGAGCGGCGCCCGGCGAGCGCGCCGGCGCGTTTTCGAACGGGAGCGATAGGAAGGGACGTCCGCCCCGGTTTCAGGGCGGACACCGCGGGGCCTAGCGGATGAAGAGCCGATAGATCAGCTTGTTGACGAGACCGTACGGCGGATAAGCGAAGCGCGCGCCGTTGAAGCGCGGCTTCACGTACACGCTCTTGGCGTGCGAGAAGGTCAGGAAACCCTCCTTGCCGTGATAGCGACCGATACCCGACGGGCCGATGCCGCCGAAGGGCAGGTCGTCCTGGGCAATGTGCGAGAGCGTATCGTTGATGGAGACACCGCCCGCGTGCGTCTGCTCGAGCACCCGCCGTTGCCGCTGCTTGTCGTAATCGAAGTAGTACAGGGCCAAGGGGCGCGGATTGCGCCGCACGTACTCGAGCGCCTCGTCGAGACTGTCGTAGGGCACCACGGGCAGCAGCGGCCCGAAGATCTCCTCCTGTCGCACCAGCATGTCTTCCGTGGTGTCGAGCAGCAGCGTGAGCGGCAGCTTGCGCACGTCCTCCAGTTTCTCGGAGGCGGGGTTGATCTCGACGATACGCGCCCCCTTCTCGCGCGCGTCGCGCAGATACCTCGTCAGACGCTCGTACTGCCGGTCGTTGACGATGGCGGTGAAGTCCGGGTTGTCGCGCAGCGTTGGGTACATGCGCGAGACCCGGCGCTGGAAGGCCTCGACGAACCCGTCCACCCGGTCCGCGGGACAGAGCACGTAGTCCGGGGCGATGCAGGTCTGCCCGGCGTTGAGCGCCTTGCCGAAGGCGATGCGCTCGGCCGCGTGATCGAGCGGGACCGTGTCCGAGACGATCGCCGGCGACTTGCCGCCGAGCTCGAGGGTGACGGGGGTGAGGTGCTCGGCGGCGGCGCGCATCACCTGCCGCCCCACCGCCGTCGAGCCGGTGAAGAGCAGGTGATCGAAGGGCAGGCGCGTGAAGGCCTGCGCCACCTCCGCCTCGCCATGCACCATGGCGACGTGATCCTCGGGGAAGACCTCGCCCAGCATGGCCTCGAGGGTCTTGTTGGTGGCCGGGGTGAACTCGGACACCTTGATCATCGCCCGGTTGCCCGCGGCCAGCGCGGTCGCGAGCGGCTCCAGCACCAGCTGGATCGGGTAGTTCCAGGGCGCGATGATGCCCACCACCCCCAAGGGCTGGTACTGGACGAAAGCCTTGGCCGGCTGGAAAGCGGCCCCGACATGGCGCCGCTCGGGCTTCATCCACCGCCGGACGTTCTTGAGCTGGTAGTTGATCTGGCTGACCGTCGGCATGATGTCCGCGAGCATGGTCTCGTCGCGCGAACGGCAGCCGAAGTCTTCGTTGACGGCATCGGCCAGGCGCCCCTGATAGCGCAGGATCGCCGCCTTGAGCCGACGAAGGTTCTCGCGACGAACCTCGGCCGACGGCATGGGATCGCGGTCGAAGGCTCGCCGCTGGCTCTGGAAGACCTCCTGCATGCGGTCCATCTCGGACCGCGTCCGCTGGGCGTTCAGCGCCGTCACGCTCATCGTCGTTCCTCCCGCCAATCCACAGGTTCCCTCACTGGGCCGCCGCGACCGCCACGGTCGCGCTCGGCTCCCGGCCGCGCTTGCGGTCCTCGAGAATCATCTCCGCGCCCTTCTCGGCGATCGCGATGGTGGGCGCGTTGGTGTTGCCGCCGACGAGCGTGGGCATGATGGAGGCGTCGATGACGCGCAAACCCTCCATTCCGCGCACCCGCAGGCGCTCGTCGACCACGGCCGAGTCGTCCTGTCCCATCTTGCACGTCCCCACGGGGTGGTAAATGGTGTTCGCCTTCCGGCGCACGAAATCCCGGATCTCGTCGTCGCTCCGGACCCGTTCGCCGGGGAAGATCTCCGCCCCGCGGTAGGGATCGAAGGCCGGCTGAGCGAGCACCGCCCGCCCGACCTTGACCGCGCGCACCATCTTCTCCATGTCCTCCGGCGCCTCGAGGTAGTTGGGCTGGATGTGCGCCGGCTCGGCCGGGTCGGCGCTATTGAGCGAGATGTAGCCCCGGCTCTTCGGGCGGAGCTCGCAGATGTGCAGCGAATAGCCGTGGCCGAAGAGGAAGGGCAGGTTCAGGCCGTGGTTGTCGAGGCGCATCGCCGTGAGGTGGAACTGCAGATCGGGTATGGCCTGGTCGTCGCCGCTGCGCACGAAACCGCCGGCCTCGGCGCCGTTGGTGGCGAACATGCCCTGGCGCTTGCGCAGGTACTCGAACAGCGCGAAGACCCCCTTGTACAGGGAATCCAGGGCGAACCCGTACGAGACCGCCTTGCGGCACTTGTGCACGATCATGACATCGAGGTGATCCTGGAGGTTGCGGCCGACCCCCGGCAGCGAATGCCGGACCTCGATGCCGTGCCGCCGCAGCTCCTCGGCCGGCCCGATGCCGGAGAGCATCAGGAGCTGCGGCGAGTTGATGGCGCCCCCCGAGACGATCACCTCGGCGGCGGCGCGCAGGGTCTGCCGGACCCCGCGACGCCGGAGCTCGACCCCCACCGCGCGCCTGCCCTCGAGCAGGATCCGCGTGACCAGCGCGTCGGTGACGATATCCAGATTGGGACGGCTCTCGGCCTCGCGCAGGTAGGCCTGCGCCGCGCTCCAGCGCCGGCCGTTCTTCTGGGTGACCTCGTAGAGGCCCACCCCCTCCTGCTCGGGACCGTTGAAGTCGTCGTTGCGGGGATAGCCGGCCTGCACCCCCGCCTCGACGAAGGCCTTGGAGAGCTCGTTGGGCTTGCGCAAGCGGGCGACGTTGAGCGGCCCGCCGGTGCCGTGGTATTCGTCGCCCCCGGCCTCGCGGTTCTCGGCCTTGCGGAAGTAGGGCAGCAGCTCCTCGTAGCTCCACCCCCGGTTGCCCAGCTCGGCCCAGTGGTCGTAGTCCCAGCGGTGACCGCGGGTGTAGATCATCGCGTTGGTGGAGCTCGAGCCGCCCAGGGTCTTGCCGCGCGGCCAATAGAGGCGGCGATTGTCGAGATGGGGCTGTGGCTCGGTGTAGTAGCGCCAGTTCAGCTTGCGGCTCCACATCAGCGACAGGATGCCGATCGGCGTGTGGATGAGCGGGGACTTGTCCTTGGGCCCCGCCTCGATCAGACACACCCGCACGCTCGGATCCGCGCTGAGCCGGTTCGCCAGCACACAGCCCGCCGAACCCGCGCCGACAATGATGTAATCGTACATCGGCCTCCTCCTCCCATGGGGTATACGGATTTAAGGACACGCTGAACAAATCAGCATTTTACTGGAAATGAGCGAGGTTGTGTACCATCCTTTCTGTAAATTCCGTTTAGCGCCTC
>NZ_JAAAUB010000034.1:0-3243 GCF_012911495.1 Tepidiphilus baoligensis
TGGTACGCAGAAAAACCGGAACTTTTCATAAAAGTGCCACGCAATCGTCCGGGACCCAACAGTTACCCAAGCGCTCCATGATCGGCCCCAAAAGATCAACTCCCTTGCGCGCGCTCCAATTTCCCACATACAGCAGGCGAAACGGGCGGTTGGGCGCCGTGCGTGCGACGGGGGCAAATGCTTGGCAATCGATGCCGTTATGAATGACCTGAATGTCGCGAATGCCGAAGCTCGCCTCGATTTGCGCAGCGGTGTAGTGGCTCACGGCAACCACGCAGTGCGCGCGTGCGAGGTTGGCCGCTTCGATGGGATGGATCCAGTGTTTGTGATAGAGCGCTTGCAGGCGGCTTTTGTAAGGCAGCAAGGCAGGGTCGTGAACGGATGAATGGACCGTCACCACGATGGGAAGCCCCGGCGGCACAAAGCGCGGCGGCAGCCACGAATTGATGTGCACCACGTTCGCCCAGGTGGGCGGTTTGGGAACGGGGACGCTCCACGGCGCATACTCCGCCCGGTGCGGCAGCCAGGTAATTTCGGCGCGGATGCCTTGGGCGTTGAGGGCACGGCAGAGGCGTTCGGTGAATGTGTCGGTGCCGCTGTGGCAACGCACGTTCGGGAACCATACGGCCGGGTTTGTGGGCATGGATGTGTTTAGGTCGAGAGATAAAGTGCCAACTTGTCGCAGATAATGCTTGCCGGTGATATTTCAGGAAGTTTGGGTGTGTTCGATCGTCCGGTTTCTTGCAGGCTTTGGTGGATGAACGACTTGAAGGCGTTGAAGTTATATTTTCCAAGCAATATGTTTTTCTTTAGTCCCTCTTGTCTTTCCGTAGCTTTGCGCATGAGATATACGGGAATTCCAGTCAGCGCAAGTTCTTCTTGATTGCTTCCGCCATCCGTAACCACAAAGCGCGCGCCCATGGCAAGGCGAATGAATTCGGTGTAACCCATGCGCGGCTTTAGTTGGATGTTTGCGTTTTGTTTCAACCGCTCAAATAGCTTGTTATGACGTAAACGTTTTTCAGTTGCCGGGTGTAGCACAAAAATAAGGCGACACTGACTGGCAGCATATTCCAACATTTCTACAATTTGCCGAAGCCTTTTGGCAGAAAAAATATTCTCAAAGCGGTGTATGGAAATAACGCCGTAACTGTCTTTCGGTGGAATTTCCACAGAATTTTCTAGCGCGATTTTTACCGAATCAACAATGGTGTTCATTCCGGTGTTGATGCGTTCACAGCGATAGCCTTCCATGTTGCGCATTGCCCATTCGCCGGGGCAAAAAGCAATGTCGCTCAGGTGAAATACTGCCAGGCGGGTAAGTTCCTCTGGGAAAGGGTGAAATATGTTGTAGGAGCGCAGACCCGCCTCGACATGGGCAACCTTCATCCCAAGCAGTTTTCCTGCCAAGCTACCGGCCAGTGTTGAAAAGGTATCGCCATGAACTACGATAATGCCTCGGCGCGACGGAAAGTAAGTGTCGGCATGCCACACCATACGCCAGATGATTCGGGGTAGCCACAGCGCCATCCTGGCAATGCCGTTGATTTCTGGCCCTTCATAAACGTATCGCGGCTGGGCGCGTATGCCGAAATCGGCAAACAAGGTATCCACAGTATTCCGATGCTGCCCTGTCATCACAAGACTGATCGGTCGGCCCGCCTCTTCCCATTGTCGAATCACAGGCGCCATTTTGATGATCTGGGCTCGTGTCCCGAGTATGCAGTACAGATGTGATGTCATAAAAAATTAACGCTGGATGACGACGGCTGTGGGTGGCATGGCGTTTGGCGTAACGCTGTGGATCGCCATCAACCCTCGCGCTTGTAAGTCAAATTGGTAATCTGCTCTGAAATCAGGCCGATCAGAAATACGATGACCGCTGCTGAAAGCAGCAGCGCGCTCATGTTGGTAAAGCGGCGCTCGGCTAGAAACGTATACAAATAATTGCCCAGCCCGAGCAGGAAAAAGCCCGCGCTTACCGGAAAGAAGAGCTTGAGCGGTGAATACAGCGTGGCGATCTTGAAGATGATGAGCAGGAAGCGCAGGCCGTCTTTCCACGGTTTGAGGTGGCTCTTGCCGATGCGTGCGCTCGCGTGGATAGGGACGTAGGCCACGGGATAGCCGCAGCGAAAGAAGGCCATGGTGATGGTGGTGGGATAGGAAAACCCGTTGGGCAGCAGGTACAAAAATTCGCGGAACCTGGCCGCGCGCACGGCGCGAAAGCCGGAGGTGAGATCCGGGATGCGGTGGCCGGTAACGTAGCCGGCCAGGCGGTTGTAGAGGCGGTTGGCAAGGCCGCGGCCCAGGCTCGCCTGCGAGGTGGCATCGCGCGCGCCCACGGCCATGTCGTAGCCCTCGTCGAGCTTGGCCAGCAACCGCGGGATGTCGTCCGGGTCGTGCTGGCCGTCGGCGTCCAGGAAGACCAGCACCTCGCCCGTGGCCGCGCGCGCGCCGCTCTTCACCGCTGCCCCGTTGCCCAGCGACACGGGGTGGCGCACCACGCGCGCGCCGGCCCTCTGGGCGATGGCGGCGGTGTCGTCGCTGGAGCCGTCATCGACCACGATGAGCTCGGCCTGAGGGAAGCGCTCGCGCAGGCGGGGGAGCAGCGTGGCAAGCGCGGCGGCTTCGTTCTTGGCGGGCAGGATGAGGGAGAGCTGGGTCATGGCAGGCAGTGCGTCAGCGGATTTCATTTTGCAGGACGGCGCGGATACGGGCAATTTCTCGGTCATAAATGCTGCGGGGAAATTTGAGTGAGGTGTCGCTTTGCCCGCGGTAAATCGCTTCGGCCTGGTCGAGCAGGCGCATGGCATGCTGGGGATAGCCGGCGTTGCCCATCTCGGCCACCATCTGCATGGCCGAATCGATGTTGCCGTATTTTTGCATGGCGATGCGGTATTGCGCCTCGGCCTCGTCGGGGCGGCCGTCGGCCAGGGCGAGCCGGGCTTTCAGGTAAGGGATGAAGCGCAAAAAAATGGGGAACAAGGTGTAGCGGCTGTGGCTTTCCGCTTTTGAGAGGTGATCCAGCAAGCCTTCCGTGGCGTGGCGCGTCCATGAGGGTTGGCCTTTTTGCGTCACCTTGTCCACCAATTGACGCAGCGCCATGACGGCTTGCGCATCAAAGGGTTGCTCGGTGAGGCGCTGCGCAGCCCATTCGAAGTCCTCGGGTTTGGCGTTGCCGAGGTACACTTTTTGGAGTAGGTAGCTGTCAGGTCCCGGACGATTGCATTGATCCGCGACGTC
>NZ_JAAAUB010000035.1:0-2331 GCF_012911495.1 Tepidiphilus baoligensis
CGCGTGACGACGTCTTTCCACGGCGTGCGGCGGTTGTCCTTACCGGAGGGCCAGAGGTACTCCTCGGCCTGCGCGAAGTACTCGTCCAGGTTGTCTTTTGTCAACTCGCGCACGAGCTTGTAATCCGCCCTTGGGCTTGCGAGCAGACTCTCGATCTGAGCTTCGGCGGACTGATCGCCCCGGCCGATCTTCAGCCCTTGATCGATGGTGACGCCGGCCAAAATGTCACGACCATCGACTGGGTCGTTCACCGGGAAGTAGAGACGGTTGTAGGCCGCCGACAGGGCCTTGCCGAAGCGGTCTTCCGCTTCTTCCAGTCGGTCGCGCGCTTCTTCGAAGAGCGTGTCGCCAGGGCGAAGCCGCTTGTGGATCTGCTCGATGGCGTAGAGCTCACGCAGACGCTCCTCGACAGCATCCGCCAACAGGCTATCCTGACCCGTGAGCACCAGCAGGNCGGCTCAAGGATGCCGGTAAGCCGATTGATCAGCGCCTGATCGATCTTGGGCTGAGGGATCTCCTTAGCGTTGCGCTCGATCTGGCGCGAGAGGTTTTCGGTTTCCTTGATGAAGAAGCGTTGCTCTTCACGATGGAGATACCACGCCGATTCACGCAGGCGCTGCAACGCCTGAAGGAACTCGTCAGGCTTGCGCTGCGGGGCGGCCAGGAACTCGATGAGTTCGCTCTCAGAAAGGCCGATCCGCCCTCCGACCGCACGGGACAGGCTCGAGGCCAGCAGCAAGGTCATCACCTGTCGCGCGGCATCAAAGCCTAACTCGTCGTCGATGTGCTCGGCAATTGCGTTGCCGTTGTCGGCAATGTCCCGCGTGACGGCCGGCATCAGCTTTGGTGCGATGCGTTCGATCTCGTCCTTGACTTGATCGTCGTTGAGGTTGAGATGCTGCGTGCCAATCAGGAAGACGTCATCCGTCTCGCGCTCCTCGACGCTCTTGAGGAGCCGGGCGGTAAACTGCATCAGGCCACGGGTTTGGCGGAACCCTTCATTCTCCTTGAACAGCGCGACAAGGTGCTTGAACGAAGGGTGGAAGGGGTAAGTCTCGCGCACCTGCTCGGCGATCTGCTCGATGCTGCTGGCCACGATGTAGCCGCCGTCTTCGGCCTTCTTGATCTGCTGGGCGTACTCTTCGGCCACATCCGCGATGACGCGCTCGTCGGGCAGCTCGTCGATGAGCCGCTTCTTCAGGATCTCATAGATCTCATTGCCGGCCAGTTGCACCGGTGTGATGGTCATGGCTTGGCGGCGCGTCTCCTGCTGAAGATTGGAGATTGCGTCGGCAAGGGCCTTCGTCTGCGCCTTGTAACTACCCGAAAGATTCGCAACGACAATGGCGCAATTGGGCAACTCCAGTGCCGCGCTCATCAGGCTGGAGAGGCTGTAGACCACCATGTTGGCCAGCGTGCCCTGGCCGAACACCTGGGTGCTGGCGTTGTCGAGATAAGGTGGCAGCTCGTCCAGCAGGATCAATGTCGGCTTGGCGCCAATGATTTCCTTCCACTTTCGTTGATCGACGGCCTTGGGACCGTTGGCCCAGTAGGGCTTGATAGCATCCTCGGCGCCAAGTTGGCTTGCGATCTCACCCCAGATGAAGTTGTCCGGGTTGTTGCGGCCATTGAACGCGGCGATGCGTGCCTCGCCGAAATCGATACGGGCGGCCAAGTCGGCGGGCAAGACTTCCTTACGCAGATGCGGATGGCGCGCGAGCAGGCCAAGCGCGATCATCATGTGCGTCTTACCGCCGCCCATCGCCTGTGTCAGTTCGAAGACGGCTTGGTCGGACTTGCCAGACAGGCGCAGCAGCCCCTCGCGGAAAAGCTGATCCATGCCGTGGGTGACATAGTTGCGCGAGAAGAACTCGCGGCCGTCGCCCTCGTCTTGGATAAGTTGTGCTAGGTTCTCGATGCCCTGACTCATCCGGTAGTCACGGATGATCGGGTTGAACCGGCAGGCCTGCTTGACCGTCTTGATCATGAACGCGCTCCGTGGTTGTTCTTGGTTTCTTCGGAGGGCGGACTTGCAACGCCGCGCTGCTCGTAGTAGTTCTGCATCAAAACCTCGACCATGTTCGCGATGGATCGATGTTCCTGATTTGCCGCGACGCGAAGGGCCTCTTTCAATCCGGGGTCGATGCGAAAAGTCAGTGTGGCAGTCTTGATCGTGGCCATTGCCTCTCCAGGTGCCACTGTAAATGTACTGCATTATACAGTCGCAACAGCTCACGTAATCCTGGTTGAATCTGACCTTACCACCACCCCTTTCAAGGTCTTGCAGCTCGAGCTTGTTGGAGCACCCGTGCGGTAGAGACATGAGCGTGG
>NZ_JAAAUB010000037.1:0-1691 GCF_012911495.1 Tepidiphilus baoligensis
CCTGAATCCGTGGTCACCAAAGTCGAAACCTTTCCTGTGAGCTGTCCGGCATGAAATTTTTGCCGGACAGACCGATTCATTGTCATGCCGACCATCTTTTCGGGGGTGATGGACCCGTATTTGCCCGCAAAAGTCGGCCTTGTCGGGACGGCGTTACGTCATATTGCAGCTTTCAGGCGAAGGGCTACCTTCCACCGCAGCGGAATCCGTCCTTGGGGTGGGTTTCAGCCCGACCATCGTCATGGCGATGCCGCTCGCAACAATCGCTGCTGAAGCGCGACGAACACCTGCACATGGCCGGCAAATCCGCGGCCAAAGTCGAGAATGAGTTTTCTGGCATGTGCCACAAACTTCGCCGCCCGGTACATGATCTCCTGCAACACCGTCTTGAGCCTTCTGCGCTTGGCCGGGTGGCGAATGGGCGCAATCTCGCCGGTCAGGCCCAATTGGCCAAGGAGGCGCAGGCAGTTGTAGGCGAATGCCCCCAGATGCAGGATCACGTCGTTGGTGTCGAACTTGCCCGACGGCAACCGTTCCAGATCAAGGTCAGATTTGATCTCGGCATGGAACTGTTCGTGTGTGCCGTGATACCGGTAGTGCTCGATCACCTCCACAGCCGGCAGGGTGAGGCTCGTCCACCAGCCTTCGATCTCAATGTCCGGCACCAGCAGGTGTTGTCCCTTCTTGTCGATGGTGCGCTCGGTCACCCGCACGATCAGCCGGAAGGTGCGCTTTTGTTTCTGCCAGGCGCGCTCGACCTGGAGGTCGAGAAGTCCCACCCGCTTGCCTGGTCGGGTCACTTCAAAGGCGTTCGCTTCCTCGGCCCGCTTGACCCAGGCCGTTCTGTCCTGCTTTCTTGGGTTCCACTTCGTGACGAATTCCAATACGCGCCCATCACGCGCCCAGGCGTCGCGTTCTTCCGCTTTGGCGAACAGCAGTCGCGCGCTGTCAAAGCCGCTGTCTTCGACCATCAGGACGGGTTGATCCGCCCTGACCAAACGCTTGACCCGAGGAAACGCCCGTTCGTAGAAGTACTCGGTCTCGAGCGCCGAATGCCAGTTCCCGGCACGCAGTTCCAGTCCCATGTTCCAGCCTTCGTTGCCCAGGTAGCCCGCAATCGGGCAATAGCCATCAACGCCTTGGTAGGTGTGGCCGACGTCCTCCTTCTTGGTATCGCTGTTGTCCATGACGAAGGTGTCGATCTCGAAGCGCACGAATCCTTTGTGCGGCGTGATCGGCGCTTTTGTCCTCTCCAGCAGGCGCACCGACAGCTCGTCCGTCCGCTCCCGCAACTCGCCGGCCTTGGCGTCGAGTCGCTGGCGCATCCAGGCACTGCTCGGCACCTTCGACAGCCCCAGCGCTTCCTTGAAGAAGCGATCCTGCCGAAACGGCTCGATGGCTTCGAAGTCGCTCTTGCCCAGACTGAGCAAGCCAGTCATCGCCTTGACCAAGTCGGAGGTCTTCATGCCTTGCGATACCGGCAAGCGCGGATCGATCACGGCTTCCACCTGCGCCGCCTCGCAGCATTGCCCAATCAGCGCCAGGCCGGAGTAAGAGGTCAGATTCAGCTTCGCGGATTGACGGACTTCAAAGCGGGGCATGATCAGTTGGGTGAAGAAGGAAGATGCCGTATTCTATCAATAAATCATATGGTTGCAATTGATCGGGGACAGGTTTCCCACGGATTCAGG
>NZ_JAAAUB010000038.1:0-1291 GCF_012911495.1 Tepidiphilus baoligensis
CCAGGGCAATCGCATCAAACCAAGGGTCCTGTCTAAAAAATAGTTTTTAACCTCCACGGGGTTGCCCAGAGGGTCTGTTCACAGTGCCCTGATTCGTGTAGTTTTCTGTCTTTTTGGGGGCGGCGCATGAAGACAGAGAAAACAAACGCAGACGGCGAGCCATCCCGCTCGTTGCTGCTCGAAGTATTTTCGGAGATCCCGGATCCGCGCGTTGTGGGACGTGCGAAGCACGATCTGGTCGAGATGCTGGTGATTTCGGTGTGCGCTTTGCTGTGCGGGGTCGATGACTTCGTCGGCATCGAGGCGTGGGCCAAGGAGCGCATCGACTGGCTGCGCCGCTTTCTGGTGCTGGAGAACGGGATCCCGTCGCACGACACGTTGGGGCGCCTTTTTGGCCTACTCGATCGCAGGGCACTGGAGAAGAGTTTTCGCCGCTGGGTCGGTGGGGTGCTGCCGGCGCTGGCCGAAGGCGAGGTCGTCGCGATCGATGGCAAGAGCAGCCGGCGTAGCCGTAGCGCCGGGCGCTCGGCCCTACACTTGGTGAGCGCCTTTGCCGCCCAGGCAGGCTTGGTCCTGGGGCAGGAAGCCTGTGCCGAGAAATCCAACGAATTGACGGCCATTCCGGTTCTGCTGGAGACTCTGATGCTCAAGGGAGCAATCGTCACCATCGATGCCATGGGCACGCACGCTAATATCGCCCGAGCGATCCGGGACAAGGACGCCAACTATGTGCTCGCGGTCAAAAACAACCAGCCCCGTCTTGCCGAGTCAATCCAAACCTTCTTCGACATCGGCCAGGCAGCGAGCTGGCAGGGCGTTGCTCACTCCTATACTGAATCGGTCGAGAAAGACCACGGACGCATCGAGTTGCGGCGATGCTGGGCGTTCTCGCAACTCGAGTGCCTGTCCAATCCCCAGCAATGGCCGGATCTGAAGATGTTCGGCGTCATCGAAGTCGAACGCACCCTGGAGGGTAAGACTAGCCTCGAGCGCCGCTTCTACCTCGGCAGCATCGCCGCCGAGGCCGAAACGCTCGCCCATGCGGTACGAGCACACTGGAGCATCGAGAACTGCCTGCACTGGAGCCTCGACGTCTCGCTCAACGACGACCAGATGCGCGCTCGCGCCCGCAACGCCGGCGCCAATCTCGCCCTCGTCCGCCGGCTCGTGCTCAACCTCTTTCGCCTGGACACCTCAGCCCGCAAAGGCGGTATCCGTACCCGACGCATCCTTGCCGCCTCTTCTGATGCCTACCGCCAGGCGCTCCTCGGCCTTACAGAGATTTGATGCG
>NZ_JAAAUB010000039.1:0-1258 GCF_012911495.1 Tepidiphilus baoligensis
TGATAGTCGCCGATGTCCGGTACCTTCACTTCGATGAGGGACATGGGATTCGCTCCGCTTTTTAGAGCAGCACCCGCCGGAAGTCGGCGAGCAGCTGGGCAAGGTGGCTGGTGAAGCGCGTGGCGTACGCCCCGTCGATCACGCGATGATCGGCCGTGAGCGACAGCGGCAGGATCTGGCGCGGCACGAACGCCTTGCCATCCCACACCGGTTTGACGGCGATCTTGTTCACGCCCAGGATCGCCACCTCGGGCGCGTTGATGATGGGGGCAAACCCCGTGCCACCGATGCCGCCCAGACTGGAGATGGTGAAGGTGGCGCCCTGCATCTCGGCCGGCTTGAGCTTGCCTTCGCGCGCCTTGCGGGCGAGTTCGGCCGTTTCGGCGGCGATCTCACGCAGCCCCTTCTTGTCGGCTTCTTTCAGCACCGGCACCACCAGACCTTGCGGCGTGTCGGCGGCAAAGCCGATGTGGTAGTAGCGCTTGTAGACGAGCTTGTCCCCGTCGAGGCTGGTGTTCATGTCGGGGAAGCGCTGCAGCGCTGCCACCACCGCCTTGATGAGGAAGGCGAGCATGGTGAATTTGAGCCCTTCCTTTTCGTGCTCGCGGTTGAGCTCGCGGCGGAAGGCTTCGAGCTCGGTGACGTCGGCCTCGTCGTGGTAGGTGACCGCCGGGATCATGATCCAGTTGCGCGCGAGGTTCGCCGCCGAGATCTTCTTGATGCGCCCCAGCTCCTTGACCTCGATCGGACCGAACTTGGCGAAGTCTACCTTGGGCCAGGGCGGCAATTCCAAGCCAGCGAGCAACGAGCCGCCGCCCGCCTTGGACGGCTCCCCGGCTTCACCTTGCATCACGCGCTTGACGTAGGCGACGACGTCTTCACGCAGAATGCGCCCGTTGGGTCCGGACGGAGTGACTTTGGAGAGATCGACCCCGAGCTCGCGGGCAAAGGCGCGCACCACGGGGCTGGCGTGGATCTTGCCGCCGAGCTGGATCGGTGTGGGCGCAATGGGAGACGGTGTCACGGGTTCGGCGACGGGCGCCCAAACCGCCGCACCGGCGACCGAGGCCGGTCGCGGTGACGCGGCAGAAGGAGTGGGTTCACCGACTTCGGCTGTGGCGGCTGCGTTCGCTTCGACGCCGCGCTGGACTGGCGTGGCCACGTCGCCGGGGGGCTGAGAGGCTGGCTCGGATGCTCGATCTGTTTCTTTGGCTTCGAGGCGGATGACGGGGGTGCCTTCGGAGACCTTGTCGCCGAC
>NZ_JAAAUB010000004.1:0-172995 GCF_012911495.1 Tepidiphilus baoligensis
CTCACAGGAAAGGTTTCGACTTTGGTGACCACGGATTCAGGGAGAAGAGACCTTGCGGACACGACCCCTTCCGCTTCCTGTGCCCGCGCCACGATCCACACTTTCGTCCCCACGGGCACCCGCTCGAAGAGCTCGGCCACGTCGGCATTGCGCATGCGGATGCAGCCGTGCGAGCCGGGGACGCCCAGCGGCACCGGATCCGGAGTACCGTGAATGTAGATGTAGCGGCGCATCGTATCGACTTCACCCAAACGGTTGAATCCACGCTCCTCGCCGCACAGCCACAAAATGCGGGTCAAGATCCAGTCCCGGTCGGGATGCGCCGCCGCCAGTTCCGGCGTCCAGATCTCGCCCGTCGGGCGGCGCCCGACGAACACCGCTCCCAAGGGCGCCCCCGCGCCGATTTTCGCGCGAATCCGGTGCCACCCCAGCGGAGTCTGCAGGCTGCCCCGACGCTGGCCCGCGCCGCGCGCCGCCGTCGACACCGGATAGCTCGCCAGCACTACCCCATCATCCACACACCATAGCCGTTGCGCATCGAGCGCCACGATCAGCAACACCCTCGCTCCTTTTTGCGTATAAGGCGCCGTTCGGCGAAGAAGGCCCGCAGCAGCGCCCCGCACGCCTCGGCAGCCACGCCGCCACGCACCGTCGTATGATGATTGAGCCGCCGCTCACGAAACGGATCGATCACGCTCCCCGCCGCCCCCGTCTTCGGGTCGTGCGCGCCAAAAATCACGCCTGCCAGCCGTGCGTGCAGCATCGCCCCGACGCACATCAGACAAGGCTCCAGCGTCACGTAGAGCACGCAGCCCGGCAGCCGATAGTTGTCGAGCCGCTGGGCCGCCTCGCGCAAGGCCACGATCTCGGCGTGCGCCGTCGGATCCCGGCTCGAAATCGGTCGGTTGAAGCCGCGCCCGATCACCTCGCCTTCGCGTACCACCACCGCACCCACCGGCACTTCGCCCGCAGCCCACGCCTTGCCGGCCTCCGCGAGCGCGAGCGCCATGAAGCGCTCGTCGAGCGTATCACCTTCTTGCAACGCACACCACCTCTCGTGCCACCCGGAAGCGGCAAGTCTACCCTAGGGCAGAGTCTTCCCGGATAGAATGACGGCACGGGAGGAGACGATCATGGTCGGCGAAGAAAGCGCGTTGTTTCAACCAGTGGGGCGCTGGTGCTCGGGTACGGTCCACGCCTGCCCGCCCCAGACCACAGTCGACGTTGCCGCACGCAAAATGCAGGCGCTCGGCATCTCCAGCCTGGTCGTGGCCGAAACCCCCGAACGACCCCTCGGCATCCTCACCGACCGAGATCTCCGCAACCGCGTGGTCGCGGAAAACCTCCTACCTTCCACGCTCACCGTGGACCGGATAATGAGCACCCCCTTGGTCACGGTGGGCGAAGCCGAGCCGCTGCACCGCGCCCTCTACCTCATGGCGCGTCATCGCATCCACCGGCTCGGCGTCACCGACGCCGATGGGCACCTCGTCGGCATCCTCAGTCAGACCGACCTGCTGCGCCTGCAACGCCACTCGCCCCACCAACTCGCGCTCGACATCGAACACGCGGAAGATTTCGCTTCCCTCGCCACCCTACAACGCGAACTACAGCGCCTCGTCGAGGTCCTCGCCCGCGCCGGCACCCCCATCCGCGAGCTCGTCGAAGTGATCGCCTATCTCGAAGACGCGATCGCCCGCCGCGTCTTCGAACTCACCCTGCCCGACCCCGCCCTACAGCATCGGCTCGCCTTCCTCGCCCTGGGCAGCCAGGGACGCGGTGAGCAAACGCTCGCCACCGACCAAGACAACGCCTTCGTCCAGGCCGACGACTGCAGCCCCGAAGAACTCGCCGCCATTGCCGCTTTCGGCGAAACGCTCACTCAACGCCTCCTCGACATCGGCATCCCCCCTTGCCCGGGCGGCATCATGACGCGCAACCCGCAATGGCGGCGTACACAACAGGAATGGTGCGCGCTCATCCGGAACTGGCTGAGCGTCCCCACGCCCGCCAACTTGATGAACGCCAGCATGCTCGCCGACCTCAAGCCGCTCGCGGGCAACGCCGCGCTCGCCACCCCGCTGCGTCAGACCTACTATGAACACGTCCGCACCGACCCCATCGCACTCGCACGTATGGCACAAAACTCGATACGCTTCAGGGTACCGTTGGGATGGTTTGGCCGGATCAAAGCCAATGCCCCCGAAGAAGGGGCGATCGACCTGAAAAAAGCCGGCATCTTCGCCATCACCGACGGGGTGCGAATCCTCGCCATCGAATACCAAGCGCTCGAGGGCAACACGTTCAATCGACTCGAGCGGCTCGCTGCGCTCGACGTAATCCCGAGTGCCGAATCGCGTGAACTCGCCGCCGCTTTCGCCTTCCTCTGCCGACTACGACTGCGCGCCCAACTCGATCACCTCGCCGCCGGACACCCCCCACGCAACACCCTTCCCCTCTCTGCGCTCGGACGACTCGAGCGCGCCGAGCTTCGCAGCGCCCTGGAAACGGTCGAACGCCTCCAGAAACTACTCAAAATGCATTACAGGCTCGACCTTCTCCGCAACTGAAAAAACGCGCCGTAAGCGCTTGTCCACAAGGCGATATCCCCCGCATCTGATGCATTTATCATACTAAATGTTGTGTTCGCAAAACCTCTTTGATACTATATTTTTTACAACCAATTGATTTTATTGAATTTTATTTTTTTGCGTTTACACCATTTCTGGGCTATAGTTCGCTCCAACGAAACGCCCAGGAGCCTTCCGATGAGCCAAGAAAAAACCACGACCAAACCCACCATCGACAACCTCCCGCCGCAGGAGATCTCCACGGAGGTCCTCCTGGAAAAATATGCCAAAGGCGATGAACGCACTGTCTCCGACGTGCGCCGGCGCGTCGCCCGGGCGCTCGCCGCGGTGGAAAAGGAAGAAGAACGCCCCGCCTGGGAAAAGAAATTCCTCTGGGCGCAAGAACACGGATTCATCCCCGCCGGGCGCATCAACAGCGCCGCTGGCACCCAGCTGCAGGCCACGCTGATCAACTGCTTCGTCCAGCCGGTGGGCGACTCCGTCACCGAATCGGTCGACGGCTACCCCGGCATCTACACGGCGCTCGCCCAATCGGCCGAAACCATGCGCCGCGGCGGCGGCGTCGGCTACGACTTCTCCCGCATCCGCCCGCACGGCGCGCTCGTGCGCGGCACCCAGTCGAACGCCTCCGGGCCCGTCTCCTACATGCGCGTCTTCGATCGCTCCTGTGAAACAGTGGAATCGGCCGGCGCGCGGCGCGGCGCACAGATGGGCGTGCTGCGCTGCGACCACCCCGACATCGAAACCTTCATCCACGCCAAGGACCAGGGCGATCTGTCGAACTTCAACATCTCCGTGGCGGTCACCGACGCCTTCATGCGCGCGGTCGAAGCCGACGAGATGGTCGAACTCGTGCACAAGGCCGAGCCCGGCCCCGAAATCAAGGCCGCCGGCGCCTACCAGCGCGAAGACAAACTCTGGGTCTATCGCAAGGTACGCGCGCGCGAGCTCTGGGACCAGATCATGCGCTCGACCTACGACCACGCCGAACCAGGCGTGCTCTTCATCGACCGCATCAACCAGGACAACAACCTCTATTACTGCGAAACGATCGAGGCCACCAATCCTTGTGTCACCGCCGATACCTGGGTGATGACGAGCGAAGGCGCGCGCCAGGTGCACGAACTCATCGGCCGCCCCTTCCTCGCCGTAGTCGACGGCAAGACCTATCCCACCGAATCGGCCGGATTCTTCCCCACCGGCATCAAACCCGTGTTCCGTCTGGAGACCGAAGAAGGGCATCAGCTCCGCCTGACCGCCGACCATCCCGTACGCCGCGTCACACGCAAGACGCGCGAGCGCCTGCAGACCGAATGGGTCAAGGCCGGAGAACTCGCCCCGGGCGATCGGATCGTGCTGCACGATCACCGCCGTCTGCCAGGCTGGAAGGGCGAAGGCAGTTTCGACGAAGGGTACCTCCTCGGGCTGCTCGTGGGCGACGGCGTACTCAAAACGGACAAGGCCGTCCTCAGCGTCTGGGATCCCGCGCTGCGGCTCACCGCCAACGGCGAAGCCCTTCCGTCCGTCGGCGCGGCCGGCATCCTGCAAGCCGCCGAGACCGCGGCGCGCGCCTTGCCGCACCGGGCCGATTTTCAAGGCTGGCAACGCCCCATCCTTGGGCGCGGCGAATTCCGCCTCGCCTCCGGCGCCCTGCGCCGTCTCGCCCTCGAACTCGGCATGACTCCCGGCAACAAGTGCCTCACCGCCGCCGTGGAGCGCCGCTCCAGCGACTTCTACCGCGGCCTGCTGCGCGGCCTCTTCGACGCCGACGGCTCGGTGCAAGGCGCGCAAGACAAAGGCGTGAGCATACGGCTGACCCAAACCGACGAAGAACGGCTGCGCACCGTCCAGCGCATGCTGCTGCGCCTGGGCATCGCCTCGCGTCTGTATCGCAACCGCCGCCCGGCCGGCCTGCGGATTCTGCCCGACGGTCGGGGCAGCGAGCGGGCCTACGACACCCAGGCCCTTCACGAACTCATCATCAGCGGTGACAACGTCGCCCGCTTCGCCGAATCCATCGGCTTTGCCGACACGGAAAAAGCCGCACGGCTGCAGTCCCTGCTCGATGCCTATGTGCGCACGCCCAATCGCGAGCGCTTCACCGCCACCGTCCACCGTCTCGTCCCGGAGGGTGAAGAGCCCGTGTTCGACGTCACGGTGGCCGAGGTCCACGCCTTCGATGCGAACGGCCTCTACGTTCATAACTGCGCGGAGCAACCCCTTCCCCCCTACGGTTGCTGCGATCTCGGTTCGATCAACCTGACGCGCTTCGTGCGTGACCCCTTCACCGACGAAGCACGCTTCGATTTCGAGGCCTTCGGCAAAGTGATCGACGTGGCCGTGCGCATGCTCGACAACGTGCTCGACGTCACCCACTGGCCCCTGCCCGAGCAGCAGCGCGAGGCCATGAGCAAACGGCGCATCGGCCTTGGCTTCACCGGTCTGGGCGACGCGCTCATCATGCTCGGCAAGCGCTACGACGCCGAAGAAGCGCGCCTCACCGCCTCCGAGATCTCGCGCTACATGCGCGACCGGGCCTACGCCGCCTCGGTGGAACTCGCCAAGGAACGCGGCCCCTTCCCCCTCTTCAACCCCGACCTCTACCTCACCGGCGGCAACTTCGCCTCGCGCCTGCCCGCCGAACTCAAGGCGCTCATTCGCAAGCACGGCCTGCGCAATTCGCACCTGCTGTCCATCGCGCCTACCGGCACCATCTCGCTCGCCTTCGCCGACAACGCGAGCAACGGCATCGAGCCGCCCTTCTCCTACACCTACACCCGGCGCAAGCGCATGGCCGACGGCACCTTCAAGGAATACAGCGTCGAAGACCACGCCTGGCGCCTCTACAAGCACCTGGGCGGCGACGTGGAACACCTGCCGCCGGCCTTCGTCACCGCGCTCGAGATCTCGGCCAAGGCCCACGCCGCCATGGTCGCGGCGGTCGCCCCCTACATCGACACCTCCATCTCCAAGACCGTCAACGTCGCCGAAGACTACCCCTACGAAGACTTCCAGGACCTCTACACCTTCGCCTGGAAATCCGGCCTCAAGGGGCTAGCCACCTACCGGCCCAACAACGTCGTCGGCGCCATCCTCACGGTCGAGCCCGCCAAGGAGAAGGCACCCGAGACGAGCGAGCTCGAATTCACCGACGCCAACCGGCGCCTGTCCATCCAGAAACTGCCCGCGCCGGTCCTCTCCAGCCTGCGCTGGCCGGGTCGGCCGAAACTGCCCGACGGCAATCCCGCCTGGACTTACATGCTCGAAACCCCGGAAGGCGAATTCGCGCTCTTCGTCGGCCACATCGACCAGAACGGACACGGCGCCTTCCCCTTCGAAGTCTGGGTCAATGGCGCCGACCAGCCCCGCGGCCTCGGCGCGGTCGCCAAGACGCTCTCCATGGACATGCGCGCCAACGACCGCGGCTGGCTGCAGCTCAAACTCGAAGAGCTCGCCAAGGTCGTGGGCGAGAAATCCTTCGACATGCCCTTCCCGCCGCATGGCGAGCCCAAGCGCTTCCCCAGCGTCGTCTCCGCCTTTGGTCAGGTGGTGCGCTACCGCTGCGAGCGGCTCGGCGCCTTCGAGCACCTCGGCGACACCCCCGTGCTCGACAGCCTCTTCAGCCGCCACGAGCCCAAGACCGGCACGGAAGGCACGCTCTCATGGACGGTGGACATCCAGAACCCGACCACGGGCGACGACTTCATCCTGGGCCTGAAAGAGATCACCCTGCCCTCGCCCGACGGTGCCGGCCCCATGACCCGACCCTACGCCATGTGGCTTGCCGGTCACTATCCGCGCTCGCTCGACGGTCTCACCCGGATCCTGTCGCTCGACATGCGCGTCATCGACCCGGCCTGGATCGGCATGAAGCTGCGCAAGCTCCTCAACTACCCCGAGCCCCTGGGCGACTTCATGGCCTTCGTGCCGGGCGATCGCCGCCAGCAGAACTTCCCCAGCACCGTGGCCTACCTCGCCCGCCTCATCATCCACCGCTACGCCATGCTCGGTATCCTGGATGAACGAGGATTCCCCATCCGCGAAATGGGCCTGCTGGAAGCACCGCGCGACGAGCGCGATCCCAAGCTCATGCAAGGCGCGCGCTGCAACGAATGCGGCAACTACGCCGTGATCCGCAAAGACGGCTGCGACTTCTGCACCGCCTGCGGTGCGGTCGGCACCTGCGGCTGACCTCCCCGCCCCTTCACGGAAAGGAAACGAAACGCCCGGTTAGATGCCGGGCGTTTTTCATTTCCACTGCAAGCCACCTCCATCATCGCGCCGCGTCACGCAATGCGTCACATTCCGTCGTGCCCATTCCCTACAATGGGCTCATCGCACGATAAAGCACGACCATGACGCACGAACCGATCTTCCCTACCTCCTCTCCCGCCCCTCGAACCCGGCCCCCATCCCGAAGCCGAAGCGCCGCGCCGCCGGGGCAAAGCGCTCAGGGAAGTAGAAATCACACCCGTCATGCCTGATAATTCTGTTGCCCGATGTTCGAGCCCCCGAACGAATCGAAGGAGTATTGCCTTGAGCGCATCCGTCCCGATCCAATCCGCCTCCATTCCAGACTGGATCAATAAATCCTTTTCGCCACCCGACTTCTCCCTTTTTACCCCGGAGCCTGTCACCGCAGAGCAAACCCGATTCAAGCTCTTCAAAATCAGCGAAATCAGCGCCGGCGAGGCGGTACACCACCGTTTGGCCATGGGCAACGTGCTCGCCAGCCTCAACAAGGCGCACAGCCGGCTGATTTATCTCGTCTCCGGAACCCCCGAAGGCGTCGAGTTCTACCTCGGCGTAGCCACCGAAAAACGGAACAATGACGAACTGCATGAGCTGGCGAAAATGTTGCACAATGCCTTTTGCGGCAACTTCCTCGGGGCAAACCTCGAACCGCTGCGAGAGGGCGACCCACGCCTCGATAGGGTGTGCAGCGAGACAAAGTATCAAGGCATCGCCACCGGCGTCCCCTCGTTCAACGAGGAAAGCGGCCAGATAGAGGAAGATTTTCAGGGAATCGAGCGCCTGGTCAACAGCATGCTCGGCGAAACCTGGCAGTTGGTCATCGTGGCCGAGCCCTCCTCCGAAGAGGAAAACCGTGACACCCTGTATCGCCTCTATGATCTGGCCACGAAGATTTCCCTCTACCAGAAAGATCAGGTGCAACGATCTGAAAATATTTCCATCGGTCATTCGGAATCCGACCAGACGAGCCACTCCACGACCACCGGAGACAACCGCTCCCAGACGCTCGGAAAAAACGAAGGCGCCTCGAACACACTCGGCTCCGGCACTTCCGAGAGCAGCGGTGAATCGCATTCCTCCTCGGGGCGCAGCACGAGCCAATCGCAAACCAAAAATTGGGGCACGAACGAATCGGTAACCACGGGAACGAGCCGCAGTGACACGCAGGGAAGCTCGAAATCGACCACCGCATCGGTCAATCGAACCGAAGGCATCGCGTACACCCGCGAGCGTAGCAACAAGATCGCCGAAGAGCTGCACAAACACGTTGGGGAACAGCTCATTCCCCGTTTCCAGCAGGGTCTCAGCAAAGGCATGTTTCGCACGGCCCTGTACCTTCGGGCGAACCACAAGGCGACTTACGATCGGCTCAAGAGCAGCGTCCTGTCGATTTTCCAGGGAAATCAACCCACGCTCACGCCCCTGCACGTGCAGGAGGTCTCGCCCACGCTGTCCCCGTTGCGCCTGAACGCCTTGCGCATTCCCCCCGACGCGGGTCTGATCAACGAGCTGGCGCAGAGCATTCCCCACGACCCAGCCAGGCGAACCGTATGGCAAGCCACGTGGCTCACGGCGCGCGAACTCACCCTGATCGCCGGTTTGCCGGCGAAAGAACTGCCCGGTCTCAAGGTCCGCAAAAGCGTCGAATTTGCCCTCAACACCCCGGCCGACGGCCTGGGCAACGACGCCGTGATCCAGCTCGGCAACATCGTCCAGCACGGACGGCCGCTCGAATACAAACAAGTCCGCCTGATCAAGGACGACCTCAACAAGCATGTGTTCATCAGCGGCGTCACCGGCGCGGGCAAAACCACCACCTGCATGAAACTCCTGGTCGACTCCGGTCTTCCCTTCCTCGTCATCGAACCCGCCAAGACGGAATACCGCGCCCTGCATGCCCTCTGCCCCGATCTGGAGACCTATGTGCTCGGGCGTGAAGACCTCACGCCCTTTCGCCTCAACCCGTTCGAACTGGTGTCCCCGCAGGAAAACCTGGCCGGCCACATCGACCTCCTCAAGGCGACGCTCACCGCCGTCTTTCCGATGGAAGCCTCGATGCCCTACATCGTTGCCGAGGCCATCATCAACGCCTACAAAAACAAAGGCTGGGACATTCACAGCGGAGAAAACTTCTTCTACGATGATCCCTGGGCATCCGATGCCCAAGCGTGGCCTACCTTTGCCGAAATGATCGCCGAACTCGACGGGGTGATCCGATCGGCCGGCATGGGCAAGGAATTCGAAGAAAAATACCGCGGCTCCCTCGTATCCCGCCTCAAGGATCTCACCGTGGGCACCAAAGGGCGCATGATCAACACCCGCCGTTCGCTCGACTTCAACCAGTTGCTCGACAAACACGTCGTGATCGAGCTCGACGAAATCAAGGACGAGCAGGACAAAGCGCTTTTCATGGCCCTCATCCTCCAGCGCCTTGCGGAAACCGTCAAGCACCGCCACGCGCGCGATAAAAACTTCCGCCACCTCACCCTCGTCGAAGAAGCGCACCGGCTCCTTGCACGCCCCGAACCGGGCGAATCCGACGCCAAGAAACAAGGTGTGGAAACCTTCGCCAACCTCCTGGCCGAAGTGCGCAAATACAACGAAGGGCTCATCATCGCCGACCAGATTCCCAACAAACTCGTTCCCGACGTCATCAAAAACACCCACACCAAGATCGTGCATCGCCTCTTTGCCGCGGATGATCGCAACACCATCGGCGATGCCATGGGCCTTTCCGACGAACAAAAGGACTTCCTGCCGCTCCTGCAGCCGGGCGAAGCCGTGGTCTATTGCGGCGGCTGGCATGCGGCGGTGCGCGTCAAGGTGAACGCCAATACCGACACCTCGCGCGACGAAATCGGCGAAGACTCCATTCGTGCCAAAGGACGCAAACTCTTGTGGGAACAGCGCGCGAGGCTCTATCCCCGGCTTTCCGCCCATCCTGCCGCGAACGCCATCGACCGGCTCAACCTGCTGACCGAAAAAGGAATCCCCCTCCTCAATGCGATGCTGTCCGCCTTTTACTCCCAACGGACGGCAGATCCGGACCAGAAAAAGGTGGAAGAAGAAAAACGGCACAAGATCCAGCATCATTTTGCCGCGCGCTTTGCCGACCTGAAGGCACGAACCGGGCTCGGCGATTCTGAACTTGCGAGCGCACTCACGGCGCTTTTCTTCGATGTCTCCGGCTATACCAAAAGCCAAGCCACGATGCGCCTCATGGAGAAAATCCTTGCCGAAGCGATCACTGCACTCAGGCAGGACCTGGAAGCTTTCCACGGCATCGTGACCTCACCGGAAGGCAGGGCAATCTTCGAAGGGGAAATCGCAAGGAACGTCATCCTCTCCCTCTGAAAGGAGCAATGAACATGGGGTTTTTCAGTTTCATCGGCGGCGCCCTCAGTAGCGCGGCAAGCTGGATTGGCAATGCCTTGGGCAGCACCGCCAGCTGGGTCGGCAACGCCCTCAGTCGCGGTCTCGAAGCCTGCATCAATATCGGCGGCAGCATTCTTTCAAGAATTACCCGCTTTGCCGGCGATCTGGCGCGTGCCTTGGGACTCTTCAAACCTTACGACCCGGATGCGGAGCAATTTGGCGAGCGTGCCCTGCAAGCCCACGAAGCCGGGATCGTGCCGGAGAATTTTCCCGACTTCGAATCCTATGTCGAGCACCTGCGCCACTTCGAAATCGATCCGGAAAAATCCAAGGAATTGTCGTTCGAGCAAAAAGCCGCCAAGGGGCTGGAAATCGCCGGTCGCCTGATGGAAGAAAAGCTCGGTCTGCGCGAGGGCAGCATGGCGGAAATCTTTGCCCTGCACGCCGCCAACCCCGAGTATTTCAATGTCACCCGCCTGCGCCAGCTGCTCGACGGCGGGCTGGACATCGACGCCATCGCCGCCTACTTCGAAAAACGCATTGGCGGAGCGGAAGCACTGGAAATCGAGGATGCCCTGGTCGATCTCGAACACGCGACCCAGCCGGAGAAAAACCCCGACGAGGTGCGCCAAGAGCTCTGGCGCACGGTGGACACCACCGCGCAGAACCTGGAAAACCTGATCCGCAAAGGAGCAACGCAATGATCCCCGCAGTGATTCCTGTCCTCACCAGCACTTTGGCAGCGCTCGCCAATACCCTTGCCATCCTGGGTCCAATGGCCGGAAACCTGGTCGCGATTCTTCCCAGGCTCCTGCCCTACCTCGAAAAGGGGATAACGATTCTGAACACCGTCGTTACCGTCTTCGAACAGGTGGGTCGGGCGCTCGGCATTTTCAGGCCCGACGAGCACCTCGACGAACTGGGCGAGCGGGCCCTGCAAGCCGCCGAAAAAGGGATCACTCAAGATCGCTTTGCCGACTTCGCCGACTATCTCGACGCCCTTCGCCGCTTCGAGATCGACCCCCGCATCGAGCGCGATCCGCTCAGTCGTGCGCTCGCCGGCCTGGCCATCGCCAGCCACGGCATTCTCGACAAACTCGGTCTGCGGGAAAAGGAAGGCGAACTCGTTCTGCTCGTCACCCGCGCGATCGAATACTTCACGCCGGAAAAGCTCCTGCAACTGTCGCGCAGCGGGGAATTGCTCGCCGGCGCCATCGCCTATTTCACCGGCCGGCTCGGTGGGGTGGAGGCCCTGGAAATCGAAGACCGTCTCTTGGCCCTCGACCAGGAACTTCACCCCGACCAAAGCAAAACCGCTTTGCGGGAGGCGCTTTATACTCTGCAAGATAGATTGCGAACGGAGTAAAAATAGATCATGGATCGAACATCCGCCCTTGTCCCCACCATTGTCCTGCTGCTGCATCGCAAACAGGCCGCCTGGGTCCTCCATGACCCCGATCAGGGATGGGAACCCCGCGAGTTATGGGGCGAACCGGTATTCGACTTGTCGAGCGCCGCAGACCTCACGGCCGTGCTCAGGGAAATCGACGACAAAGTGGGCACAACCAACCACCTTGCCTCCTTTGCCGTGCAGGTGCTCAGCGACGAGGAATCGGCCCCACTGCTGGAACAGCTATCGCCCACCCTCACCAGGCTCCAGGTGAGCAACTGGCAGGTCCTGTGGCTCGAACCGCTGCTCGCCCAGGCCGAACGCCATCGCCCCTCCCCCTGCCATACCCTCCGGGACATTCTGCCCGACTCCGGAAAAGCCCGCGTATGGCGCGACGAAGTGCTGCTGCCGCTCATCGCCGAACGGCTGTGGGGCGAACCGGCGTGGCCGCCTGCGCCCGTAACGCCCCCCAACCCCGACGACAGCGCGCTGCAACGGCGAGTGCGCGAGCTGGAGCAGCGCTGCGCCTCGCTCGAAGCGCAGCGTGGCAGCGGCCCCTTGCCCGAAGGCGAGGCGCTGTTGAGCTTCTTGCCCGCGCTCTACCCGCACGTGTTTTCGACCCTGAGCGGCGCGGACCTCGCGCTCCTCATCGGGCGCGTCGAGCCCTTCGAGATCCCCTCGCCGTACGCGGAACCCTCGACGGAAGTGGTGCGCAAAAAACAGCGCGAATTCCTCGCCCTTCCGCGCGAAGTGCAACGCGCCCTCGTGCAGCTGGTAAGAAGCGTCGCCCCCCAACTCAAACCCCGCCCTGAAATCGCCCACCACATCGAACGCCTATTGAGCGAGGAATGACTGATGACGCCCCTCACCCTGCAAGACCTCACCCCCGAGAGCATCCTGAACACCTTGGCCGACATCGAGACCGAGTTCACCTACGTGATCACCCAGCATCGGTACTGGGAAATCCTGCCGGCTCCCGACCAGCCCCCTGTCGCCGTCTATGACACGGAAAAACACGTGCGCTATGGCGTACAGCCAAGCAAACTGGAATCCCTGTACAAAGAGAACCCCTTTCTCATACTCAAGTCGTGGCAGGGAACAGTACTGGGGACGCTGGAAACCGCCACGGGACTTCTGTGGAGCAATCAGGTAGTCACCTTGGAACTTTCGCGAGATAAAGCCCTTGAGGCACTCGAAAGCGCCACCCACGCCGGTTGTCGAAACTGGCGGTTGCCGACTTACGAGGAGTTCGAAGCGTTTAACACCCGCGAGGGTAATCCCAACCGGACGGAAAATAGGTTACTTCGAACCGCGGATGGGTCAGAGAGTTACTTTTGGCTTTCAGACCCATGGCGCGTAGACGTCAATGGAGAATGGAGGGAAATTGATTTATCTGAATCCGGCTATATTTTTGCCGTCCATGAGGTTTGTAAAGAAGCGCTCGAGCGCAGCGGCTTCTCCGGTCTTGCTCTGCTGCTCATTGAAAAGCAATGGCAGCTCGCCACACCCGACGGTAAGGCATCGTTCCTCACACCACAGCAACAAGAATCGGGCGTGGCTTGGCGCAGCCTCACTCTGCTACAACTCATGCACCTGCTTGCCGAACGCGGCGAATCATTGCGTGTTGACGGGCGCGTTTTTTCCTTTGCGCCTCATCCGGCCTTTGCGCTCCTTTCCGAGATCGATTACCGCCCCAGCCGACTTCCCAAGCTCGAAAAGAAAGATCTGACCGACCCCGAGCGCGGTTTGTGGGAACTCCACGGCGCGCCGCCGGACAAATTACGCCGCTGGCAACTGGTCGCCCGCAACCCGGCACGCGATCTCAAATCCTACCCCGTGGCGATCGACTTCGGCACAGCCAGTACCGTGGTGGCGGTGCAGACCGACACGCAAAACGCACTATTGCGCATCGGCGCACGCGATTACTACGCACCGATCGAGCCGCAGCACTTTGAAAACCCCACCGTGGTCGAATGCCTCGACTTCCCGACTTTCAGGGAAACATGGACGCGCACGGCCTATCGTCCGGCACACGACTGGGACTGGATGCGCGTCGGCCACGAAGCGCTCGCGGCGTGGCGCGACAATCCGGGCGAAACCAAAGTGCTCACTAGCATCCTGCCCAAGCTCAAGCAATGGGCGCTGCGCGGCCCCAGCGCGCCGCGCCTGCGCCTCACCGACCGGTTGCACGGGACGGAAGTCGAGATTCCGCCACTCACCGATCGCCGGCCGGTGCGCGGCGAGCCGCTGCAGGTATCGCCCGACGACCCGTTCGACCCCATCGAGTTCTACGCCTGGCAGCTCGGCATGGCGATCAACTGGCGCGGACGCGGGCTGTTTCTCGAATATTTGCTCACCTTTCCCATCAAGTACGAACGCGCGCAGAAAGAAAAAATCCTCGCCAGTTTCGCGCGCGGGCTGCAGCGCAGTCTGCCGCAGACGCTCATCGACCAGGGCAAAGCGCTCGTCGACTTCCAAGTCAAGGAAATCGCCAGCGAACCGGCGGCCTATGCGGCCGCGGCCTTGCCGCATTTGGGTCTTGCGGCCACCGAGGCAGGGCTCGCCTACGCGGTGTTCGACTTTGGCGGCGGCACGGCCGACTTCGATTACGGCCTGTGGCGTCTTGCCACGCCCGAAGAAGTAGACAAAGGCTACGAGGAAGTATTCGAACACATCGCCTCGGCGGGCGACGCGTTTCTCGGTGGAGAGAACCTGCTCGAGCACCTCGCCTACCAAGTCTTCTGTGCCAACCTCGATCAGCTTCGCGCCAAGCGCATCCACTTCACCCGCCCGCTCGACGCCCAGCCTTTCCCCGGCGATGAAAGCCTGGTGCAGCCCACGCAGGCAGCGCAGACCAACACTGTGTTGGTGGCTAGCCGCTTGCGAAATTTCTGGGAAGGAAAGGACGCCGGGTTCAATGAGCCTCAACTCAAAATTCAGCTTCTCGACGCAAACAACCAAAAGCAAGAAGTGGCGCTGAGGCTCGACGCCGATGCGCTCGACGCCTACCTGCGCACGCGCATTCGTACCGGCGTGCTGGTTTTTCTGCACGAACTCGCACGTGCCTTCCGCACGCTGGAGGTGCCGGAAGTTCATATTTTGCTCGCCGGCAACGCCAGCCACTCGCGCCACGTGCGCGCACTGTTCACAACCGACAGCGAAGACTGGAAAGCGCTTATCACCGAAACTTGGCCCGATAAGGTGCCGTTTTCACTCGTTGTCCATGCGCCGTTGCCGATGGACAAAGAACATGTCTACGCACCTACGGCCAAGACCGGCGTAGCGCTGGGGCTGTTGCGCCTTGCACCCGGCAATGGGGTGCTCCTCATCGATCACGTGCGTGCCCAGCACGACGAGGCGCCTTTTCGCTATTTCGTCGGGCGCCTGCGCCGGGGTGTATTTCAGCCCGTTCTCACACCGGAAAGCCCCTACGGTCAATGGCACGAACTGGGTGCGGTGGCCGACGGGGTCTTCAACCTGCGCTATACGCAAAGCCTGCGCGCCCGCGGCGAGATGCGTGAAGGCGACGGAGAACTCAACCTCTACCGCTATCACCTGCCCGAAGCCGAGCCCGGCCAGCGTTTGTGGGCGCGGCCGGTCGCACCTGGTGTCATTGAGCTCGCCCTCGGGATGGGTGGAGATGCGCCGAGCGACCAAGCGCCGCACATTCGGCTCGACCTCGAGGCTTTGAAATCACGCTGAGGCTGCCGACTGATGGAACCTGACAAAAAACCGCAAAATCGGCTGGATGATCTTCGGAAAGAATGGGAAGAAATGCCCGGAAACTGTAAATGGATTCCATGGCTGACGGCAGGCGATTTGCGCCTGCTGCTCGAACATTATGAGCCGCTGCGCGAACTTATCCGCAACATCGCCACGAATCAGGAGGGGCGTAACGAGCGCCGCGGGGCGATAGAAAGCGGTTCGGCCATCATCGCCATGAATCAGAACGCAGCGGTGGAGGAGCAGCGTGCGAAAGAGAATTGGGAAGCGCTGCAGCGCCAAATGACAGCGTTGACCGAAGAAAACGCTACGCTCAGATCGCGCATCGAACAAAACGAACGAGACCTGAGCGACAAGAATGCGCAGATCTCGGCTTGCCAAGAGAAACTCTCGAGCTATGAAAGCGAGAATCGCAGGCTCGAGGAAGCGCTGAAGAAAAGGGACCAACAACTCGAAAGGCTGCAGAAGGAAAGCAAACCCGCCGAACTCGCCGCATTGAGAAATTGGCTTTCCCGAAATCCTGATGCCGCCCGCCGCCTGGGGCTGCAAGGACTGGGCGACGCATGGGCCGACCTCGCCCGTGCCGTCGCCGTGCTTGCTCAGTGGGGAAGCATCGAGTGCCTGCACGAGATTTTGACCGAAACAGCCAAAAAACACGGCATCACCGACGAAGAAGGCATCGAAATTCTGCACATGGCACTCACTTGGTACAACTACAATTGGCAAAAGAGCCCTTTTCGGTTGGAACGCCCCAGCCCCGACGCAGCCTTCGATTACAATTGCCAGCAGCGCATCCTTGCCACACCCACTGGCGAGACGATCACCCGAGTGCTCGTCCCCGCCATTGTCGACAGCAACGGCAAGGTAATCTGCAAGGCAGTCGTGGAGACGCGATGATCTTTGCCCACTACCCCTCGTGGCCGGAATCCGCCTGTTCCTTGGCAAGATACCCGACGGTTGCCCGGCAATCTATCCGTCAACACATCGTTTGCATCAGACAGAATCGAAGTATGATTGCGCGGTTTTTTTTATGAAAATCGTACGCATGAGGATTGACCCCGAAATTCCCGAATCGCTGAATACAGGGCGCATCGATCCCGAACGGGTGGATGCTACGACGGAGGCCGACATTGCCCGACAGGCCGCTGCCGATGAAGCCGAGGCAATGCAAGACGTCGCCCGTTTCGTCCGTGGCCCTCTGGCACTGAGCCCGGTGGCCAGGCTGAAGGAATGATTCCGTCACGCTCTTCCGGCTAAACGGTGGCCTCTTCGTCGTTGCTGGCCTTGTCCGTCGTCCCCTTTCCCAAGTGTTCGATCACGACGGGAGGTCGGTTGGGAAACTTGGCAACCAGCTCGAGTGTACCCCCCATGCTTTCGATGTAGTGGCGCAAGGTCGACAGCAGCATGTCGCTGCGCCTCTCCAGCCGAGAGATCGTGTCCTGACGTACCCCGAGGGTGGCCGCGAGCTCTTCCTGGGTCTTTTGCAAGGCCAAGCGCAGGTCCTTGAGCGTGGCCAGTTCCTGGGCTCGTGTTTCGATTCGCTGCCGGCGATCTTCCGGCAGAGTGGCCATGATGTCATCCAGTGTCCTTGGCATGAAATCACTCCTTCGTCCTGTCGGCGAGTTCGTCGAGGTGTTCGTCATAGCGCTCATCGGCGATCCGGATCAGTCGTTTGTAGAACCGGCGTTGGTCTGCGCCGCTTTTGTTGCCTGCCACGAGCACGATGGCCTGGCGCAGGGGATCGAAGGCGAAGGCGACGCGCCAGAGCTGCCCTTTCCAGGAGAACCTCAGTTCCTTCATGTTGGGGTGACGAGACCCCTTGAGGGTGTCGACCGTCGGTCGCCCCAGGTTCGGCCCAAACTCGGCCAACAACTTGGCGTGCGCCAAGAGCTCGTCCTGCAGTCCATCACTCAGGGTGCTGAATTCCTCGTCGAAGGCATCGTGAAAGAGGACCGTCCAGGTCATATCATGCACTTGCCGAAGTCATCTTGCAATTATGGCCTAAAAATCATATGGAGCAAAGACCATTTTTGGTGGGTTGCCAGATGTCAGATCCCTGCCGATTCCTTTTTTATGAAACCTTGGCAGTGAGGCCAGACTTGCCTCGGTGTGTTACTTGCTCGATGCGTCACATCCCGTCGCCTCCATTCCCTACAATGGACTCACCTCACGACGGAGCACGACCATGACGCACGAACCGATTTTCCCTGCTTTTTCTTCCACCCTCCCGGCAGACACCCTCACCCGCGCCGCTCTGGCAGGCGCCGGCATCGGCGCATTGCTCGGCGCGGCGGGCTGTGGCAGCGGCGGCCTGATGGGTCGCCTCCTGCAAGGCGCCGCGCAAGGGGCCCTCGTCGGCGCGGCGATCGCGGCCATGGGTACGCTCACCACCGGCCCGCGCGAATCCTGTGGCGACTGAAACGCGGAACGCTCGTTCGCCCCTTGCCGCCGGTATATCGAACCGATACCATGTCCACATAAAAAAAGGAGGAGACCATGCCGGTCCCGCCCCGCCCTTACTCCGTCCGCTGCCTGGAGTGCGGCTGGAAGAAGACTTACGCGCCCACGAGCGACGTCCTGCGTCCCGAGGATCTGCCTCCGACCCTTTGCCCCTTGTGCCGCAGCCCCAAGCTGCAGAGCGAGTCCAAAAGCGATCTCGTCGACAGCATCAGGCAAACCCTCAAGCGCATCCTGGGAGACGGTTGACGATGAGCGCCCCTCGCGCCCCTGCGCTGGACAATGCCCTGCTGCTGCTCGACATCCTGCGCTGCATCCCGCGCAAGCGCTACATCAGCAGCACCCGCATCCACCAGATCCTCGTCGCCCAGGGGCGCGAGGTGAGCCTGCGCACCGTGCAGCGCCACCTCGACACGCTCTCGGCCAGCTTTCCGCTCGAGGTCGACACCCGCTCCCGCCCCTATGGCTACCGCTGGCAGGCCCAGGCCGCCGGGCTCAACCTGCCCCTGCTCACCCCTAGCGAAGCGCTGCTCCTGCAACTCGCCCGGGCCGACCTCGCCGCCCTCTTGCCCACCCGCATCCTCACCGCGCTCGAACCGCTGTGGTCGAGCGCCGCCCTCGAGCTCGGCACCCGCCCCGAAGCCGAAGCGCAGCGCCGCTGGCTGCACAAAGTCACCCGCATTCCCGACAACCAACCCCTGCTGGCGCCCAAAATCGACCCCGACGTGCTCGAGGAAGTCAGCGAAGCCCTCTACGCCGAAGAAACCCTCGCGCTCACCTACCGCAACGCCCGCGACGAAGCGCGCGAGGCGATCGTTTGGCCGCTCGCGCTGGTGCAGCAAAGCGTACGCCTCTACCTCGTCGCCCGCTTCGAGGGCTACGACAACCAGCGCATCCTCGCCCTGAGCCGCATCCAAAAAGCCCACCGCACCGGCGAGCGTTTTCCCTATCCCTCCGACTTCCGTCTGTCCGACTACGTCGCCCAAGGACATTTCGGCATCCATCGCGGCCGCCGCGTGCGCGTGCGTTTCGTCATCGACCCGGCAGTAGGCCGCCACCTCGTCGAAAGCCCGCTCGCCGAAGATCAAACCGTCGAGCCCACCACCAACGGACTTGCGATCACCGCCACCGTAGTCGAAACCGAACTCCTGCACCGCTGGCTGCGCGGCTGGGGCGAAGCGGTCAAGGACGTCGAGATTACGCCCGTGGCAAGTCAAGATTCAGCGTGCTAAAAAATCAGTGATGGAGATCGTCATGCAATGCCCGAAATGCAAATCGGACCGCATCGAAAAAAGAAACATCGCCAAGCGAGTTGGCACGGCTATTGGCCTCGCAGCCGGGGCTGCGGGCGGCGGCGCAACGATAGGTACCGGCGCCACGGTCGGCGCTCAAATCGGTGCAAGGGCCGGCTTGGTCGCAGGGCCAGCCGGCGCACTGGCGGGTGGCGCCGCTGGTGCCCTCATCGGCGCCCTCGCAGGAGCGGTAATCGGAGCAGAAGTTGGCAAAAAAGTCGGTGAAGAAATCGACGAACACATCCTCGACTGTCAGGTCCCGGACGATTGCATCGATCCGCGATCGTCGTGCATTATTCCTGGGTCGTGAGACGATGCGTGAGTTGATCGAATCGCTCAATTTGATTTATTCGAAGGAGAAAAAAATGATTGACGCAATCAAAGAAAAAATAGAAGACATTAAAAAAGGTGATCTATATGCACTTTTATCAATATGCACTCGCGAAGATCTAGATCCATTGGTAGAATTAATAAAAGACAAATTAACAAATTCTTTAGAACAAAATGATGATTATAAAAAACACTATCCAGATCACACAAAATACTACAAAATAATTGGTGACGAAATTAGATTGTTTGGGGGAAACACATTAAAAAACCTGTTTAGAGGAGAAGGGCCATCATATGACGAGATTGTAATTGACGTTTGTAAAAAACTTGATGTTCCGTATGAAAAAGGCAAAACAGTTGACAATGAAAATAACATTTTAACCTTGTTTTTTGAAAAACAATGGAATTTGCTTGACGATAATGAAAAAAAGAAGATAATTTCTGAGGCAAAGAAAAAGGCGTCGATCGGATCAGTAAAGAGTTTTATAAATCAAACCTTGATAACAAGGTTTGTATTTGGACCCCCAGGATGGAGTATGGCTTTATTTAGTTTTTCCGATCCTGCGTTTTCTGTAACTGTGCCTTCTGTTATTCATATTGCCGGCCTTAGAAAGAAATACATGGATTACGCAGAAAAAAATAAAAATCAGGAGATTGATGATAAATATTTATCTGTTCCTCAATATAGAATCCAATCAAATGAAGAATTTATCTTATCAGATTCAACTGAATCGCCTCCAGTACTATCCATGCGGCTAATTCATGAGCCCCACAATGCCAATTGGATTAATGTAGGCAAGGAAGAAAATATTAGTCGCATTAATATGTTAATTCAACAAATACCCGGCCTTGTAACGAAAGGGGAAATTTCGGCAACCAAATACATGGAGGTTGTGATTGATGGACCGCTACTTAAGGCAAAAGGGGTTGATGGATACAGATTAATGACCAAAAAAGATGGATTATTCAATAGTCATGGAATACTTTTAGAGCCTAATAAACTATCCAGCATAGTAAATGCGACTGTATTATTTTCTTTTATATCAATGGCAGTTGCACAAAAACACTTGGCTGATATCGATAAAAAACTTTCAACGATATCAAAAAATATAGAAAAAATAATTGAATTTCAACAAAATGAACGCATTTCTTCTATTAAAAGCTCTATTGACTATTTCAACCAAGTAGCCCGAACGGTGATTCATGGAAAATCACGTGAAAATATTCGCAACCAAATAGAATCATACGAGTCAATTTTGCTTGATAAGCAAAACCATATTGTAACAGATATAGAAAATGAAATTAATAAGATCGAAAATATAAAGACAAAAAATATTTTTGGGTTAAATGATATAATTGAATCCATTAAAGATCATCAAAAAAATTTGGAATACTTATACCGTCAGTTATTTCTTTGTATTCGTGCAAGACTCTACGGATGGAAGCTTCTTTTGTTTTATCCAAACGAGGAGAATTTTTTAAAAGATGACAGAATGCTGTCATTGGAAAATGATATTAATGATTTTTTTGGAGAAGATGGTAGTCTTATACCAAAGATAAAGAAATTAATGGATGAGAAGATAAGATCTTTGTCTGTTTTGATTGCAGATAATAAATCAGTCAATAAACATAAATTGGATTTTTTAAAGTGGAACTATGAGACAATTAAAAATATAACTCAAGAAAAGGAAGGGCTTATCGAATTCTTGAAAACGACACAAACCATCATTGATGTTCAATCAAAACCAATGAATATCTTGGTGAAGCTCAAAAATGGGGAAATAGAAGCTATCTGTCCTGTATAAAACTAACTGCAAGGGGCGTCGGGCAACCAGCTTTCTCGGGATAACCCTTGGTGGAACAGTCCTTTTATGATACTCGGCACTGACTCCACCTGATTTCGCCCGTTTTGCTGTCGGCTTGGCGCCCCAGCTTTTCCTGTCCCGCAGTTGGCCTCAGCGCTCAGGCGTGATTATGGCAGCGCCGGGTTCAGGACTCCTTTTCCAGCTGCGCTTGCACATCGCGCGCCGCCCGTTCGCTGAGCACCACGGCAGCGCGCCATTCGGCGCGGGTGAGCGCGACATAGAGCCGCCGGCGTGCGGATTCGTCGAACTGGGCCCAGTCCGTTTCGGTGAGCAGCACCGCCGGGGCGGAGAGCCCCTTGAAACGCAGGACGGTATCGACGAGGAGTTCGCCCTCGCTCCATTGGGGGGCGCCCTGGGCGTCGAATTGCCCCGTGAAACGGCGCACACGGCAACCCGCGAGCGTGTTCTGCGCGAGGATCGCGCTGTGTCCCCGCCCCTGAAAACTCAATACGGCAACGTCCTGCGGTGCGATCCCGTCGGCGAACCAGCGCTCGAGGACGGTTTCGGTGGCTCGCAGCGGCGCGGCCGGGTCGTCGTCGGGGTAGACCTCGAATTCCGGCGGCTCGCCGGCAAAGGGGTGGCGTGCGAGGAGAGGTTCTCCGGTGAGTTCGAGCAAATTGAGGGTTTCGACCAGGGCCCGCGGCGAGCGGAAGTTCTCGCGGGCGCTGAAGCGGATCGCCTGCGGTAGCTCCGTCTCCCACCACGGGGCCGTGTCGAGGGTGTGGGGATGCACCCGTTGATCGGCATCGAGAAGTACCAACCAGCGGGTATCGGGGGAAACGCTGCGACGCAAAGCCGCGAACCACTCGGGTTTCAAATCGGCGGCTTCGTCGAGAATGAGTCCGTCGAGTCCCTGCGCCCAACTCCGATCCTGCGCGAGCGCCGTGACCGCCGCGTCGAAGGTACGGGAATCGGTGAAGTCGAGATGCTCGGTGGTTTGGCGCTGGCGACGCAAGGCGGAGATGGCTCTTTCGTGGAAGGTGGCGATGTCTGCCGCCGCTTCCGGGATCGAGGCGCGCAGCGCATCGGCGAGCATGCGGTTGAAGCACATGTAACCCCAGCGCGTGCCGCGGCGTCTAGCCTGCTCGAGCCACTGGCGGGCGAGCAGGGTCTTGCCCGAACCGGCGACGGCCTGGATGCACAAGGCGCTCGCCGCCGGCAGTTCGAGCCGGGTGAGCGTGCTCGCCAGCCCTGCCTGCAAGGCGATGGTCGTGCTGCGCAGCGCGCCGGCGAACGCGCGGGGATCGATCGCGAGGCGCAATTCGTCTCGCAGAAAGGCGCTCACTTTGGCGACCCGCTGCGGGTCGATCGGCGTGCTGCGCAACCATTCGCGGAGGAGCGTTCCCAGATGCGGCACGGCGGCGGCATCGACGATGCGGCTGCGCGGGTAATGCGCCGTCTCGGCGTTTGCCGGCACGCTCGCATCGGGAAGCACCAGGGCGTGCGCCACGTACGCGTCGATTCCCGCCTTGCGCAGCTTCTGGATCATCGCCTGATGCTGCAGGCGGCATTGCGAGGCGATATTTTTGCGCCCGGTGCTGGCGTAGTGTTTCACCGGACCTTTGGGGGTCCAGTCGATCTCTCCCGCCTTGATCTCCAGGATCGCCAGATGACCTGCCGGAGAGACGACCACGACATCCCATTCGCCGAGCTGCAAGAAGCCGTTGGCCTCGTTTTGCCAAGGGATGCCGTGGAAGACGTGCCAGTCTTCCGGCAAGTCGTGCACGAGGGCTTCGACGACGTCGAGCTCGCGCTGCTGTCCGGGCAGCAGGCCAGGCATCTGGTCGAGCTGCCACGCGGAAGGATGCCGTTGCGCCATGCGTGACCGATCGCCCCCGCGCCTCCGTCAGCTGGAGAGCGCCTCCAGGATGCGCTGCGTTACTTCGTCCACCGGCCCCAGCCCCGAGACCTTGCGCACCTTGGGCGCGGCAGGGTCGCCGCTCGCCGCCCAGGCTTCGTAATAGGCGATGAGCGGCTTCGTCTGCTCGTGATAGACCGCCAGACGCTTGCGCACCACCTCTTCGCGGTCGTCGTCGCGCTGGATGAGATCTTCCCCGGTGACGTCGTCCTTGCCTGGCACTTTGGGCGGGTTGTAGCGCACGTGATAGGTGCGGCCGGAGGCCGGATGCACCAGGCGGCCGCTCATGCGATCGATGATCTCCTCGTCGGGCACTTCGATCACCAGCACGTAATCGAGCGGAATGCCGCCCTCCTTGAGCGCATCGGCCTGGGCGATCGTGCGCGGAAAGCCGTCGAACAGGTAACCCGCCTGGCAATCGGGTTGCTGCAGGCGCTCGCGCACCAAGCCGATGATGATGTCGTCGGAAACCAGACCTCCTTCGTCCATCACCTTCTTCGCCGCGAGCCCCAGCGGCGTTCCCGCCTTCACCGCGGCGCGCAACATGTCGCCGGTCGAGATCTGCGGAATGCCGAACTTCTCCTTGATGACGGCGGCCTGCGTGCCTTTCCCCGCTCCCGGCGGTCCCAAAAGAATCAAGCGCACGATCCCCTCTCCTTTATGATTGACGACGAAAACGGAAATGGCCAGACTTCATGCGGCCCCAACGATCATCCGGCGCACCCGCTCCAGATCCTGCGGCGTATCGACGCCGGGCGCCGGAGCCGAGGTGATCACTTCCACCTGGATGGCATAGCCGTGATACAGGGCGCGCAACTGCTCCAGCGCCTCGAACCGCTCCAGGGCGCATGGCTCGAGTCGCGCAAAGGCGCGCAAGAACGCCGCACGGTAGGCGTAGAGCCCGACGTGGCGCAAGGCCGGCAAACCCTCGGGCAAACGCGCCGCACGCCCGGCGGCGAAAGCGTCCCGCGCCCACGGCAAGGGCGCGCGGGAAAAATAGAGCGCTCGCCCCGAGGCATCGCACACCACCTTCACCGCGTTCGGGTCGAAGAATTCTTCCGCCGATTCGATCGGATGCGCGAGCGTGGCGATCGCGGCCGACGGCGTGCGCGCGAGCGTCTCGGCCGTGCGCGCGATGACCAAGGGATCGATGAGCGGCTCGTCGCCCTGCACGTTGACGACGATGGCCTCGTCCTCCCACCCCAGGCGCTCGACCACTTCGGCGAGCCGGTCGGTGCCGGAGGCGTGATCGCCGCGCGTGAGGATCGCCTGCCCTCCGGCCTGCTCCACCGCCGCCGCCACCTGTGGCGAGTCGGTTGCCACCCATACCTCGTCGGCCCCGGAGGCAACCGCCCGTTCCCACACCCGCACCACCATCGGTTTGCCGGCGAGATCGACGAGCGGCTTGTTCGGCAGGCGCGTGGACGCGAGCCGCGCCGGGATCACCACGCGAAACCCGCTCACTTGAGCGCCTCGACTTCCTCGGCCGTGATGGGGCGCGCCTCGTCGGCGAGCATCACCGGAATGCCGTCGCGGATCGGATAGGCCAGGCGGTCGGCGCGGCAGACGAGCTCCTGCCGCTCACGATCGTATTTGAGCGGCCCCTTGCACAGCGGGCACACCAGCACGTCCAGCAGACGAGTATCCATTCATTCGCTCCAGAATGCGCTCGACGAGCGCCTCGTCGAGCCGGGCACGCACCATGAGCACCCAATCGTGCGGCCGCGCGTATGGCTGGCATTTTACCGCATCCTTGCTGGTGAAAATCCGCCACTCCTGCGGCGCGCCGAAGTCAAGATCCTCCGCCCCGTATGGGTGGTGATCGGGAAAGGCGTGCGGCACCACCTCGGCGCCCAGGGCACGCAGCGTGGCGAAGAAGCGTTCGGGACGGCCGATGCCGGCCACGGCATGGACCCGTTGCCCGGCAAGCGCCGACAGGGGCAAGCGCCGCGAAGGATCGGCGAGCGAGACGAGCGCCTCGGGTTCGAGCCGCAGCCCATAGAGCGGTACCTCGTCCGGTACGAGGGCGTGCACCTGCTGCGGTTCGTGCGCCACCACCGCATCGACCGTACGCAGGCGCGAGAGCGGCTCGCGCAAGGGGCCGGCCGGCAACAGCCAAGCATTGCCCAGAGCGTTCCGATCGAGCACCACGAGTTCGAAGTCGCGCTCGAGCCGCAGATGCTGGAGACCGTCGTCGGCGAGCACCAGACGTACCTCGGGATGACGGCGCAGCAGCTCGGTCACGGCAGCGCAGCGCGCGCGCCCCACCACCACCGGCACTCCCGTTTCGCGCGCAAGCAGCACCGGTTCGTCGCCGTAGCGGGCCGGGTCTCCCGTGGCCGGCACCAGCGCAGCCCCCTCGACACTACCGCCATAGCCGCGGCTGACGATGCCGCAAGGGATGCCTCGCGCCGAAAGCGCGTGCGCGAGCGCCACCACCACCGGCGTCTTGCCGCTGCCGCCCACGTTGAGATTCCCCACCACCAGCACGAACACGGGGGGACGGCAGCGCCGCAGCCAGCCGCGACGATAGGCCGACGCGCGCAGCCGCACCACGAGGCCGAAAATCAGGGAAAAAGGCAGGAGTGCGCATGCCACGGCGCCGCGGTGCGACCACCATGGCGGCGGCGCCCTCATCGCCCTTCGACGCGCTCGACGGAGAAAGTGAGCTTTTCGAAGCCGGCGCGCTGGGCCGCGCGCATCACGTCGATCACGCGCTGATGCGGCGTCTTCGCGTCCGCTTCGATCACGATGGTAGGCTTCGAGCCGGCCGGGATCATCGCCAGCAGTGCCGCTTCGATGTCCTCCACGCTGCCGAGCCCCACGGCCCGCTCACCGATGAACACGGCCCCGTCGGCGGTGATGGCCACCACCCATTCCTTGGGCATGCTATCGACCGGTAGCGCCTCATCGGCTTCGGGGAGATCGATCTGCAGCTGCGCCGTCCGAGAGAACGTGGTCGTCACACTCAGAAAGATGAGGATCACCAGCACCACGTCGATGAGCGGCACCAGATTCAGGAATGGCTCCTCGCGCAAACCGCCGGCCGTGCGAAACTTCATACTTCGGCTCCGGCCCGCTCACCGTGGGCCACTTCCACCAAACGCACGGCTTCCTGTTCCATCTCCAAGACCAGGGAATCGACGTAGGCCCGGAAATGGCGCCAGAAAATGGTCGCAGGAATGGCGATGATGAGTCCGAGCCCGGTGGTGCTGAGCGCCACCGAGATGCCATGCGCCAGCTGCTGGGGATTGGTACCAGCGGCCGACTGTGAGGCGAAGATCTCGATCATGCCGATGATGGTACCCAACAAACCCAAGAGCGGCGAGACCGCGGCGATGGTCCCCAAAGCCGTGAGATAGCGCTCCAAGCCGTGCGCCACCACCCGACCGGCGTCCTCGATCGCCTCTTTCATCACCTCACGAGAAGAGCGGTAATTGCGCAGCCCGGCCGCGAACACACGCCCGAGCGGCGAATGCCCCTCCAGCCGCAACGCAAGCTCTTGCGGCGATACGCCACGACGCAACTCCTCGAGCACCGAGGCGAGCAGCCCTGGTGGATTGATGCGCGTGCGCCGCAATGTCCAGGTGCGTTCGATCACGATCGCCACCGCAAGGATGGAAGCCAACAACAGCGGCCATATCGGCCACCCCGATGCCTGTATGATCGACCACACGAACCCTGCCCTCTCGGAGATTTGCACGACGAAGGCCGAGACGACGGCCTTTGCTTTCGGCATTATATCTCAGCCCGCCTCGAATGGGACGCCGCGCCGGCCGCACACCTTGTTCCACTCTTCCACAAAGTCTGTGGATAACTTTGTGTATGAAAGTGCGAAACCAGTCATAACCCTTGTCGCGGTAGGAAGAACCTCACTTTGCCACATTTTTCATCAAAAAAATTACATATAAAAATCAATAGGTTACAAAAACATACCGAGAAATCAAGCGCTTCTGTTCCGATGCTACCGTTGCATGACAGAAAGCGTCTCGTTGGGGATGAAACGCAGTACAATCGCGCGCATGAGCCCCGATTCCACCCTCTTCCCGCCACCGACTGAAACCGTCGGCCAGCTCACGCAACGCATCAAAGACTGCCTGGAAACGGGTTTTGCCGAGGTCAACGTCATCGGTGAGATCTCCGGCCTCACCCTCGCCGCCTCCGGGCACTGCTACTTCACGCTCAAGGACGAAGTCGCGGCACTGCGTTGCGTCCTGTGGCGGCGACAGGCGACGGCCTTCGCGCGGCTACTCGCCGAAGGGCACAGCGTGGAGGCGGCCGGCCAGTTGAGCGTCTATGCCCCCCGAGGCGATTACCAGCTGGTGGTGCGCGGTCTCAAGCCGGCCGGTGCCGGCCTGCTGTGGCAGCGTTTCCTGGCCGTCAAGGCCAAGCTCGAGGCCGAAGGGCTCTTCGCCACCGAAAGGAAGCGCCCCCTGCCGCGTCGACCGCGGCGCCTTGCGCTCATCACCTCACCGGCGGGGGACGCCATCCACGACGTGCTGCGCACGCTGCGCCAACGCGCGCCCCTCATCGAGATCGTGCTCTTGCCCACGCTGGTGCAAGGCGCGGAAGCGCCAGCGCAGCTCGTGGCGGCGCTGGCGCGGCTCGCCGAGGTCGCGCCGCGGCTCGGCATCGAAGCGGCGCTGCTCGTGCGCGGCGGCGGCAGCCCCGAGGATCTCATGGCCTACAACGACGAGGCGCTCGCCCGCGCGATCGCCGCAAGCCCCGTGCCCATCGTCAGCGGCGTCGGACATGAAGCCGACGTGAGCATCGCCGACCTGGTAGCCGATATGCGCGCCCCCACCCCCACCGGCGCAGCGATGATCGTGAGCCAAGGCTGGACGGAACTACCGCTCGAACTCGATCTGCTGGCGCGGCGGCTGCAACGGACGCTACGCGAGCGCCTGCTCACCGAAAACCAGCGGCTCGACCGCCTGCAGCTGCGCCTCACCCACCCGGCGGCACGCCTCTCCGAGGCCCGGCGGCGCCTGGAAGCGCTGCACGCGCGGCTCACGGCAGCGCAGCGGCGTACGCTTGCCGAGTCGCGGCTGCGGCTCGATGCGCTCCACCGGCGCCTTGCCGGCGCACGCCCGACCCTTGCCGGTCACCACGCCCGGCTCGACGCGTTCGCCCAGCGCTTGCCGCGCGCGGCGGCGCAGGCGCTGGAAGCCCCTCGCCGTCGCCTGGAGCGGCTCGAAGACCGTCTGCAGGCGCTCGACCCCAAGGCCGTGCTCGCGCGCGGCTACACCCTGGTGAGCGACGCCGGGGGACAAGTGCTCACCAGCGCGGCGCAGCTCGCCCCGGGACAAGACATCCGCCTCGAATTCCACGATGGCCGCGCTGCGGCCGAGGTTGTCGGGGTGGAAAAGTCCGACTAAAATGGTAAAGGTTTTTTGCCCCCTCGCCGGCCCGAACGCCGGCCTTCACGCAAAGGAGAGAGAACATGGAACACAAACTGCCCGAACTGCCCTACGCGAAAAACGCGCTTGCCCCCTACATCTCCGAAGAGACGATGGAATATCACTACGGCAAGCACCACCAAGCCTACGTCACCAACCTCAACAACCTCATCAAGGGCACGGAATACGAGAACATGGACCTCGAGTCCATCGTCAAGAAAGCCCCGGCCGGCGGCCTGTACAACAACGCGGCGCAAACCTGGAACCATACCTTCTTCTGGCATTGCATGAAGCCCAACGGCGGCGGCCAACCCAAAGGAGCCCTGTTCGAGGCCATCAAGGCCAAATGGGGCAGCTTCGACGAATTCAAGAAAGTGTTCCATACGAGCGCCGTGGGCAACTTCGGCTCTGGCTGGACCTGGCTCGTGAAGAAAGCCGACGGCTCGGTCGACGTGGTCAACATGGGCGCGGCCGGCACGCCGCTCACCACGGGCGACACGCCCCTTCTGTGCATCGACGTATGGGAGCACGCCTACTACATCGACTACCGTAACCGCCGCGCCGACTTCGTCACCGCCTTCCTCGACCACCTGGTCAACTGGGAGTTCGCGGAGCGCAACTACGCCGCCTGACGTTCTGGATACGGCCTCACCCGAGCGCGACGCGCCGCGGCTTCTCTACGAGGACGAGCGGCTCGTCGCCGTCTTCAAGCCCTCGGGCTGGCTCGTCCATCCCACCGGGCTCGATCCGCGCGAATCCCGCGTGCTGCTGCGCTGGCTGCGCGATCGCCTCGGCCGGCGCGTCTTTCCCGTGCATCGCCTCGACAAGCCGACCTCCGGGCCGGTGCTCTTCGCCCTCGATCCCTCTGCGGCCGCCACCGTGGCGGCCGATTTCGCCGCCCGGCGCGTGGCGAAGCGCTACCTCGCCGTGGTGCGGGGACATCCTCCCGACACCCTGACGATCGATCGGCCGCTGTCGCGCATCGCCCGCACCGTTGCGGGACCGCGCGATGCCGACAAAGCGGCACGCACTGTGCTGCGGCGTCTGGCGACGAGTGAGCTGCCCTGGCCCAACGACCGCCACCCCACCAGCCGCTACGCGCTCGTGGCCTGCTATCCGGAGGGCGGACGCCAGCACCAGATTCGCCGCCACCTGCGCCACGCCAGCTACCCCCTCATCGGCGACACCACCTACGGTCACGGACTGCACAACCGCCTGTGGCGCGAACGCCTGGGCGTATCCCGCCTGCTGCTCACCTGCTGCGATCTGGCGCTGCGCCACCCCGAGGGAGGCTCGCCGCTCGTGCTGCACGCGCTCGATCCGGATTTCGCCGCCCTCGCCCGCCGGCTCGGCTGGGAAGAGGCGCTTTCCTGCATCGACGAGCCGCAGGAAGATGGTATGCTCACGGCGAAGATCGCCGCTCTGGCCAATGCCCCTGCACTCCTCCCGGAAGACGACGCATGACCCGAACCGTGCTGCATGATCTCCTCGAACTTGGTCAACAGATCTGGCTCGACAGCCTCTCGCGCGACCTCCTCGACGGCGGGCAGCTCGCCCGTCTGCTGGAGGCGGGCGTGAGCGGCATCACCACCAATCCGGCCATCTTCGAAAACGCCATCGCCAAGAGCCCCGCCTATCGTGGAGAAGTCGAGGCGCTGCGCCGCTGCGACCTCGCCCCGTGGGAGCGGCTCGAACGGCTCACCTTCGCCGACGTGCGCCGCGCCTGCGACCTGCTCCTTCCCCTGTGGCAAACATCGGGCGGCGAGCGCGGCTACGTGAGCCTGGAAGTAGACCCCGAGCTCGCGCCCGACGCCGCCGGCACCATCGCCGCCGCCCGGCGGGTGCATGCCGCGATCGAACGTCCCAATCTGCTCGTCAAGATCCCCGGCACCGCCGCGGGGGCCCAGGCCCTGGAGACGCTCGTCGCCGAGGGGATCAACGTCAACGTGACGCTGCTCTTCTCGCGCACGCAGTACCGCCGCGTGGCCGAAGCCTATCGGCGGGGCCTCGAGCAGCGCCAGGCCGCCGGCCGGCCGCTGGCAGCGGTTTTCGGGGTGGCGAGCCTTTTCCTCTCGCGGCTCGACACGGCGGTGGATGCGCTGCTGGCCGAGCGTGCGCCCGAACACCCCGAATGGCAGGGCAAGACCGCGGTGGCCTTCGCCAAGCTCGCCTACCAGGATTTCCTGCGCCATTTCGGCGAGGACGCTCTCGGATCCTTGCGCCGCGCCGGAGCCTGGGCGCAACGGCCGTTGTGGGCGAGTACCAGCACCAAGAACCCTGCTTATCCGGATCTGCTCTACGTGGAACCGCTGGTGGGGCCGGAGACGGTCAATACCCTGCCCGAAGCGACGCTCACGGCGCTGTTCGACCACGGCCAGGCGCGCGGCGCGACGATCCTCGAAGAGGTCGACGCCGCCCAGGCGCACTGGGCGCAGCTCGCCCGCCTCGACATCGACCCCGAGGCGATCGGCGAGGCGTTGCAGCAGCAGGGCCTGGCCCAGTTCGAGGCCGCGCAGCGGCGGCTCCTCGAGCTCCTTGCCTGAAAGGAAAGCGGCGGGCACCGCCCGCCGCTTTCCCATGCAGTGATCCCTTCGTTTCAAGCAGAAACGGGGGCTTTCTTCGCTTCGAGCGACGCCTTGCTCACCCCCCTGGTGCCGGTGCCGGTCTCGAAGAGCTCTTTCATGTCGAGGATCAGTACGATCTGGCCGTTCGAGAGGATGGTCACCCCGGCCACGCCTTTGGGGCGAAAATCCTCCAGCGACTTGATCACCGCGTCCTCGCGGCCCGCGAAGGTGTCGATTCCGAGGATGAAAGAGAATTCGGCCATCTGCATGAGCACGCCATAGGCCGGGGCACGTTCCAGCCTCCAATTGAGGAGATTCGCCAAGGGCAGGATCGGGAGCACTTCCCCGCGCACGAAGAGCGTCGCCCGCCCACCGACTTCGCGCACCTCGTCGAGATGGATCGGCAGGATCTCACGCACCATGGAGAGCGGCACGGCGAAGGGTTGCTCGCCCAGACGCACGAGCAACACCGGCAGGATCGCCAAGGTAAGCGGCAGATTGATGATGAAGGTGGTACCACGACCGACCTCGGAGCGCACGTCGATGGTGCCGTTGAGCTTGGTGATGTTGGTACGCACCACGTCGGTGCCCACACCACGACCGGAGACGTCGGAAATTCGATCGGCCAGAGAAAAACCGGGCAGGAAGATGAGATTGAGGCTTTGACGCTCGTCGAGGCCGTTGGCCTCTTCGGGCGTGATGAGCCCTTTCTCCACCGCCTTGGCGCGGATCTTCTCGGGATCCATGCCGCGGCCGTCGTCGGCGACGATGATGACGATGTGGTCCCCCTCCTGCTTGGCGGCCAGCGTCACCGTCCCCTGTGGCGGCTTGCCCACGGCAATGCGTGCATCGGGCATCTCGATGCCGTGATCGACCGCGTTGCGGATGAGGTGGATGAGCGGATCGGAGAGATCCTCGATCATCGTCTTGTCGATCTCGGTCTCTTCCCCCTGGATGACGAGCTCGACCTCCTTGCCCAGCTGCCGTGCCAGGTCGCGCGCGATGCGGGGATACTTCTGGAAGAGACGCCCGATCGGCTGCATGCGCGTCTTCATGACGGCATTTTGCAGGTCGGAGACGAGGAGGTCGAGCTGATTCACCGCCACGTCGAGCGCATGCAGGGTATCCGGGTCGGTCTTACCCGAGAGGATGTCGCTCCTGAGGGCCGTGAGGCGATTTTTGGTGAGCCCGATCTCACCGGCGAGGTTGAGCACCTGATCGAGCCGGGCGGTATCGACGCGGATGGCCGTTTCGCGCTGCACCGTTTCCTTGCGCGCCAGAGGCGCCACCGGCCGCCGGGCCGCGGCCACGGGTACGGCAGCCCGCCCCTTTCCTTCGTCGGATTTTCCGTTGGCCTCGTCGCCGGGCGGGGCAGCCGATCCCCCGGCGCCCGAGGGCGACTTGGCCGACGATGCGCCCGCGCCGGCCACGACGGCGTGCAGCGTCTCCCAGTCCGGTTCGGCCGCGCCCGCCTGCTGCGCGCCGGCGGGGGGGTCACCCGCTGCCGAGGCGTCACCGCCTCGTTCCAGCTTGCCGGCGATGGCGAGCCGCAGGCGCTCGAGCAGCTGCGGATCGGCCGACGGCGGCTGGACGCTGCGCTCCAGATAGCCGAACATCTCCCGCACCGCTGCCGTGGCTTCGAGAATGACGTCCATCAGCGCGGGCTCAGGTGCAGCTCGCCGTTGCGCAGCTTGTCGAAGAGGTTTTCGGTGAGATGGCACAGGGTGACGAGCTCCTGCGCTCCGAGGAAACCCGCTCCGCCCTTGATGGTGTGAAACCCGCGGAAGATCTCGTTCAAAAGCGCCCGGTCTTCGGGGTTGCGCTCGAGTTCGACGAGCTTGTTGTCGACCCCCGAGAGCAGATCCTCGGCCTCGACGAGAAAATCCTGCAATAGATCCTGCATTCCGGCGAAGTCGCTCACGGCCATCCTCCTTGACTGGTTGCCGGGGCCAGCTCAAAAGCCCAGGCTCTTCAACAAATCGTCCACCTCTTCCTGCGAGGTGATCACTCCTTCCTTGCGCGTATCGATCACCGGCCCGTTCATCAGCGAGACTTCGACCACCTTCTTCGGCCGCGCTTCCTCCGGGATGGCCTCGATGAGGATCTGCAGCAATTCCGTCTCGATGCGGCCGACGATCTCGATCACTTTCTTGATCACCTGGCCGGTGAGATCCTGGAAATCCTGCGCCATCATGATTTCCATGAGCTGCTGGGTCGTCGCGCGCGAGGTGTCGACCGCATCGGCGAGGAAAGCCCGCGTGTCGTGGGCAAGCTCACGGAATTCCTGCGGCGAGAGGCGGTTGGCGAAGAGATCGTCCCAGCGCTTCTTCAGGGTCTCGGCCTTCTCGGTGAGCGACTTCTGCAGGGGGATGGCGATGTCGGTAGCGTTGAGTACGCGCGAGGCGGCCTGTTCGGTCATCTGGGCGATGTAGTGCAGGCGCTGGCGCGCATCGGGCACGGCCTGGGCCGCCTCGGCAATGACCGTCTCGCAGCCCAGCTCCGTGAGCGCCTCGTGCAGCTGGCGTGCCACCTTACCCAGGCGCTGGACGAGTTCGTCGTGCGGCACGAGGGAGGACGCTGGCGCCGGCGCGTGTGCCTCCCGGGTCGCATCTTCTGCGCCGGCGCTGAACTGCTGCGCCACGGCGTCGAAGAGCGCCTGCAGCTCGTCGCTGTCTCCTTGCGCCGGCTCGTCGGGCTCCGACACGCTGCCCGCCGAACCGACGATGCTGTCAAAGAGCGCCTGCAGCTCGTCGTTGTCGCCGCTCGGGCCGGTTTGGCGCTCTGGGGAACGCTCATCAGGCATTTTCTTGCTCATTGCGCCGATCCTCCGGCCGGTTTCTTGCCCATTTTCTCGAAAATTCGGTCGATTTTCTCGGCCAGCACCGCCGCGGTGAAGGGCTTGACGATGTAGCCCGAAGCCCCGGCTTGCGCTGCGGCGATGATGTTCTCTTTCTTCGCCTCGGCGGTGACCATGAGCACCGGCAGGTGCTTGAGCTTGTCGCTGCTGCGGATCTTGCGCAGCAGCGTCAGCCCGTCCATGTTCGGCATGTTCCAGTCGGTGATGACGAAATCGTAGGGCTGCGACTCGAGCTTGTGCAGCGCCGCCACGCCGTCCTCGGCCTCGTCGACGTTGGTGTAGCCCAACTCTTTCAAGAGGTTGCGCAAGATACGACGCATCGTCGAGAAATCATCCACGACCAGGAAGCGCGTCTTGTCGTCCGCCATCGAATATTCTCCGTTGTCGTGTTCAGCGCATCAGCAAGGGCCGTAAGGTCTCGGCCAACATCTGCGCGTCGAATTTTTCCACATAGCCATCGACCCCGACCCGCTCACCCATGGCACGGTTGGCCTGGGACGTGAGCGAGGAATACATGATCACGGGGATGCCATCGAAACGGGGATCGGCCTTGACGTTCTTGGTGAGGACGTAGCCGTCCATCTCGGGCATCTCGGCGTCGGTGAGGATCACGTCGAGCTGGTCGCGCAAAGGCGTTCCCGTCTGCTCGGCGAAGTTGGCCATGCTCTGCAGGCGCTCCCAGGCTTCCATGCCGTTGTTGGCATGCGTATGCTTCACGCCGAGCTTGTCGAGCACTTCGGCGATCTTCTTGCGCGCCACGCTCGAATCGTCGACGAAAAACACGTGCCGACGATGACCGTCGGGAATCGGCAGGATCACGCCGACCACCGCCTCGCCGAAAGTCTTGGCGAGCACCGCCTCGACGTCGATGATCGACACCAATCGCCCGTCGGGCAACTCGGTGATGGAGGTAATCATGCCGTGCACCTGGGAGGAAACGTTTTCCGGCTCACGCACCCGCGACCACTCGACGCGAATGATGCGATCGACCGCCTCGACCAAGAATCCCAAGGTCTTACGGCAGTATTCGGCCACCATCATCGCCGGGGCGATGCGATCGTCCATGGGAGCGAGCTCCATCACCTTGGCGAGCGACACCACCGGGATCACGTTGCCGCGCAGACTCACCAGCCCTTCCACACCGGGTGGTACGTTGGGTGCGCGCGTGATGAAGGGGGTGGCCATGACCTCCCGCACCTTGAAGACGTTGATGCCGAAGGTTTCGGACGTCCCCAGGGAAAAGAGCAGGATCTCGAAGCGGTTCGAGCCGGCGAGCCCCGCGCGCGCCTCGATCTCTTCGAAACGCTCGGACGCCTTCTCGGCATCGGGGTCGACCAGTTCCGGTTCGATCAGCATGGGTTCGGACGGATTGGCCATTTCAGCCCTCCTTGGCGGTTTCCTGACGTTTGGCGAACAGACGCTGCAGCGTCTCGGCGAGTTCGCGCGGATGGAATTTGGGGACGTATTCGTCGACCCCTACCGATTTGCCCAGATACTGGTTCTGCATGCCGGAGAGCGAAGAATGCATCAGCACCGGCACGCCGGCGAAGCGCCGGTCCGATTTGATCTTCTTCGTGAGGATGAATCCGTCCATCTCGGGCATCTCGATGTCGGTGATCACTGCGCTGACGAAATCGGTGATGGGGCGTCCGGTGTTCTTGGCCCGCTCGGCGGCTTTTTCGAGATTCTCCCACGCGATGCGACCGTTGACCGCACCCACGTAGCGCACCCCCATCTTCTGCAGGGTGCGCTCGATCTGCTCACGCGCCACCGTCGAGTCGTCGGCGAAATACACGGTGTATCTGTCGCCATCCGGAAGCGGCTCGATGCCGGCGTACAGATCTTCGGCCTCGTCGTACTTGGTGATGTCGGAGAGCACCTTTTCCACGTCGAGCAGCATCACGAGGCGCCCATCGGGAAGCTCCGTGACCGCAGTCACCAAGCCGCCCGTTTTGGCCGTGAGCATCTCGGGCGGCACGCGGATCTGCGACCAGTCGAGCCGCAGGATGGTATCGACCGACTCGACGAGGAAGCCCTGCACCTTGCCGTTGTACTCGGTGATGATCATGATGTTGCGCTCGCTGCCGGGCTCCACCCCGACGTATTCGCCCAGGTCGACCACCGGCACGAGCACTCCGCGCAGGCTCACCACCCCTTTCACGGCAGGCGGCATGTCGGGCGCGGCGGTGATGGGCGGGGTCTTCATCACCTCGCGCACCTTGAAGACGTTGATGCCGTAGGTCTCGCGCCGCTTGGTGACCTTGCTCACGCCGAGCGTGAAGAGCAGGATCTCGAGCTTGTTGGTGCCGGCGAGCTTGGTGCGCTCGTCGATGCGTTTGAGTAGGTCGGACATCGCGCCACTCCCGTGGAAGTTTCCATAGTTTATATTACGGCATCGCTTTCATGAACTTTAGGAGAATTGCCGCGTTTTTTCGGCCTATTTTTTCCTCAAGTTTTGGCAAGGCATGCCGTAATATACTTCCATGCCATGTCCGGGAGCAAAATCATGCTATTTGGCGACAAAAACCGTCTGCGCGAGCTCGAGTCCCGCATCCAGTCTTTAGACGAAGAGATTCGTCGCAAGGAAAACGAGCTTGCGACGCTGCGTCGCCAGCTCGAAGAAGCCCAGGCCGAAGCGGAGCGTTGCCGTTGGGAAAGCAACTCCATGCGCCGGGTGAGCGAGGAATTCAAGGCGTTTCACGCCTCCCTCGGCCACGTCCAGGGCAGCGTCGCTACCCTGGCGCAGCGCAGCGAGGAAGACCGGCAAACCGCCGAGCAGGCGTTTGCGCGCGCCGAAGTAAGCCGCGAGGCGGCCGAAGCCATCGCCCAGAGCCTGCGCCGCCTCACCGAGCGCTCCCAGAGCGCGGCGCAGAAAGTCGGCGCGCTCGATGCGCGGGCGCAGGAGATCACCGGCATCGTCAACCTCATCCGCGAGATCGCCGACCAGACGAACCTGCTCGCCTTGAACGCGGCCATCGAGGCGGCGCGCGCCGGCGAGCAGGGGCGCGGCTTCGCCGTGGTGGCCGACGAGATCCGCAAACTGGCCGAGCGCACGGCGGTGGCCACTGCCGACATCTCGCGCCTCGTCGAGCAGATCCGCAGCGACAGCGGCTCGAGCCGCGAGGCCATGGGCGAGCTGGCGCACGAATCCAGCCGGCTCAGCGAAGAGGGCGACAAAGCGGTGCAGGAAGTGGGGTCGCTCGAAGGGCTCGTCGAAGCCCTCGAACGCTCGGCCGCGCTGTCGGCGCTGCGCAGCTTCTGCGAGCTCGCCAAGATCGACCACATCCTCTACAAGTTCGCCGTGTACCAAGTGCTGCTCGGGGTGAGCGACAAGCCGGCGGCGGAATTCGCCAGTCATCAAAACTGCCGCCTCGGGCGCTGGTACTACGAAGGGCGCGGCAAGGAGTGCTTCAGCGGCTTTCCTGGCTATCGCGAGATCGAACGGCCGCATCGCGCGGTACACGAGGCGGCCCAGGAAGCTTTTGCGGCGCTGGCGAAAAAGGACGTCGAGCGCATGGTCGAGGCGGCGCACCGCATGGAACTCGCCAGCCAGGAAGTCATGCAGGGGCTCGACCGGCTGGTCGAGGGTGCGGAAAAGAATACCGAGCTGCTTGCCTGCGCCAAAGGCGGGGAGGCGGCGCGCCCCTAGCGCGCGCCGCTCAGTGGCGCGAGCAAAACGCCTGCCGGCCCGACACCGCCCGCACAATCGCCGGCCCGATCTCGGTGAGCGGCAACACTTCGCAGGCGGCGCCCAAGCGCACCGCCTCGCCGGGCATGCCCCAGATGACGGCGCTCGCCTCGTCCTGAGCGATGGTGTGGGCGCCCGCCTCTTTCAAAGCAAGTAGCCCTTGGGCGCCGTCGCGCCCCATACCGGTAAGGAGCACCGCCACCGCCGCCGGCCCCAGCACCTCGGCCGCGCTGAAAAAGAGCACGTCCACGGAGGGACGATGACGGTTGACCGGCTCGGAGCGGTCCAGCCGCAGCACGTAGCCGTTCCCCTGACGTTCGAGGCGCAGGTGCGAATGCCCCGGCGCCACCCAAGCCCGGCCGCGCGTCAGGACTTCCCCGTCGCGCGCTTCGCTCACGCGCAGGGCGCACACTTGATCCAGCCGCTTGGCGAACGAGGCGGTGAAATGCTCCGGCATGTGCTGCACGATGAGCACCGGTGGAGCGTCGGCCGGTAAGGCTTGCAATACCGTCTTGATCGCCTCGGTGCCGCCGGTGGAAGCGCCGATGAGGATCACCGGATCGCCGGGGCGCACCGGCTCAACGCGAGCCTTGCTCGAGCTCGCCTCCGCCCCGACGGTTCCTGTAAATCCACCGGCGCGAGAGGACGAAGGCAACCATGATTCGCCGCGCGCCACGGCCTCCGGCTGCGAACCGATCCGACGCTCTCTTGATACCGCCGCCAATTCCCCGTCAGCCTTGCGACGATAGATCGTGCGCCCCAGCGGCTCGAACGCCTCACTCGCGTAGAGGAGGTTCTCCGAATGCCCCAGATAGAGATAGCCGCCAGGCTGCAAGAGGGGCACGAAGCGCTCGAGGATCATGCGCTGGGTATGCCGGGCGAAGTAGATGAGCACGTTGCGGCAGAAGATCGCATCGAACGGCCCTTGCACCGGCCAAGGATTTTCGACGAAATTGAGCCGGTCGAAGCGCACGAGGGCGCGCAGTTCGGCACGAATCTGCCAGCGGCCGTCAGCGAGAGGAACGAAATAGCGGGAACGCAGGCCGGGATCGATCGCCTCGAGACGCTCAGCGGCATAGATGCCGCGGCGGCCCTCTTCCAGCACTTGTGTATCGAGGTCGGTGGCGAAGATTTCGACGGGAGGATCGAGCCGCCCCCACGCTTCGCAGGCCGTCATGGCAATGGAATAGGCTTCTTCACCGCTCGCACAGCCAGCCGACCACAGGCGGGTCCCTGGGCGCTGCCCGAGCCACGTCCGCAAGTGCTCGAAGTGGTGCGGCTCACGGAAGAAATAGGTCAGATTGGTGGTGAGGGCGTTGATGAAGGCTTCGAGTTCACGCTCGTCGCTGCGCACCCGCGCCAGGTAGTCGGCAAAGCGCTTGAGCCCGAGCGCACGCAGGCGGCGCGACAGGCGCACGTAGACCATGTCGCGCTTGGCTGGCGAGAGCGCAATACCGGCGCGTTCGGCCACCAAAGCCCGGATGGCGGCGAAATCCGCTTCGGTGAACTCGAATTCGCGCGGCAGCGATTCGAGGCGAGTCTGGGCGAGGCGCTCGATGCTGCGCCGCACCTCGGCGATGCGCTGCAGTGCCGAACCGGGAGCCTCTTCGCGGCTCATGGTGAGGTTCCATCAAGCTTGACGGTCGGCGCAGACGGCGGCGGTCCGTACCCCTGCAGGAGCGGCGCTGCATTCTCCCTTGCCCGCCAGGCATCTTCGACTTCTTTCTTCAGCACGATGATGCTGATGCGCCGGTTCTGCGGCGCGTAGGGATCTTCGGGGATGAGGGGGGAGGTATCGGCCATGCCGACGACGCGAAAGATTCGGTTCGGGTCAAGCCCGCCGGCGATGAGCTCGCGGCGGGCGGCGTTGGCCCGCTCGGCGGAAAGTTCCCAGTTCGACATGCCGCGGCCGTCGCCGGCGTAGGGCGTAGCGTCGGTATGGCCGGCGATGCTGATGCGGTTGGGCAGATCGTTGAGCGTGCGCCCCACCGTGCGCAGGAGCCGCCGGGCGTAGTCCTGAACCTGGGCGCTGCCGAGGGCGAACATGGGGCGGTTCTGCGTATCGACGATCTCGATCACCAGCCCGTCGTCGCTGATGCGCATCTGGATCTGATCCTTCATCGCCCGCAGGTTCAGGTCAGCCTCGATGATCGCCTCCAGCATCGCCCGGGTGCGTTCAAGCTGCTGCAGCTCACGCAGTTTCTCCCCCCCCACGCCGGGGCCGCTGCTGCCGCCGCCGCGACCGGGCGCCGGAGACGCTTCGGTGAGCGGCGTGCCGGCCACCCTTCCCTGACCGCCGGCGGCGATCTCCACGTCGGAGCGGCCGTGCAAGGGGGATGCCCCCTCCCCGCCTTCGCGCGTCGCCGTGCTCTTCTCGCTGCGCGTCTCTCCGCGCTTGACCTGTCCCACGCGCCGGCTCAGATCCTCTCCGCCGCCAGGGATGATGCGCTCGGCATCACCGGCGCCCGCCCCACCTTCGCGCGCGACCTTGAGCGGATTCTGGAAAAACTGAGCAATGCCTTCGAGATCCCCCTGGGCGGTGGAGCCGAGCAGCCACAGCAAGAGGAAAAACGCCATCAGGGCGGTGACGAAGTCGGCGTAGGCCACTTTCCACGCCCCGCCGTGCGCAGCGCCGCCGCCCTTCTTGATGCGCTTGATGACGATTGGCTGCTGACTTTCGTCGGTCATCCCGGCGCATCCTTACTTGCGGTTCTTCAGCTCTTCCTCGAGCTGAAGGAAGGTGGGACGATCGCGCGTCCATAGCACCTTGCGCCCGAATTCGATGGCGATCTGCGGCGGATAGCCGCTCATGCTGGCAAGCAGCACCACCTTGGCCACCTGGAAGGGCTTGGCGCCATCCTCGGCCTTCACTTCGAGCTGACCGGCGATGGGCGCGACGAAGCCGTAGGAGAGGAGGATGCCAAGGAAAGTCCCGACCAGGGCGCCGCCGAGCTTCTTGCCCAGCACCGCCGGCGGCTCGCCCACCGAACCGAGCACGTTCACCACCCCCATGACGGCGACGACGATCCCGAAGGCGGGCAAGGCGTCGGCGATCTTGCTCACGATATGCGGCGGCAGATGCGCTTCCCGATGGTGCGTCTCGAGCTCCTGATCCATCAGGGTCTCGATTTCGACCGGATTGAGACTGCCGCTCACCATCATGCGCAGGTAGTCGGTGATGAATTCGACCAGATGATGATCCTTGAGCACGAGCGGGTATTTTCCGAACAGGGCCGAACCCTCGGGGTTGTCCACGTCCTGTTCGATCGACATCAAGCCTTCCTTGCGGATCTTGATCAGGATCTCGTAGAGGAGGGAGAGCAGCTCGAGGTAGAAGGCGCGCGTATAGGGCGAGCCCTTGAGCGCGCCCGAGAGCCGCCCGAGCACGAGCTTGATGGTGGCACCGTCGTTGCTGGCGATGAAGCTGCCGATCATCAGGCCGATGATTGCAACATATTCTGCCGGCACCCACAGTGCCACGAGGCTGCCGTGGATCGCATAGGTACCAAAAGCCGATGCGAGTATGATCACATACCCGAGCAGCAGAAACACGCATCCCCCTTTTCGCTTTGCCGTGAGCCGTAGAACGCTGCGCAAGCAGCCACGCTGCCCCCATCCCCGGGGGGAGTTCTATGTTAGCACGGACTCATGCGCGGCGCTTGGGCATACTCGTGGGGGGGTTCAGGCAGGCTGGGCGCTCAGGCGCTTCTGCCCGCGGGAGATGGCCGTCTTGGCCGACTTGCGGCTGCTGCCGGCGCGCGAGGGCATGTGGCAGATGCCGCAGACGAAGGTCTTGGCCGGCTCGTAGGCGTGGGTGAGGAATTCGCCGCCGCAGCAAGAGCACGGCGTGAGCTGCACCAGCTCGGCCTCGAAGAAGCGCAGCAGCGTCCAGGCGCGGGTGATGCTGAGCACGGGATCGGTGCCGATGGCGTCGATCTGGTCGAGATAGAGGTGGTAGGCGGCGATGAGCGCCTGCACGCCCTCGGCGGCACCGCTTTGCCGCACCCGGCGATGCAGGTTCATGAAGAGGGAGGCGTGCACGTTGGGCTGCCAGGTCATGAACCAGTCGGTGGAAAACGGCAGCATCCCCTTGGGCGGAGAGGCGCGCCGGATCTCTTTATAGAGCTTGAGCAGGCGCTCGCGGCTCAAGGAGGTTTCGGCTTCGAGGAGCTGCATCCGCGCGCCGAGCCGGATGAGCTCGGCCGCCAGGCAGACGTCGGCCGCTTCGCGTTCGATCGACTCAGGTCTCGTCATGATGTTCTCCCGTTCGTTTGGTTTTTTTGCGTGGGCTGCCGTGCGCCAGGATGGCGGCGTGCAGGGTGGCGGTGAGCTCGTCGCGGGCCTTTTCTCCGGCCATGCGCTCGAGCACCGCCGCGTCGAAGCGGAACTGCGGCAGGCCGATCTGAAGACTCGCCATGCGCACGAGCTTCGCCGGGGACAGGGCGGCGATCCAGCGCACCGTTTCAGCCTCCAGACCGAGCTTCACGGCGGCGGCGACCGGATCGCGCTGTACCATACGCTGCGCCAGCACCAGAAAGCTCAGATTCAGGTCGCGAATTTCGTCGGCGAAATCCTCATGCTCCATGATCCCCCCCCCACGCGCGCTTACAAAATAACACGATGTCGCAGAAATGGTGCGCGGAAAAAGGCGCCGAACGTCCCCTTATTCCGCGCTTGTGGTATGCGTGCAACGCGGGGCGGGATCGAGCTCACTCGAACGCTGCGTGCGATCTCGCCTGCTCGCGCAGGAGGTACTTCTGGATCTTGCCGGTCGACGTCTTGGGCACGGGCCCAAAGACGAAGCGCTTGGGCACCTTGAAGCCAGCGAGCAGCCGCCGGCAGTGCTGCACGAGCTCTTCTTCCGTCACTTCCGCGCCCTCGCGCAGCTCGACGAAGGCGCAGGGCACTTCGCCCCACTTCGGATCGGGCGCAGCCACCACCGCCGCGGCCACCACCGCCGGATGTTTATAGAGGGCGTCCTCGACCTCGATCGAGGAGATGTTCTCGCCGCCGGAAATGATGATGTCTTTGGCACGGTCTTTGATCTTGACGTAGCCATCGGGCTGCATCACGCCCAGGTCTCCGGTGTGATACCAGCCGCCGCGAAAAGCCTCTTCCGTAGCCTTGGGATTCTTGAGGTAGCCTTTCATGACGAGGTTGCCGCGGAACATGATCTCGCCCATGGTCTCGCCGTCCCAGGGCACTGGCTGCATGGTGTCGGGGTCCATCACCGTGATCGCTTCCTGGGCGTGGTAGCGCACGCCTTGGCGGCCGTTGAGACGCACCTGCTCTTCGAGCGGCAGCCCCGCCCAATCGTCGTGCTTGGCACATACCGCCGCCGGCCCGTAGGTTTCGGTGAGCCCGTAGACGTGGGTGATGTCGAAGCCGATCTTGGCCATCGCTTCGATCATGGCGGCTGGCGGCGGCGCGGCGGCCACCAGGCCGGAGACCTTGTGCGTGATCCCCTTGCGCCAGCCCTCCGGGGCATTGGCGATCATGGAGTGCACGATGGGCGCGCCGCAGTAGTGGGTTACCTTGTGCTCGGCGATCAGCTCGAGGATGAGGCGCGGATCGACGCGGCGCAGGCAGACGTTGGTGCCGGCGTTGGCGGCCATGGTCCAGGGAAAGCACCAGCCGTTGCAGTGGAACATGGGCAGGGTCCACAGATAGACCGAGTGCGGCGGCATTCCCCAGGAGACGATGTTGCTGAACGCATTGAGATAGGCGCCGCGGTGGTGATAGACCACGCCCTTGGGGTTGCCGGTGGTGCCGGAAGTGTAGTTGAGGGAGATCGCGTCCCATTCGTCCTGGGGGTATTCGAGGACGAAGTCGGGATTGCCCTGGGCGAGGAATTCCTCGTACTCGATCCGACCGAGCCGCTCGCCGGGGCCGGTGTATTCCGGGTCGTCCACGTCGATGACGAAGAGATCGGGGCGATGGGCGATGCGGATCGCCTCTTTCACCATCTTGGAATACTCGCGATCGGTGATGAGCACCTTGGCCTCGCCGTGGTTGAGGATGAAAGCCACGGTTTCGGGGTCGAGCCGGATGTTGATGGTGTTGAGCACCGCGCCGCAGCCGGGCACGCCGAAATGGCACTCGTACATCTCGGGCGTATTGTTGAGGATCACCGCCACCGTGTCGTTCTTCTTCACCCCGAGCTGGCGCAGGGCGGAGGCGAGCCGCCGGGCGCGCTCCTCGACCTGTTTCCAGGTATAGCGGCGCTTGCCATGGATGACGGCGGTGCGCTCGGGGTAGATGTAGGCCGAGCGGGACAGGAAGGTGAGCGGCGTGAGCGGCACGTAGTTGGCCGGGGTCTTGTCCAGCCCCATCTCATAGGGGTTGACCGTCATGTCGTTCTCCTGGGTGGTTGAGTGTTTCGGAAAGCGGGTCGAGGCGCAGCGGCATGCCGACGCTCGCCCATTGCACGGTCTCGTCTTCGAGGGCGGCGCGGGTGAGCGGATGGCGTCGCAGGAAAGCAGCCGGCAATTGTAAGGCATAGCCCTTGCCTTCGCGCCTCGCGCGCAGGCGCTCGAAGCACTTGCCGTCGCGGGCCCGATGCAGCACGGCGGCGATGCGCAGCGCAAAAATGAGATCCCAGTGCGGAGAACCGGGTGGGAGTTCGGCGAGCCGATCGAGCTTGCCGCGATGGCTCAAGACGAGGCGGGCGAGTTGTGCCTGCTCCATGCGGGAAAAACCCGGCATATCGGCGTGCGCGAGGATGTAGGCGCCGTGCTTGTGATGACTGGCGTGGGCAATGGATAGCCCGATTTCATGCAGACGCGCTGCCCACGAGAGCATTCGTCGGTCGGTGTGCTCCTCGAAGGCGAGCTCGGGCCGCAAATCGAGCGCGAGGCCAAGGGCGGTCGTCTCTACACGGCCGGCGTGCAGACGATCCACTCCATAGCGTTCCATGAATCGCTCGACCGAGGATTCGCGGATGTCCTGGTGGTGATGGCGACCGAGCAAATCGTAGAGGACTCCCAGGCGCAAAGCCCCTTCGGAGAATCGCATCGATTCCAGGTCCAACACCTCGAAAGCCGCGGCCATGATCGCCACCGCCCCGGGAAAAACCGGCTGGCGATCGCGTTTTAGCCCTTTGAGCCGGGCGAGTGCGTCGATCGAACCCAGGTCTACCAGGGCCTTGACCAGCTGCTTCAGCCCATTGCGCGTAATTTCGTCTCGACTCCACCCCTGGGCGACGAGCACATCGCGGATCGCCTTGGCCGATCCGCTAGAACCCACGGCCCTCTCCCACCCCAAGGTCCGGAAGGGGTGCGCGATCGCCTCGATCTCCTTGGCGGCCGCGAGCCGCGCCGCGCGAAAGCGCCCCTCGGTGATTTTGCCATCGGGGAAAAAACGCAGGCTATGAGAGACGCAGCCCATGTAGAGACTTTCGAGCAAAATGGGCTGAAAACCGCGGCCGATGATCACCTCGGTCGAGCCACCACCGATGTCGATGACGAAGGTTTGACGCTGGGGATCGGGCACGGCATGCGCCACGCCCAAGTAGATGAGGCGTGCCTCTTCCCTTCCGGAAATGATCTCGATGGCATGGCCAAGCACCCCTTCTCCCTGAAGGACGAATTCAGGGGCGTTGCGTGCCACCCGCAGGGCATTCGTGCCCACGGTGCGCACCGCCTCGGGAGGAAATCCCCGAAGCCGCTCGGCGAATCCAGCCAAAGCCGCCAAGCCGCGGGCGAAGGAGGCTGCATCCAGCCGCTTGTCGGCTCCGAGTCCAGCAGCAAGGCGCACGGAGACTTTGAGGTCATCGACGGGGTAGAGCAGATCCCCGTCTACGCGGGCGATTTCGAGGCGAAAGCTGTTCGAGCCGAGATCGACGGCAGCCAGATGCGAGAACAAACCTGGACCCTCGGGCAATGAAGGAAGGAATTGTAACGCCGATGCGATGGAAGCGGATGCGGGAACGCGATATGATCCAGGTGAAAAGTAATCCACCCGCATCGACCCCGGAGCGACGCATGCCCGCATTCCTCCAGCGACCGCCGAAGACCTTCCCCTCGGAACACTTCTTCAACCGTGACCTGTCGCTATTGCAGTTCCAACGCCGCGTGCTCTCCAATGCCGCCGAAACCTCGATACCGCTGCTCGAGCGTCTGCGTTTTCTGTGCATCGTTTCGAGCAACCTCGACGAATTCTTCGAGATCCGCGTCGCAGGTCTGAAAGAGCAACGGCGCCAGGGAGTGACTCGCCCCGGCATCGACGGCATCCCGATCGAAGATCTGCTCGAGCAGATCAGCGCCGAGGTCCATTCCCTCGTCGCGCGGCAATACGCCTTGCTCAACCATGAAATCCTGCCCGCTCTGGCCAAGGAAGGGATCGTCTTCCTGCGCCGAAACGAGTGGAACGAGGCACAACGGCGCTGGATCGAGGAATACTTCCGCACCCAGGTACAACCACTGCTCACCCCCATCGGGCTCGATCCGGCGCACCCCTTCCCTCGCGTGCTCAACAAGAGCCTCAACTTCGCCATCGAGCTCGAAGGAACCGACGCTTTCGGACGCGCCTCGGGGCGCGCCATCGTGCAGGCCCCACGGGCGCTGCCGCGCGTCATCCGCCTGCCCAAAGAGGTGAGCGAGCACCCCTACACCTTCGTCTTCCTCTCGGCGGTGATCCACGAGCACGTCGATCTGCTCTTCCACGGCATGGAGATCAAGGGTTGCTACCAGTTCCGCGTCACCCGCAACTCCGACCTCTTCCTCGACGAAGAAGAAATCAAAGACCTGCGCGACACGCTCAAGGAAGAGCTGCAGCACCGTCACTTCGGCGACGCGGTACGGCTGGAGGTGGCGGAGAATTGTTCCGAGCAGATGGCGCAGTTCCTGTTGGAGCATTTCCACCTCACGCCCAAAGACCTCTACCGCGTGCCCGGCATCGTCAATCTGGTGCGGCTCATGTCCATCCCCGACCTGGTCGACCGACCGGATCTGAAGTACCGTCCGTTCCAGCCGCGCATCCCGCGCGAACTCTCGCGACCGCTGGACATCTTCCGCGTCCTGCGCCGCCAGGATGTCTTGCTGCACCATCCCTACGAGAGTTTCGAGCCGGTGATCAACTTCCTCAAGGTAGCGGCCGACGATCCCAACGTGATGGCCATCAAGATGACGGTGTACCGCACCGGTACCGACTCGGTGCTGATGGAGCACCTCATTCGCGCCGCACAACGGGGCAAGGAAGTGACGGTGGTGCTGGAGCTGATGGCGCGATTCGACGAGGAAGCCAACATCCAATGGGCGAATCGGCTGCACGACGCCGGGGCACACGTGGTCTATGGCATCTTCGGGTTCAAGACGCACGCCAAGCTCTTGATGATCGTGCGCCGCGAGGAAGGCAAACTGCGTCGCTACTGCCACCTCGGCACCGGCAATTACCATCCCCGCACCAGCCGTCTCTACACCGACTTCGGCCTGATGACGGCCGACGAGGTCATCGGGCAGGACGTCTCCGAGATCTTCGATTCGATCACCGGTCTGGGCAAGCCGGGCAAGCTGCATCATCTGTGGCAGGCGCCCTTCGCCCTGCACGAGAACGTGCTCGCGCACATCCGCGCCGAAGCCGAAGCCGCCCGCGCCGGTCGCAAGGGGCGCATCATCGCCAAGATGAACGCCCTGCTCGAGCCGGAGGTGATCGAGGCCCTCTACGAAGCCTCTCAGGCGGGCGTGGAGATCGATCTCATCGTGCGCGGCGCGTGCGCGCTGCGCCCCGGCGTGAGCGGGCTCTCCGAGCGGATCCGGGTACGCTCCATCGTCGGGCGCTTCCTCGAACACCACCGCATCTTCCATTTCCATGCAGATGGCGAGCAGAAGGTGTACCTCTCTAGCGCCGACTGGATGGAGCGCAATTTCTTCCGCCGCGTCGAGGTGGCCGTTCCAGTGCTCGACCCCAAGCTCAAGCGCCGCGTCATCAAGGAGGGATTGCGCATCTATCTCCTCGACAACGCCCAAGCTTGGGAACTGGACGTCGACGGGCGTTACCGCCTGAAGCACGCCCGGCGGCAGCGTCGGGCGGCGCAGGAGATCCTGCTGCAGGAATTGGCCAAGACCGTATAATGCCCCACCGATCAGCGGCGGCGTACTTCCAGCACGTCGGGTACGGTGCGCAGCGCCGCGATCGCGCTGGCGAGCCGCTCGGCGTCCGGCGTCTCCACGGTGAAGTTCATCCGCGCACGGTGCTGCGTGGTCAAGGTCTGCACGGCCGTGACGTTGAGGCGCAGTACGCTGAAGATTTCGCTCACGTCACGCAGCAACCCTTGGCGGTCGTGCGCCACGACCTGAATCTCGACCGGATAGGCGCGGCGGGCACCAACCCCGGCGGCTTCATTCCATTGCGCGTCCACGAGGCGTTCGGGGTGGCGCAGGCTCAGCTCGAGGAGATCACGACAATCGGCGCGGTGGATCGTCACTCCCCGGCCCCGCGTGATGAAACCGGCGATTTCGTCGGGCGGCATGGGATGGCAGCAGCGCGCCAAAGCCGTCAGAAGGCCGCTTTGCCCGCCCACAAGGACCGCCCCGCTCGCGCGCGCCGACGGTGCCTGGAGCGGAACCGTGACCACTTCGGCCGAGGATTCGACCCCGGCCGGCTGCAGCGCCTGCACGATGGCCCGCGGCCCGACCTCGCCGCGGGCGGCGGCGCGGTAAAGCGACTCGGGCGACTTGAATCCGAGCCGCTCGGCGAGTTTCTCGAGATTGGTGCGGCCGTGCCCCTCGCGCTGCAGTTCCCGCTCCACCAGCGAGCGCCCGCGGGCAAGAAGCTCCGCTTCCTGCTGCAGGGCGAACCAGGCACGAATCTTGGCGCGCGCCGTCTTCGTTTTGACGTAGCCCAGCGCCGGATTGAGCCAGTCGCGCGAAGGACCGCCTTCCTTGGCAGTAATCACTTCCACCGTCTGCCCCGAGCGCAAGGGGGTGTCGAGCGGCACGAGCTGACCGTCGACGCGCGCGCCGCGGCAGCGATGGCCGACGTCGGTGTGGATGCGGTAGGCGAAGTCGACCGGTGTGGCCCCTTGGGGCAGATCGATGACACGACCGGTGGGAGTAAGCACGAAAATGGCATCGTCGTGCACCGCGTGGCGCACGCGATCGGCCCATTCGCTGCTATCAACCACCTCGTCGCGCCAGGCAAGCAGCGAGCGGAGAAGGGCGATCTTCTGGTCGTAGGGCGAGACCTTGGCCGCCCCTTCCTTGTAGCGCCAGTGCGCCGCCACGCCGAATTCCGCATGGCGATGCATCTCGAAAGTGCGGACCTGGACTTCGAGCGGCCGGCCGTCTTCGGCGCGCACGGCGGTGTGCAAGGATTGATAGCCGTTCGGCTTGGGCCGGGCGATGTAGTCGTCGAACTCCCCGGGAATCGGCGGCCACAGTTCGTGTACGCGACTCAAGACGGCATAGCAGTCGACCACCGCCGGTACCAGCACCCGCACCGCGCGCACGTCGTAGACCTGCGAGAAATCGAGCCCTTTCTTGCGCATCTTGTTCCAGATGCTGTAGATGTGCTTGGCGCGGCCATAGACCTCGGCACCGGCGATGCCGAGCGCCGCCACTTCGGCCGAGAGCCGCTGCACCACGCGGACGACGAACGCCTCGCGCTCGAGCCGACGCTCGTCGAGCAGGCGGGCGATGCGCTTGTAGGTCTCGGGTTCGAGGAAGCGAAAAGCGAGGTCCTCGATCTCCCACTTGATCTGCCCCACGCCGAGGCGGTTCGCCAGCGGCGCATAGAGCGCCAGGCTCTCGCGGGCGTAGTCGACTCGCGCCGACGTCTCTTCGCCTGCGCTGGCGAACCAGCGCAGGGTCTGCAGACGGGAGGCCAGACGCAGCAGCACCACGCGGATGTCCTCGACCAGTGCGAGCAACATCTTGCGCAGCGTCTCGGTCTGAGCCGCGTCGTCCGCCCCCGCCGGCAGGCGCAAGCCTTCGAGGCGCTGCAGGCCGCGCAGCAACCGTGGCACGTCGGCATCGAAGCGCGCCGTAACCCATTCGAAATGCTCCGGCGCCCGCACCGGCACGGCGTAGAGCAAACCGGCGATGCGCGAGGCCGGGTCGAGCCGCAGTTCGGCGGCGATGAGCGCCACCGCCACCGCATGATCGAAGACCGGTTCACCGGTAGACAAACGTAGCTCGGCGAACACGCCCCGGGCGAACTCATGGGCCTCGCGCACCGCCTCGGCCTGTTCGACGGACAAACCCTCCGTGAGGGTGGCAAGCGCGAGATCGGGCGCCTGGGCGGCGAGCGTCAGTTGAGTGGCGACCATGATTTCGTGCGAAACTATCCTTGGAACCGTAAGCGGGGAGATTTCGATGCGCGAGCGCCGCGCGCCCTCTTTTGCCGTTGCCCATCCCTACCTCTTGCTTACCCTCGCCGTAGCCTTCTGGTCGAGCAACATGATCGTCGGACGAGCGATCCGCGACGAGGTTCCCCCCGTGACGCTCGCGTTGGGCCGCTGGATCGTTGCCTTCCTCCTGGCTCTGCCCTGGGCATTGCCGCCGCTGCGGCGACAATGGGCGGCGGTACGCCGGCATTGGGCGATCCTGGCGCTTCTGGGGATTCTGGGAGTAGGATGTTATAACACATTCGCCTACCTGGCGCTACGGCACACGAGCGCAACCAACGCGGCGATGCTCAATTCCTTCACGCCGGTGGCGACGATGCTGCTCGCCGCCGCCGTGCTCGGGCATCGCCTCACGCGTCGGCAGATGCTGGGCGTGCTGGTCTCGCTCGCCGGTGTGCTCACCATCGTCGCCCAAGGGCACTGGGGCGTGCTCGCCTCGCTGTCGTTCAACCGCGGCGACCTGTGGATGCTGGGCGCCGTGGCGGTGTGGGGCGTCTATACCGTGGCGCTGCACCGCCGGCCGACGGAGATCGATCCCATGGCACAGCTGGCGGTGTTCATCGCCGTGGGCATCCTCGTGCTGTTGCCTTTCGGACTGTGGGAATGGCGCAATGGTCCGCCGCTGCGCTGGCACCTCGAACCGCTGCTCGCCATCGTCTATGTCGGCATCTTTCCGGGCTTTCTCGGCATGGTGTGCTACAACGCCGGCGTGGCGGTGGTCGGTCCCGGTATCGGCAGCCTCTTCCTGCATCTGATGCCCGCACTCACGCCGCTCTTTGCTTTCATTTTTCTCGGCGAGCGGCCGGCGTGGTATCACGCCGTGGGGATCGTCGCCATCCTCGCAGGGATCCTGCTCGCCACGGGTCGGGTACGCGTACCGCAGAGCCGGAACGAAAGGGCTTGACCATGCCTGCCTGGATCGATGCCTTGCGCCGCCTCTGGCGTTCGCGCCGGGAACATGCCGAACCGGACGAGACTTTCTGGAACGCAGTCGAGAACACTCTCCCTTTTTTACGCAACATCCCTCCGACGGCGCACGAGCGGGTACGTCGCCTCGCCGCCCGTTTCCTCGCCACCAAGACCTTCTACGGGGCGCACGGGCTACCCATCACCGACCTGATCGCCGGCAGCATCGCCTGGCAGGCCGCGCTGGTGGCCCACCGCACGGGCTTGGGCATCTACGACGACTTCGTCGGGGTCATCGTCTATCCCGAACCCTTTCGCGTGCGCCGCCACCTCGCCGACGAGATCGGGCTGGTGCATGAATTCGACGACGAACTCTACGGCGAAACCTGGGAAGGCGGCCCGGTCATCGTGAGCTGGGGCGCGGGCGAAGCGGAAGGGATGCAGGTGGTGCTGCACGAATTCGCCCACCGTTTGGACCTCGCCGACGGGGCGCTCGACGGCGTGCCGCTCCTGCCGCCCTCCCTGCCGCGCGCCCGCTGGGAACGGGTGATGGAAGACGCGCTGCGGCGGCTGCAAGACGAGCTCGATACCGGAAAGTCCCCTCCGCTCGACCCCTATGCCGAAGAAGGGCCGGAAGAATTCTTTCCCGTGGCGACGGAGACTTTCTTCGCTCAACCGGAGGCGCTCGCCGCCTGGGATCCGGCCCTTTTCGCCGCCCTGTGCGAGGTCTATGGGATTATCCCTCTCCATCCGACAGAGCCCCACCATGGCCCGCACACGACGCGATCCCCCTGACCCCTCTCTGGCGTGGAAGGCAATGCGAAAAACCCCTCGCGCACGCTTACCTGGCAAGGCACTCGAAGCGCAAGATGCGACGCTCCATCTGGATAGGCAAGCCAAGCGAGTATCCGGCATCAGAGAAAGCCATCATGCTACCGCGCAGCAGGTTGGTCGAGGCACCCTGGACTTTTACCGCGAAACCGCCTAACCTAACCAAGGAGGACATCGTCCCGCACACGCACCGTTAGATTCATATACCATAAAAAGGAGCCGAAACATGAAAAAAACCTGGGTTCTCGTCGCCAATGCGAGCGTGGCCAAGTTCTACGAATTCCTCGGCTTCAAGTCCGGTGTGCAGCTCATCGAGACCCACGAACACCCCGAAAGCCGCCTGCCCACCCGCGAATTGATCACCGACAACCTTCCTTTTCCCGGAACGGGTAGCGACAAGCCACCGCACACGGGTGAACCCCCCATTCCACCCAAGAAAGTGGAAGCAGCTCGCTTTGCAATCGATATCGCACGCCGGCTGCGGGAGGCTCGCCTTGAGCATCAACTCGAGCAAATCATCCTGATGGGTCCGGCGAACTTCCTGGCGATGGTCAAGGAGCACCTCGACGAGCCCACGCGCAAGATCCTGGTGCGCGACGTGGAGAAGGACTACACCAAGGCCGACGACAAGACCATCGCCGAGAAGGCCGCCGAGGCGCTACTGCCGCCCGCATGAGCCGCATCGAGCCGGTTCAGGAAAATTCGCCCGCCGTCAGATAGCGCAGTCCCTCTGGCCCCGATTCGGAGCGGATCAGGCGAAAACCGGCGGCGGGCCAATGGATCGGCAAGCACACGCCAAGCCCCGAGGCGTCGAATGCTTCGGGGCTTACTTTTCGCGCGAGCGTCACGTGCGGGCGAAACGGCCGATGTTCCACCTTTGCACCCAAAGCGCGCGATTCCCGGGTCAGACGCTCGACGAAACGCGCCCATGCGCCTTGCGGCGGCGGGCCGCTCAAGCACGCCACCCTGGGTTTCGCCCAACACTCGAAACGCTCGAGCACGAGCGGTTCGTCCGGCGGAGCGCCCATCGCCGCGCCCAGTGCGAGAAAGGCACCCAGGCGCTCACGCGGCACCTCCCCGAGAAAAACGAGCGTCAGATGCAGCCGTTCGGGCGGCACGACTTTCACGCCCCTTCGCCCTCGCGCCCAACGGCGCGTCGCTTCGTACCACGCCTGCGCCCAGGTTCGCGGAGGCCACAGTGCGTAGAAAAGCCGTACGTCGTCAGGCACGGCCCCCCTCGCCTTCGAGCAAAACCACCACCTGTGCCGCCACCCCCTCGCCGCGGCCGGTGAAACCGAGCCCCTCGGTGGTCTTGCCCTTCACCTGGATCGCGGCCGGCGGGGCATCGAGCAAGCCGGCGATCGTCGCCTTCATCTGCGGCACCCAAGGGGCGATGCGCGGCCGACGGCAGATCACCACGGCGTCGAGGTTGCCCAGACGCCATCCCGCCGCCCGCACCGCCGCCCAGGCCTGCGCGAGCAGCTCCCGGCTGTCGGCGCCGGCATGGCGCGCATCGCTGTCGGGAAACCACGAGCCGATGTCGCCCAAGCCCGCCGCGCCCAGCACCGCATCGGTGACCGCGTGCAGCAGCACGTCGGCGTCCGAATGCCCGAGCAAGCCCTCGGCGTGGACGATCTCTACCCCACCGATCACGCAGCGCCTGCCCGGCACCAAGGCGTGCACGTCGAACCCCAACCCCACTCGGATCATGCTTCCTCCTGCAGCCTCAGGATCGCCGCGGCGAGCGCCAGATCGCCCGGCCGCGTCACCTTCAGGTTCATCGGATCGCCCTCCACCAGTTTCGGCGCCAAACCCATCGCCTCCACGGCGCTCGCCTCGTCCGTCACTTCGGGATGGCGTTCGAGCGCCATGCGCAATACGGCGAAGCGGAACATCTGCGGCGTCTGGGCGAGCCACAACCCTTCACGCGGCACGGTCGCAGCAACACGGCCGCGGGCATCGGCGCGCTTGACGGTATCGGCGACCGGCACGGCGAGGAGACCACCCACCTCGTCGCACCCCAGCACCTCGGCCAATTGCGTCAGGTATTCCCCGCGCAGGCAGGGGCGCGCCGCATCGTGCACCATCACCCAGTCGTCGGACCTCGCCCCGCGGGCGGAGAGCACGCGCAAGGCATTGCCCACGGTCGCACTGCGCGTGGGGCCGCCGCAGAAGAGCGGCTCGATCTTGGGCCCCAGATCCGACCAATCGTAGCAGCGCCAGTGGGCATCGTCGACCGCCAGCGCCACGAGCACGCGGTCGATCCATTCGGGTTCGGCCAAGCGTGCGAGCGTGTACCACAAGAGCGGCCGCCCGGCGAGATCGGCGTATTGTTTGGGCAAAGCCAAACCGCTGCGCCGCCCCACTCCGGCCGCCGGCACGATGGCCGTCACCCGCATGATCCTTCCTTTTGCACTTTTTCCGCCCCCCTTTGCCGCGCGAACTATAATGAGCCGGTAAAGAATCCGCTAGTACGAACCACCTTCGTTCCTTTGCCGTACCACGCAGGACCAACATCATGGCTGCACGAACCATTCGTCCCCCCGCCGTGAGCGGGCTCTTCTACCCCGCTTCGGCGCGCAGTCTGCAAGCGACGCTAGCCGCACACTTTGCCCGCGCCACGCCTGCCTCGCTGCCGGCAGCGCCAAAAGCCCTGATCGTGCCGCACGCCGGCTACGATTATTCGGGAATCGTCGCCGCCAGCGGCTACAACCAGCTCACCCCTTTTGCATCGCGCATCCGGCGCGTCGTGCTCTTCGGCCCGGCGCATCGCGTTCCCCTGCTCGGATTGGCGCTACCGCAGGCGAGCGCGTTTCGCACACCGCTCGGCGACGTTCCTCTCGACATGCACGCATGGAACGAAGCCTTGAAATTGCCGCAGGTGGAAGTCTCGGATCGGGCCCACGAGCTCGAGCACAGCCTGGAAGTGCAGCTCCCCTTCCTGCAGAGCATTTTACCGAGTTTCACCCTGGTTCCCTTCGTCGTCGGCTGGACCGACCCGGCCCATGTCGCCCGCGTGATGGAGGCGCTCTGGGACGGGCCCGAGACGCTCATCCTCGTGAGCTCCGACCTTTCGCACTACCACCCTTACGACGAGGCGCGTGCCCTCGATCAGGCCACGATCGAGCGCATCCTACAGGGCGATGCGACGATCACGCCGGATGATGCCTGTGGAGCGATCGCCATCGACGGGTTGCTGCTCGCCGCCCGGCGTCGCCAGCTCCAACCCCATGTCATTGCCTATTGCAACAGCGGCGACACTTTTGGCGACCGGGACCGGGTCGTCGGCTACACCAGCATCGCCTTCACCGAGGAGGTTCGCCATGGAGCCGAAGCCATCCATTGAGGTCGACGAGCGGCTCGGGCAGGTGCTGCTCGCCCATGCCCGTGCCGCCATCACCGAGCATCTCACCGGTCGTCGCCTGCCCCGGCCGGAAGATCCGCGGCTCGACGAACCCGGTGCCACCTTCGTCACGCTCACCGAAGAAGGAGAACTGCGGGGCTGCATCGGCTCGGTGCGCGCTCAGCGACCGCTGCGCCAAGACGTCGCCGAGAATGCGATCGCCGCCGCCACACGCGATCCTCGCTTTCCTCCTGTCACGGCCGACGAGCTGCCCCTCATCCGCATCGAGGTGTCGCTGCTCTCGCCGCTCGAATTCCTCGAATTCCGTGACGAGGAAGATCTGTTGGCGCAACTTCGGCCGGGCATCGACGGTCTGATGATTTTCTCGGGGTGCAATTCGGCCACCTTTCTGCCCCAAGTGTGGGAAGAGATCCCCAATCCGCACCATTTTCTCGCCGCCCTCAAGCTCAAAGCGGGGCTCGACCCGCGCCGCCCCGCGCGCAACCTCATGGCCGCACGCTACACGGTGGCCAAATGGAAAGAACCCTTGCCCGCCGGAGCCGTGCAATGAACGCCCCTGCCCGTTTCTACCGTCCGCTGCCCGACGGGCGCCTCGAATGCATCCTGTGCCCGCGCCGCTGCAAACTGCGTGAGGGACAGCACGGCGCTTGCCTCGTGCGCGCCAACCTCGGCGGCCAGATGGTGCTCACCACCTACGGCCGATCGAGCGGCTTCTGCATCGACCCCATCGAGAAGAAACCGCTCAATCACTTCTACCCCGGCACGGCGGTACTCTCCTTCGGCACGGCCGGCTGCAACCTCGCCTGCAAATACTGCCAGAACTGGTCGATTTCGGCGGCCAAGGAGCTCGACGCCAGGCTGGACGACTCCGGCACGCCCGAGGCCATCGTGGCAGCGGCGCTCGCCTACGGCGCCCAGGGACTCGCCTTCACCTACAACGATCCGATCATCTTTGCCGAATACGCGATCGACTGTGCCGAACTCGCCCGCAAGCACCAACTCTATACGGTGGCCGTGACCAACGGCTACATCGAACCCGGCGCCCGGGAGGAATTCTTCGCCGTGATGGATGCGGCCAACGTCGATCTCAAAGGGTTTACCGAGGAATTCTATTTCCGCTACTGTGGCGGCAAACTCCAGCCGGTGCTCGATACCTTGCGTTACCTCGTGCACCACACCGACGTCTGGGTCGAGATCACCACGCTCCTCATCCCCGGCCTCAACGATAGCGAAAACGAGATTCGGGCCTTGTCGCGCTGGGTGCGCGACGAGCTCAAAACCACCGTTCCGCTGCACTTCACCGCCTTCTTCCCCGCCTTCAAGATGCTCGATCGTCCACCCACCCCGCCGCAGACCCTGGTGCGGGCGCGGGCCATCGCCCGCGAAGAAGGGCTCGCCTACGTCTATACCGGCAACGTCCGTGATCGCGAGGGTTCGACGACCTACTGCCCCGACTGCGGTACCCGGCTGATCGAGCGCGACGGCTACGTCATCACCCGCTACGCGCTCACGCCCGAGGGGCACTGTCCCGCTTGCGGCCGGGAGATCGAGGGGCGTTTCGCTCGCGCCCCGGGGCACTTCGGCAACCGGCGCATCCCCATCGTACTCGGCGCCGGGTGAGGGAGCCTGGCATGACATCCCCGTCTCCTTCTCGCACAGAAGCACCCGATGCCCCTGACATGGGATCGCCATCCCCCGCAGGGAACGACGGGTACCGCGAGCGACCATCGCGAACGGCTGCAGGGCAGCGAGAAAATCGCGCCACCTGGGCATTCTGCGTCCAAGCGCTGCGGCTCAAAGTCGGCGAGCGCTCGTGGATCGACGTCTCGTTCGCACTCCCCGAATCGACACGTGCCTTCGTCCTCATCCTCGAGACCGGAAACGATGCTGCCCAAAGCCAGGCATTGGCGCAAGCACTCACGGCACGAGGGTTCGGCACACTGACCGTTTGCCTGCTCACCCCCAACGAATGCGCCGATGCCGAAGAGATCGCCTGGCACGTCAACGACCTCGGCGAGCGCGCCGCCACCGTGCTCGAATGGCTGCACCATCAACCGTTTCGTGGCAACCTGCCTCTGGCTGCGGTGGGCTGGCGCACCGCAGCCGCCGTGTCGATCCGTCTCGCGGCGCGTGAAGACCAAACTTTTTACGCCCTCTCTTGTCCCCTGGGAAGAATCGATCTGGCGGGCGCAGCGCCCCTCGTCAGCTTGACTACGCCAATCTTGCTCATGACCTCCTCTGCCGACGACGACAAACCGAACACTGCCGCATGGCCCCATATCGGAGCACCCAAACGCTGGGAACGCTTGCCTCCCCCACCGCCCAAAGGGCCGTGGCTGGAGGCGATCGCACTCACCTGCGAGTGGTTCGAGCGTCACCTGCCGCACACTCCTTCGACCCAGACCGTGCCGGCGGGTTAGAATTCCGCCCTCTACCTTCTTTTGCCCCGATTCCACTTCCCAAAATTCCCGCATGACCCAAACGCTCCTTCCCGTGCTCGAGCGGCTGCGTTGGCCGCAAGCCGGCCAAACCTTCCGTATCCCTTGCCTCGCCGGCAGTGCCGATGCGCTCCTCGTCGCCGAACTCGCGAGCCGGCGCCGGCCGCTGGTGGTAGTCACCGCCTCGCCCCTGGACGCGCAGCGCCTCGCCGAAGAAGTGCGTTTCTTCGCCCCGCAGCTGCGGACGCGACTCTTTCCCGACTGGGAGACGCTCCCCTACGATCCCTTCTCGCCGCACCAGGATCTCGTCTCCGAACGCATCGCCACCCTCTACGCCTTCACCCAAGGCACGCTCGACCTCGTCTTCGTCGCCGCGGCCACGGCGCTCGGTCGCCTTCCTCCTCCCGCCTTCATCGCCGCACACACTTTCTCACTCAGGCAGGGCGCGGCCCTCGAGCTCGAGGGGCTGCGCCGGCAGCTGGCCTTGGCAGGTTACGAGCCGGTCGCCCAGGTGCTGCGTCCGGGCGAATTCGCCGTGCGCGGTGGCATCGTCGATCTCTTCCCCATGGGCGCGTCGCTCCCCTACCGCATCGAGCTCTTCGACGAAGAAATCGAGCGCATCAAGACCTTCGACCCCGACTCCCAGCGCACCCTCTACCCCGTGCCCGAAGTGGAGCTGCTGCCGGCGCGCGAATTCCCCACCGATGAAGAGGGTCGCACCACCTTCCGTCGGCGTTTCCGCGAGACCTTCGAAGGCGACCCGAGCCGCGCCATGCTCTACAAGGACGTCAGCCAGGGCGTATGGCCCGCCGGCATCGAGTACTACCTACCCCTCTTTTTCGACGAGACGGCCACGCTCTTCGACTACGTTGGCGCGGAAGCGACCTGGCTGCTCCACGGCGACTGCCCGGCGGCGATCGAATCTTTCTGGCAGGAACTGGAAGCGCGCCATCGGCTGCTGGGCGGGGACCGCAGCCGTCCCATCCTGCCGCCGTCTTCCCTCTTTCTCGATGCCGAAGGGTTCTACACCGCCTTGAAAGCGGTGCCGCGATTCGAGCTGCGCGGCGACGGGGCCGAGTCCGAAGAATCTCGCACTCCGCCGCCGGCGGCGATCGACGCGCGCGCACCCCAGCCCCTTGCGGCGCTGGAGCAAGCGGTGCATGCCGCCGCTGCGGCGGGCGAACGGGTGCTCCTGGTCGTCCAGACGCCGGGACGACGCGAAACGCTGCTCGAGCGGCTGCGCGAGGCCGGATTGGAGCCGGCGCTCGTCGAACATTGGCAAGCCTTCCTCGCCGGCGAAGCCCCGCTCGCGCTCACCGTCGGACCGCTCGAGCGCGGGTTTGCACTCCCTGCCGCGCGGCTCCTCGTCTATGGCGAGGGCGAGCTCTTCGCCACCGGCGCCAAACCCCGCAGCCGGCGCCAGACGAGCAAAGCCACCACGCCCGAAGGCTGGATCAAGGATCTCTCCGAACTCACGCCCGGCGCGCCGGTGGTGCATGAAGAGCACGGCATCGGTCGCTACCTGGGGCTCGTGCGCATGCCGCTGGGAGCGGACGAGGGCGAATTCCTCCAGCTCGAATACGCCGGCGGCGACAAGCTCTACGTACCCGTGGCCCAATTGCACCTCGTGTCGCGCTATCTCGGCGCCGACCCCGAGCACGTCGAGCTGCACCGCCTCGGCTCCGGCCAATGGGAAAAGGCCAAACGCAAGGCCGCCGAACAGGCGCGGGACACCGCCGCCGAGCTGCTCGCGCTCTACGCCCAGCGCGCCGCGCGTCCCGGCATCGCCTTCAGATTCGACGAACGCGACTACGAGGATTTCTGTGCCGGATTCCCCTTCGAGACCACGCCGGACCAGCAGGCGGCGATCGACGCCGTGCTCGCCGACATGCGCTCCGGCAAACCCATGGATCGGCTCGTGTGCGGCGACGTCGGCTTCGGCAAGACCGAGGTGGCGCTGCGCGCCGCCTTCGCCGCCGTGGCGAGCGGCAAACAGGTGGTGATCCTCACCCCCACGACGCTCCTTGCCGAGCAGCACTTCCAGACCTTTTCCGACCGCTTCGCCGACTGGCCGGTGCGCATCGCCGAACTCTCGCGCCTGCGCTCGAGCAAGGAGCAGAAAGAGGCCCTGGCGGGATTGGCCGAAGGGCGCATCGACATCGCCATCGGCACGCACCGCTTGCTGCAGCCCGATGTGCGCTTCGCCCGCCTGGGGCTGGTGATCATCGACGAGGAGCACCGCTTCGGCGTGCGGCAGAAAGAGGCGCTCAAGAAACTGCGTCAGGAAGTCGACGTGCTCACCCTCACCGCCACCCCCATCCCGCGCACGCTGGGCATGGCGCTCGAGGGGCTGCGCGACTTCTCCGTCATCGCCACCGCCCCCCAGAAGCGTCTGGCGGTGAAGACCTTCGTCGCCCCCCGCTCCGAGGGGCTCATCCGCGAGGCGGTGCTGCGCGAATTCAAGCGCGGCGGGCAGGTGTATTTCGTGCATAACGAAGTGCGTACGATCGAGAACGTGCGCGAAGAACTCGAGCGCCTGCTGCCGATGGCGCGCATCGTCGTCGGCCACGGCCAAATGTCCGAGCGCGAACTCGAGCGCGTCATGCGCGACTTCACGCACCAGCGCGCGAACCTGCTGCTGTGCACCACCATCATCGAGACCGGCATCGACATCCCCACGGCCAACACCATCCTGATCGACCGCGCCGACCGTTTCGGGCTCGCCCAGCTGCACCAATTACGCGGACGGGTCGGACGCAGCCACCATCAAGCCTACGCCTATCTCCTCACCGACCCACACGTCAAACCCAGCGCCCAGGCGCAGAAGCGGCTCGAAGCCATCGCCCAGCTCGAAGATCTCGGCTCGGGCTTCTATCTGGCGATGCACGACCTGGAGATCCGCGGCGCGGGCGAAGTCCTCGGGGAAGAGCAATCGGGCGAGATCCAGCGCGTGGGGTTCTCCCTCTACAGCCGCATGCTGGAAGAAGCCGTGCGCCGGCTCAAGAGCGGACAGGAGCCGGGCGATCTCACCCGCCCCTTCCGCACCGTGGCCGAGATCAACCTGCACGCCCCGGCGCTGCTACCCGACGACTATTGCCCGGACGTGAGCGTGCGGCTCGAGCTCTACAAACGGCTCGCCGACGCCGACAGCGACGCGGCGCTGCAAGAGCTCACCGAAGAGCTCGTCGACCGCTTCGGGCCGCTGCCGCCGCAGACGCGCACGCTGGTGGCCACCCACCGCCTGCGGATCGCGCTTGCCCCCTGCGGCGTCGCCAAGGTCGATGCGAGCGAAAAAAGCCTCAGCGTGCAATTCTCGCCGGACGCCCCCGTCGATCCGGCCAAGGTGGTCGCGCTCATCCAACACGATCGCAGTGTCAAGATGGTCGGACCCGACCGGCTGGTGCAGACCCGCCCCACCGCCGACGTAGACTCGCGCGTGCGCGCGGTGCGCGAGCTCGTCGCCCGCGTGCTCGCTCCGCGGGCGACCGAAACCGTATAATTCCCTTTTTGGCAGGACGCACGGACCCATGAGCAACCCACTGCTGGAAAACACCAACATCGAGCGCTTCGATCCCATGCCCTCGCCGGCCGAGATCAAGGCGCAGCACCCTCTGGGCGAGCGCGCCGCAGGCACGGTGGCGCAGGCGCGCCAGACCCTCGTCGACATCCTCGAGCGGCGAGATCCGCGGCTCTTCGTCGTCGTCGGCCCCTGCTCCATCCACGACCCCGTCGCCGGCCTCGACTACGCCAAGCGGCTCGCTGCGCTCGCCCGGGAAGTGGCCGAGACCATGGTATTGGTGATGCGGGTCTATTTCGAGAAACCGCGCACCGCCACCGGCTGGAAAGGCTACATCAACGATCCTTTCCTCGACGACAGTTTCCGCATCGACGTGGGCATGGCACGCGCCCGCGAATTCCTGCTCGCCGTCAATGAGCTGGGCCTGCCGGCGGCCACCGAAGCGCTCGACCCCATCGCACCGCAATACTACGGCGACCTCATCTCCTGGACGGCGATCGGGGCGCGCACGGTCGAATCGCAAACGCACCGCGAGATGGCTTCCGGCCTCTCCACCCCGGTCGGATTCAAGAACGCCACCGACGGCAGCCTGGACGTAGCCGTCAATGCCATCGTCTCGGCCTCGCGCCCCCACGCTTTTCTCGGCATCGACGAAGAGGGCCGCACCGCCATCGTGCGCACCCGGGGAAACCGCCACGGCCACCTCGTGCTGCGCGGCGGCGGCGGACGCCCCAACTACGACTCGGTCTCGGTGTCGCTCGCCGAGCAGGCGCTCGCCAAGGCGGGGCTGCCGCTGAACCTCGTCGTCGACTGCTCGCACGCCAATTCCTGGAAGAAACCCGAATTCCAGCCGCTGGTGTTGAAAGACGTGGTGCACCAGATCCGCGAGGGCAACACCTCCATCGTCGGCGTGATGCTCGAGAGTTTCCTCGAAGCGGGTAACCAACCCTTCCCCGCACCGCCCTCGCAACTCAAGTACGGTTGCTCGATCACCGACCCGTGCATCGACTGGGATACCACCGCCGCCATCCTGCGCTCGGCGAATGCGGTGCTGCGCGACGTGCTGCCCCAGCGAGGGCGCTGATGCCACAATTGCGCCTGCTCGCCGCCCCGGCGGCGCACCAGTGGCTGGCGCGGCACTCCCTGGCCGCGCACCCGCAAGGAACCTACCTCTCGCTCGCCCTGCCGGAGCGTCGCGCCGAGCTCGACCGCGAACTCTGCGCGATCGGCGCCGACTGGGCCTGGATCGACGAGGACGTCGCCCCGAACTGGCGGGCACTTCGGCTCTTCGTCACCGACATGGACTCGACGCTCATCGCCATCGAGTGCATCGACGAGATCGCCGATCTGGCCGGCCTCAAACCCGAGGTCGCCCGCATCACCGAAGCGGCCATGCAGGGTGAGCTCGATTTCCGCGAAGCACTGCACGCCCGAGTGGCGCTGCTGGCCGGCATCCCGGTGGCGCAGCTGGAAGAACTCTACCGCGAACGGGTACGCCTCAACCCCGGCGCGGCGCGGCTCGTGGCGGCGCTCAAAGCCAACGGCTGTTACTGCGTGCTCGTCTCCGGCGGATTCACCTTCTTCACCGAGCGCCTCGCGCGCGAGCTCGGTTTCGACGAACAGCACGCCAACGTGCTCGAAACGAAAGACGGCCTCCTCACCGGCCGGCTCGTCGGCCCCGTGATCGACGCCGCCGCCAAGGCCGGCATCCTGCGCGCCGCCGCCGCACGGCTGGGTGCGACCCGGCGCGAGATCCTCGCCGCCGGCGACGGGGCCAACGACCTCGCCATGCTCGCCCTCGCCGGCACCCGGCTCGCCTGGCGACCCAAGCCCCGCATCCTGCCCCACGTCAACGTCATCAGCATGGTGCAGGGGCTGGATACCGTGCTCGAACTCCTGCCCTAGGAAACGCTGAATCATTGGCTGCGCGGGCGAATCGCTGCGTTGCGCGGTGCTCGCTCCCTCGCCTATCCACTCGATATGTCTCGGTCGCTGCGCTACCTTCCGCCTTGCGCTTCATCCCGCTCGCTCATTTCTTCAGCGCCTCCCCTAAGCCGCCTTGCGCCGGAACACCGGCCGATCCGGATTCGAAGCCGCCGGATCGTAGGCATAGCCCTCGAGCGAGAAGTCGAGCAGTTCTTCCACCGTCTCCGCCCGTTTCAGGGCCGCATGGCGCACCATCAGCCCGCGGGCGCGCTTGGCGTAGAAGCTGATGATCTTGAAACGCCCGCCCTTCCAGTCCTCGAACACGGGACTCACCACCCGTGCGTCCAGCGCCGCCACGTCCACCACCTTGAAGTATTCCTCGGAGGCGAGGTTGACCAACACCGGCTCGCGCCCGGCCGCCGCCTGCGCCTCGAGCAGGCGCCGCAGACTTGCCGTCACCGCCTCCCGCCAATAGGCGTAGAGATCGCGCCCGAGCGGATTCTCCAGCCGCGTTCCCATCTCCAGGCGGTGCGGCAGGATGCGATCGAGCGGCCGCAGCACGCCGTAGAGGCCGGAGAGGATGCGCAGATTCTCCTGCAGCCAGGCGATCGCCGCCGCAGGCAGGCTCACCGCGTCCAACCCCTCGTAGACGTCGCCCGCATAGGCGAAGAGCGCCGCTTTCGCCTCTGCGGGCGCATGCTCGGGCGACCAGGCTGCGTAGCGCCCCACGTTCAGGGCCGCGAGCTTGTCCGACAAGTCCATGAGCGACTGCAACTCGGCCGGAGTCAGCCGCCGCAACCGCTCGACCAACCCCTGCGCCCGATCGAGGAAATCGGGCAGCGTCGTCTCCGCCACGGGAGCGGGCGTATCGAAGTCCATCGCTTTGGCCGGGGAGATCACGAGCAGCATGCATCGTCTCCTACTGTAGCAGAGCGGCACCAAGCCTTCTCAAATGTCATCTTGCCAATTTTCTACGATCAAACCAGGCACGCGGGAAAATTCGCCGACGTTGCGCGTGACCAGCCGTAAACCAGCAGATCGGGCAATGGCAGCGATTTGTAAGTCATAAGGACCGATCGGAGTTCCTTGGCGAGCCAAAAAAGCCCGAATCTCGCCACAATGTTCGGCAGCCCTGTCGTCGAATGGCAAACCTCGAACATAGGCGGCCAATTCCCGCAACCGTTGCTGATTCTCGGCGACCCGACCACTCTTGCAGGCACCGTACCATAATTCGGCCCACACGGGAGCACAGAGATAGAGTGCGTCGACGCCGATGCGACGAACGTTTTCCCGCACCTCGCGATGATTCTTCAACAAGGCAATCCAGACGTTCGTATCCAAAAGATAGCCCGTCATTCCAAGGACTCACGCGGCACATCAACGCCGAGATCGGCATCATCGATGTCATCGGGGAAATCCTCTCCCAGGCAACCCGCTATTTTTGCCAGAAACGATTCTGTTCGCTGCGCTGCAGCTCGAGCTGGGTTGCTGACGTATATTCCATGACGCCGTTCGATCCAGGAAATGAAATCAAGCGTCTCCTGTTGCAATTGGGGTGGCAAACGTTTCGCGTGCTCGAAAATGAGCTCGGAGAGATTCATGGATCGTTCCTCCCACTCGGCAGGGATCAGGAATGCCAACTTCTCGACTCCGACCAAAGAATCATACGTGAATTCCCCTGCCGTTGCGTTGCCGCACCGCCTCGAACAGACACACCGCCGCTGCCGCGGCGACGTTGAGCGACTCCATCGCCCCTGGCATGGGGATGCGCACGCAGGCGTCCGCCATGGCCAACCACTCGGGGCGCACGCCAGCGCCCTCCGTACCGAAGAGCCACAGCGCCGGCGCCCTCAGATCGAGCGTGTAGAGCGGCACGGCCTTCTCGGCGAGCGCCGTGGCGAAAACCCGGCCGCGGCGCGTGGCGAACCAGGGAGCGGGATCGTCGATCTGCGCGAACGGCAGCACGAAGTGCGCGCCCATCGCCGCACGCAGCACTTTGGGCGCCCAAGGATCGGCGCAACCCGGCCCAAGCAGCACCGCACCCACGCCCGCGGCAGCGGCGGTGCGCAGGATCGCGCCGACGTTGCCCGGCTCCTGCACCCCGTCGAGCAGCACGAGATCGCGCCCGGCGAGCTCCTGCGGCGCGAGCACCAGCGTACGGCGCGCGAACCGCGCCACGATGCCAGCGGGCGTCTCGGTGGCGGCAAGCGTGCGAAAAACCGGGGAAGCGACACGAATGCGAGCGCACGCGGGCGGCAGTGCCTCGAGCACGGCCGCGAAACGCGCTTCCCGACCTTCCTCGATGAACACCGCCTCCGGCATCCAGCCGGCCTGCAGCGCCGCGGTGAGCAGGTGATCGCCTTCGAGCACGATCCATGGCTCGCGCTTGCGAAAGGACGATTCGTTCAACCAGCGCCGGATCGCGCGCACTTGGGGATTGTCGCGCGAGCGGATCTCCTGCCAGGTGCTCATCGTTCGCTTCCGTTGGCCGCCGCGCGCACCGGGGCGAAACTGCGGCGATGCTCGGGACAAGGCCCGAGGCGCGCGAGCCCGCCAGATGCGCGGCGGTGCCGTACCCTTTGTGCCGGGCGAATCCATACCCGGGATAACGGCGATCCAGCGCCACGAGCCGCGCATCGCGGTGCGTCTTCGCCAGGATCGAGGCCGCCATGATGGCCGGCTCGAGCGCGTCACCACCGATGATCGTGCGTACCGGCACCTCCAGCTCCGGCGCCCGGTTGCCGTCGACCAGCACTTCGTCCGGCACCAGGGGCAATGCCGCCACGGCGCGCGCCATCGCCCGCAGCGTCGCCCGCAGGATGTTCCATTCATCGATCTCGGAGGCCGACGCCTCGGCCACCGCCCAGGCAAGTGCGCTGGCGCGAATTTCCGCCGCGAGCCGTTCGCGCCGGCTCGGGCTCAGTTTCTTCGAATCGTTCAAGCCCGACAGCGAGGCTCCGGGCGGGAGGATCACCGCCGCGGCCACCACCGGCCCGGCGAGCGGTCCGCGCCCCGCCTCGTCCACGCCACAGAGGTAACCCGCCATCGTCTATCTTCCCCCGAATCTCTGCCCGAACCGCGCCAGGATCGCCTCGCGTGCGCGACGGGCGGTGTCTTGGCGCAGCATGAGGTGCAATTCGGTGAAACGCTCGGTGAGCCGCTCGCGCGCTGGTGCGTCTTCGAACCAGCGCAACACCGCCGAGGCCAGATCGGCGGGATTCGCCTTGTCCTGCAGCAACTCGGGTACCACCGTCTCACGCAGCAGGATGTTGGGCAAACCCACCCACGGCAAATAGGCCATGCGCCGCAGCAGGCGGTATTGCCAGGGATTCATGCGATAGGCGATCACCATCGGGCGCTTGAGGAGCGCCGCCTCCAGCGCGGCCGTGCCACTGGCGAGTAGCACGACGTCGGCCGCCGTCATCGCCTCGTGCGCCCGCCGCGGCAGCACACGGGCCTCGAGCTCGGGCGCCTCGGCCAAGGCGGCGGCGACTAGGGTATCACCCAAGGCATTCGCCGTGGGCAAGAGCAAGACCAGCTCCGGCAGGGCTTGGCGCAGGCGCGCCGCGGCGGCGAGGAAGACGGGCAAGAGGTGCCGCAACTCCCCCTCGCGGCTACCCGGAAGGAGCGCCAGCACCGGCGCCTGCAGCGCGATTCCCAGCGCGGTCCGGGCTTCCGCCTGGTCCGGCACGAGCGGCAGCCGATCGGCGAGCGGATGGCCGACGAAACACGCCTCGACCCCGGTTTCGGCATAGAGCGGCGGTTCGAACGGAAAAAGGCACAGCATCAGGTCGACCGCGCGGGCGATCGTTTTCAATCGCCCACGGCGCCAGGCCCAGATCGAAGGGCTGACGAAATGCACCGTGCCGATACCGGCACGTTTGAGCCGCGCCTCCAGCCCCAGGTTGAAATCCGGTGCGTCGATCCCGATGAAGAGATCCACCGGCGGCGACTCGAACGCGCGCGCCAGTTCGCGGCGAAAACGCACGAGCTGCGGATAGCGCCTGAGCGCGTCGACGAAGCCATGCACCGCCAGCGGCTCGTAGGACCAGCGCGCCTCGAACCCTTGGGTACGCATCGCCTCGCCGCCCACGCCCCAGAAACGCGTCTCGGGCAGCGCCGGACGCAGTCCCTCGAGGAGCAGCCCTCCCAGGAGGTCGCCCGAAGCCTCTCCGGCCACAAGCGCGACCGAGGTCCTCTCAGCGGACGATGCCACGGCCCGGTTGCGCGAGAAAATCGACGAGCGGCTCCACCTCCGGCTGCTCGGCGGCGAGTTCGGCGATGCGCTCGCGCGCCTCGGCGAGCGTCAAGCCGCTGCGATAGAGGAGTTTGTAAGCGCGCCGGATGGCGGCGATCGCCTCGGGCGAAAACCCCCGCCGACGCAAGCCCTCGGCATTGATGCCATGCGGCGCGGCCGGATTGCCCGCCACCGTCACGTAGGGCGGAAGGTCTTGCAACAGCACTGTGCCCACCCCGCAGAAGCTGTGCGCCCCCACGCGAACGAATTGGTGCACGCCGGTAAAGCCGCCGAGGATCGCCCAGTCCCCCACCACGACGTGGCCCGCGAGCGTGGCGTTGTTGGCGAAAATCGTGTGATTGCCCACGACGCAGTCGTGTGCCACGTGCACGTAGGCCATGATCCAGTTGTCGTCCCCCACGCGCGTCTCACCCCCGCCCTGCACCGTGCCGACGTTGAAGGAGCAGTATTCGCGAATGGTGTTACGGTGCCCGATCGACAGCCGCGTGGGTTCTCCCGCGTACTTCATGTCCTGCGGCACCTGCCCCAGGGAGCAGAAAGGAAAGACGTGGTTGTCCTCCCCCAGCGTGGTGTGCCCTTCGAGCACACAGTGCGCCTCGATCCTCGTGCGCGCCCCGATCTTCACGTGCGGGCCGATCACGCAGTAGGGGCCGATCTTCACCCCCTCGGCGAACTCGGCGCCGGGAGCGACGATCGCGCTGGGATGGATTTCGACCGCGCTCATTTCAAGCCTTTCAGGGCGCACATGAGCTGCGCCTGGGCCGCGATCTCCTCGCCGACGCGGGCCGTGGCCGAATACTTCGAGATGCCGCGCACGTTGCGCAGCAATTCCACCTCCAACAGAAGCTGATCCCCCGGCACCACCGGACGGCGGAACCGCGCCTCGTCGATACCGGCAAAATAGACGATGGAATCGGCATTGGGGCGCGTGCCCATGGTCTCGAAGGAGAGCACGGCTGCAGCCTGTGCGAGCGCCTCCAGAATCAGCACGCCCGGCATCACCGGCGCGTGCGGGAAATGCCCCGGGAAGAAGGGCTCGTTGATGGTGACGTTTTTCAACGCCAGGATGCGTTTGCCCACCTCCATCTCGAGCACGCGGTCGACCAGGAGGAATGGATAGCGGTGCGGCAGATACTGCAGGATCTGTTCGATGTTCATCATGTCGCAGGGCTCGCGGCAAAAAATCGGGGAAAGCGAGGATCAGTCTTCGTCGGCGAGTTCGGCCAGACGCTTCTCGAGGCGGCGAATGCGCTCGGCCATGGCGTCGAGATGGCGCAAGTAGGCGAAGTTGCGCCGCCACTCCTCGTAGGGCTGTAGCGGGATGCCAGCGCCGTAGACGCCGGGCTTGGTAATGGACTTCATCACGCCGGAGCCGGCCATGATGGTCACGTCGTCGCAGATCTCCACGTGCCCGGCGATACCGACCTGCCCGCCCAGACGGCAACGGCGCCCGATGCGGGTGCTGCCGCCCACGCCGACGCAACCGGCCATGGCGGTGTACGCCCCGACGTGGCAGTTGTGTCCGATCTGGATCTGGTTGTCGAGGATGACCCCATCCTCGATCACGGTGTCTTCGAGCGCGCCGCGGTCGATCGAGGTATTCGCCCCGATTTCCACGTCGTCGCCGATCAGCACTCGGCCGATCTGCGGGATCTTCACCCAGCGCTCTTCCTCGCCGTCCCAGGCGAAGCCGAAACCGTCGGCGCCGATCACCGCTCCCGAATGGATGCGTACCCGCGCACCGATCACACAGCCCGGGTAGATCGTGACGTTGGCGGCGATGCGGCAATCGGACCCGACGCTAGAATTCGCGCCGATCACGCTGCCCGCGCCGATCACGGTACGTGCACCGATCCGTGCCCCGGCCTCCACCACCGCGTTCGGTCCGATGGTGCAGCTCGGATCGACCTCGCCCAGCACCACCGCGCTGGGATGCACCCCCGGCACGACCTCGGGTTCCGGGTGCAGCCACTGCGCCGCCTTGGCATAGAGCAGATAAGGATCGGCCGCGAGCACCAGCGCCAGATGGGACGGTGCGCGATCGGCGAATTTCGGCGAGACGATCACGGCACTCGCGCGGCACTGTGGCAGGCGCGCGAGATACTTCGGCTGCGCCACGAAGGTGAGGTCCCCAGGCCGTGCCGATTCGAGTGAGGCGACACGGCGCAGCTCGATAGAGGGATCCCCCCGAATTTCGACGCCAAACCGCGTGGCGAGATCCCCCAGCGTAACCATCGTCATCACAGATTACCCGATTCGAGCACCTTGATGACCTGGTCGGTGATGTCGATGCGCGGACTCGCGTAGACCGCATCCTGCAGCACGAGATCGTACTTACCGTCTTCTGCGACTTTCTTGATCGCCTTGTTGGCCTGGTCGAGCACGCGGGCGAGCTCCTCGTTGCGCCGCTGATTGAGATCCTCACGAAATTCACGCTGCTTGCGCTGAAAATCGCGGCTCAACTCGGCAAAAGCCCGCTCCTTGCGGTTGCGCTCGCCCTCGTTCATCGACGCGCCCTTGCGCTCCAGTTCCTGCTGCAGCGCCTGCAGCTCGTCGGCCATGCGTTTCAATTCCCGATCGCGCGGCTCGAATTCCTTTTCCAGCCGCTTCTGCGCCGCCACGGCCGGTGGCGCCTCACGCATCAGACGCTCCGAATTGACGAAACCGATCTTGGCTTCTGCCCAAGCCATCGCGCTCGTCAGCCCGAGCGACAATGCCAACAATACTGCCATGGATTTTCTCTTCACGCTGACCTCTCTCGTCTTCACAGGCATCAATAAATACCCCCCGTGACATCAAGCTTACGATGCCTTCTCCGGGAATGATATCGGGTTTAAAACATGGTTCCGAACTGGAATTGGAAGTTCTGCGTTTTGTCCTTGTAATTGGAACCACCGACGTCTTTACGCACCGGCACCGCGAAACTGAACTTCAACGGCCCCAGCGGCGAAGACCAGGAGAAACCTATACCCGTACTCACGCGCATGTCGTTGAACTTGACCGAATCGTCCTGATCCCAGACATAACCCGAATCGACGAAGACCGACATCCGGAAGGTCTTGTCCATTCCCAGACCCGGCAAGGGGAAATAATATTCCGCGTTGAGCACGAGCTTGCGCGTCCCACCATAGGCATCACCGTAATCGTCCTTGCGCCCGAGGCTGCCGGCGTCGAAGCCTCGGACCGAACCGATTCCACCAACATAGTAATTGCGGAAGAAGGGGACATCCTTTCCGCCCAAGGATTCGATCCAGCCGATTTCGCCGTTCAACATGAGCGCCTGACGCTCGGTGACCGGGATCCACCACTGGTGCTGGTAGGAAAGTTTGACGAGCTCGATGTCTCCCGGCGGAACGTCCACCTCGGCCAAGGCGCGCTGATAGCGACCTTTCATCGGATAGATACGCGAGTCACGGGTATCACGGGACCACCCCGCCGTCAGTGCCAGCGAAGAGACGCCATCGCAGTCGTAATCACCTCCGGATTCACAGAATTGTCGATAGCGAAAGGGGCTATCCCAATAGGTGTCGATCTTGGTCAAATCATAGGCCAAACCGAACTGGATCTGGTCATCCTCGCCAATGGGCCACCCCATACGCAACCCCGCACCGATGGAACGGGTTTTGTAGCGCGAAATGTTGTAGCTCTCCGAGGGATCGAAGGTACGGTAATAGAGATCGTACCCGAGCGAGACGCCGTCGATCGTATAGTACGGATCGGTGAAGGAGAGCGAGGCGGTTCGCTTCGAGCGGCTCGTATCGAGCTGAATGCCCAGCGACTTGCCGCTACCGAAGATGTTGTCCTGTGAGACCGCGCCCGAGAGCACGACGCTGTCCGAGCTCGAAAAACCCGCTCCGAGCATCAGGTTGCCGGTGGGCCTCTCCTTCACGGTAAAATTGACATCGACCTGGTCGGTGGTGCCGGGCACGGGCTGGGTCTCCACCTGCACCTCGTCGAAATACCCCAGCCGATCGACGCGCTGGCGGGATTTGTTGATTTTATCGGCGTCATACCACTCGCCTTCCATCTGACGCATTTCTCGCCGGATTACTTCGTCTCGGGTGCGTACGTTGCCCCCGATGTTGATGCGATTGACGTAAGTGCGTCGACCCGGATCGACGAAGATGGTGAAAGCCACCTGACGATTCTCGCGATCGATCTCGGGCGCGGCATTGACGTTGGCAAAGGCGTACCCTTCACTGCCGAGCCGGTCGACGACCGCTTTCACGGTCGCATTGAGCTTCTCGCGCGAAAAGACGTCGCCGGGCCTGAGTTGCGCGAGCTTGTGATATTCCTCTTCGGGCAAGATGAGATTGCCGGCGAAGCGCACCGCCGACACGGTATACCGTTCCCCTTCCCTGATCGAGACCGAGATGTAGATGTTCTGCTTGTCCGGGCCGATCGAAACCGACACCGACTCGATCTCGAAGTCCAGGTATCCCTGGTTCATGTAGAAGGAGCGCAACGCCTCCAAATCCTGCTGCAGCTTCTCACGCGAATAGCGATCGGACTTGGTGTACCAGGTCAGCCACCCCGGAGTGGTCAATTGGAACCTCCTGAGGAGTTCCTTTTCGGAAAAGGCCTTGTTGCCGACGATCTTGATCTCCGCGATCTTGGCCGGCTGGCCTTCGGTGATGTCGAAACGGATGGCCACCCGGTTGCGCGGCAAAGGCGTGATGGTCGTTTGGATATCTACCGCATAGTAGCCGCGAGAGAGGTATTGGCGCTTGAGCTCCTGCTCCGCCTGGCGCAGCAGGGCACGGTCGAAGATGCGCGATTCGGCCAAGCCGACCCCACGCAACGCCAGTTTGATGGCGTCGACCTCGAATTCCTTCATGCCGACGAACTGCAGCTCGCCGATGGCGGGCCGCTCGTCGACGAGGACCACCAGCACGTTGCCGTCGGCCTCGATGCGCACGTCGCTGAAAAACCCCGTCTCGAAGAGCTTGCGCACCGCCTCGTCGGCCTGCTCCTGGGTGATGCGCTCACCCACCTTCACCGGCAGATAGCTGAAGATGGTCCCGGCCTCGACGCGCTGGATCCCCTCGACGCGAATGTCCTCGACCACGAACGGCTCGAACGCATGCACCGCCCCCGCGAGTAGTGCTCCGATCAGAGCCACCACCGCCGCCAATTTTTTCTTCATCCGCTCACACTCGACCAAATCCGGGACACATCGTTGAACAGCGCGATCGCCATCAACGTCAGCAACAACGCCAGGCCGATCTGTTGCCCGATCTCCATCGCACGTTCGGACAAGGGCCGTCCGCGTACGGCTTCGAGCGAATAATACAGCAAATGCCCTCCATCCAGAATCGGCACCGGCAGCAGGTTCAACACCCCGAGACTGATGCTCACGAGGGCGACGAATCGTAGGTAATGCTCCAGACCCATTCTCGCCGTCTGGCCGGCGTAGTCGGCGATGGTGAGCGGCCCGGAGAGATTCTTGAGCGATGCCTCGCCAAGGAGCATGCGCCCGAAGAGCCTCAGGGTCATCGTACTCACCTCCCAAGTTTGCCGCAACGCCATGCCTGCCGCTTGAATCGGAGGGTAGCGAACGGACACGAGGAAGGTTTCATCGGACGGCGGCCGCACCGCCACGCCGATGCGGCCGATCGTGCCCCCCTGCCCGTCGTCGGTCGGCTCGGCGAATACCTCGCGCTCCGTAACGACTCCATCGTACTCCAGGGTAAAGCGCAAAGTCTCGCCGGGATGTGCCCGCACGATCTCGACGAGCTCGCGCCAATCGGCGATCTCCTTGCCTTCGATGGCACGCACCCGCATTCCGGGCACGATACCGGCACGTTCGGCCGGGCTGCCCGGGGCGACGCTGCCCACCACCGGCTCCAGTGGGGGACGCCAGGGCACGAGCCCGAGTTGCACCATGACGTCATCGTTGCCGTGATCGACGACGACGCCGGTAAGCGGCAAAGAGAAGACGAGGCGCTCCCCGGCGCGCTCCACCTCCAGAGCCACTTCGTTGCGACGCATGGCCGCGGCGAGCACTTCCCAGCGCAACTGCGGCAGACTCGCCACGGCGCGCCCATCCACAGCCAGCACCCGGTCTCCCGACAGCAGCCCTACCCGGGCCGCGAGACTTTCGGCGGGCGGGTCGATGCGCGCCACCGGTTCGCGTACGCCAACCGTGTAGAGGACGACGTAGAGGGCGATCGCCAACAACAGATTGGCCGCAGGACCTGCCGCCACGATCGACATGCGCTTGCCCACGGGCTGACGGTTGAAAGCACGTGGAAGGTCTTCGGGTGCCACCGCGCCTTCTCGTTCATCGAGCATCTTCACGTAGCCGCCCAGAGGCACGGCGGCGAGCACCCATTCCGTGCCATCGCGCCCGAGGCGGCGCGACCACAGAGCAGGCCCGAATCCGATGGAAAAGCGCAGTACTTTCACCCCACAGGCCCGGGCGACGAGGTAATGCCCCAGCTCATGGAAGAAGATGAGCCCACCCAAGGCGATCACGAAGGGCACGAGATAGGACAAAACGGTCATGCCACCTCCTGCGCGAGCACGTCCTGCGCCCGCTCTCTCGCCAGACGATCATAGGCGAGCACGTCCTCGAGCGAATCGGGTTCTTGTCGGGGTAAGCGCTCGAGCGTGGCCTCGATCACGGCCGGGATGCGATCGAAACCCAGCCGACCCTGAAGGAAGGCGGCTACCGCCACCTCGTTGGCCGCGTTGAGTACCGCCGGAACCGATCCGCCGGCTTCCAGCGCATCGTAAGCCAGACGCAGGCAGGGAAAACGGCGCAGATCGGGCGCTGCGAAGTCGAGCCGCCCCACGCGCACCAAATCGAGCGGCCTCACCCCCGCCTCGAGCCGCTGGGGGAATCCCAGCGCGTGCGCAATCGGCGTACGCATGTCGGGCGTGCCCAGCTGCGCGAGCAGTGAGCCGTCGCGATATTCCACCAAGGAATGCACCACGCTCTGCGGGTGGATCACCACCTCGATACGCTCGGGCGGCAAGCCGAAGAGCCAATGGGCCTCGATCACCTCCAGCCCCTTGTTCATCATCGTGGCCGAATCGACCGAGATCTTGCGCCCCATCGACCAATTGGGATGGGCGCACGCCTCTTGCGGCGTGATCGCGGCAAAGGTTTCCAACGAACGCTCGCGGAACGGGCCGCCCGATGCAGTGAGAATGATCCGTCGCACGCCGAAATCGTCCGGTCGGTTGCGATCGTAGTCCGTCGGCAGTGCCTGAAAAATGGCGTTGTGCTCGGAATCGAGCGGCAGCAACCGCACCCCATGACGATCCACCGCCTCCATGAAGAGCCCGCCAGCGAGCACCAGGGCTTCCTTGTTGGCGAGAAGGATCTTCTTGCCCGCGCACACGGCCGCCCACGTGGGAGGCAACCCCGCCGCGCCGACGATGGCAGCGACCACCGTGTCCACTTCGGGATGGCGGGCGATTTCGGCGAGCGCCGCTTCCCCCTCCTCCACTTCCGTCGCGATCCCCTCTCGGCGTAGCGCCTCACGCAAGGCGGCCGCAGCGCTCGCTTCACCCAGCACCGCCCATCGGGGGCGAAACTTCCGACACGCCTCGAGCAGCACGTTCCAGCGACGCTGCGCCGCGAGCGCCACGACCTCGAACCGTTCCGGGTGACGTGAGACCACGTCCAAGGTGCTCGCACCGATCGAGCCGCTCGCCCCGAGGATCGCCAACCGCTCGCGTTTCATTGCCGCTCCAGCCACCACAGGGCAAGGAAAGGCAGCGTTGCCGTCAGGCTGTCGATGCGGTCGAGCACGCCCCCGTGCCCCGGCAACAGCTCGCCGGAATCTTTCACTCCGGCAATCCGTTTCGCCCACGATTCGAACAGATCCCCCTCGATCGCCAGCACTGTCAAAGCGAGCAAGATGACGAGGAACGTTCCAAAGCTCGTACCCTCCGGTACGAGGCCCATGGCGTATAGAATCACCGCATAGAGCGACACGCCGGCAAAAGCCCCAATGGCCCCTTCCACCGTCTTGCCAGGACTGATCGCTGGCGCGAGTTTTCGCTGCCCCCAACGACGGCCAACGTAATAGGCGGCGGCATCGGCCACCCAGACGAGCGCCATCATCGCCAGTAGATGCAGCGCCGACGATTCACGCAGGAGAACGACCGCCAGCGCCGTCGGCCACAGTACCAAGGCGCCCGTGGCAACCCACGAACAACGGCTGCGCCAGCGCCAACCTGCGAACAAAGTCCAAGGGACGAAGCTCAGCCAGAAGGCAGCCCCGGCGATCATCACCGCACCGATCACGGAATGAAGGGGCGCGCCCAGGCTCACCCCGCTCAATCGCCACAAGAGGACATATCCCGCCGTATAGCCCAACGCCCAACCCCAGGCTGCCACCTCGCCCCAGCCGCCCAGCCGCACCCATTCCCTGCCCGCAAGAAAGACGACGACGGCAACGGACGCCGCCCACAAGGGTGCCGGTGCCCAAAAAAGCAGAACGAGCAAGCCGGCGATCAAGACCATCGCGGTGAGGAGCCGACGCGAGGCATTCCCAAGGGTGACGATCATGAAGATACAGCGAGCTGCTCGCTCGTACGGCCAAAGCGCCGCTCACGGCATTGGTAGGAGCGCACTGCTTCGTCGAGCGCCTCCTCGCGGAAATCCGGCCAGAGCGTATCGGTGAAATAGAGTTCGGTGTAAGCGAGCTGCCACAGCAAAAAATTGCTCAATCGCTGCTCACCTCCCGTGCGAATGAAGAGATCGGGCTCCGGCGCCCAGCCCAAGGCGAGCTCGGCCTGCAGCTCGAGCTCGGTGTAGCAACCGGCGCGCTCGGGATGTGCGCGCGTGAGCCGGTTCATCGCCTGCACGATGTCCCAACGGCCGCCATAATTGGCGGCGATGTTGAGACAGATCTTGGTGTTGCCGGCCGTACGTGCCTCGGCCTTGGCGATGAGTGACTGCAATTCGGCGTCGAATCGGCCGCGATCGCCGATGACGGTGAGCCGTACACCGTTGCGATGCATGCGCGTCACTTCGCGCTGCAGCATCATGCGAAAGAGCCCCATGAGGAAACCCACCTCTTCCGCCGGACGGCGCCAGTTCTCCGAGCTAAAAGCGAAGAGGGTGAGGTGTTCCACGCCCAGTTCGGCGCAATGGCGCACCACACGGCGCACCGCCTCTACGCCTTGACGGTGCCCTTCCGCGCGTGGCAGGCCGCGCAGCTTGGCCCAGCGACCATTGCCATCCATGATGATGGCGATGTGCCGCGGGATCGGGCGCACCTCGGGGATGCCCGTCGTCGATGTCAGAGGAAGTTCGGCCACGGTACCTCGCACTGCCCCGCCGGACGCTGCGACGGGGGATCGGATCAGATCTGCAGCAGTTCCTGCTCTTTCTTCTCGACGAGCTTGTCGATCTCACCGATGTAGCGGTCGGTGATCTTCTGGATATCATCCTCGGCGCGCCGCGCCTCGTCCTCGCTGACCACCTTCTTCTTCAAGGCGTCTTTGATCGCTTGATTGACGTCACGGCGCACGTTGCGCACCGCCACGCGCGCCTGCTCCCCTTCATGACGCACGACCTTGCCGAGTTCCCGGCGGCGCTCTTCGGTGAGCGGCGGCATGGGAACGCGCAGGATCTCACCCATGTTCGAGGGATTGAGCCCTAGGTCGCTCTCGCGGATCGCCTTCTCGATCTTGGAGAGCATGTTCTTCTCCCAAGGCTGCACCCCGATGGTGCGCGCATCGATCAGGGTGACGTTGGCCACCTGCGGCACCGGCACCATCGAACCGTAGTATTCGACCATCACGTGGTCGAGCAGGCCCGTGTGGGCACGGCCAGTGCGGATCTTGGCGAGATCGACTTTGAGCACCTCGATCGCCTTGGCCATGCGCTGCTCGGCGTCTTTCTTGAGTTCAGCGACGTTCATCTCCTCTCCTTACGAGTGGACCAGCGTGCCTTCGTCCTCGCCCATGATGACACGGCGCAAAGCCCCTGGCTTGAAGATCGAAAACACGTTGATCGGCAGCTTGATGTCGCGACACAAAGCAAAAGCGGTGGCATCCATCACCGCGAGATTGCGTCCGATCGCCTCGTCGAAGCTGATGCGGTGATAGCGCTTGGCGCTCGGGTCTTTTCGCGGATCGGCGCTATAGACGCCATCGACCTTGGTCGCCTTCAGTACGATCTGCGCCCCGATCTCGGCGCCGCGCAGCGCCGCCGCCGTGTCGGTGGTGAAGAAGGGATTGCCGGTGCCGGCAGCGAAAATGACGATACGACCCTCTTCCAGATGGCGAATGGCCCGAGCGCGAATATAGGGCTCGACCACCTGCTCGATGCGCAGCGCCGAGAGTACGCGCGATTCCACTTCGTGCCGGCGGAAGGCGTCCGACAGGGCCATCGCATTCATCACCGTGGCGAGCATGCCGATGTAGTCGGCGGTCGCCCGGTCCATGCCACTCGCCGCTCCCTGGATGCCACGGAAGATGTTTCCCCCGCCGATCACGATCCCGATCTGTACGCCCAACGAGCCGACTTCGACGATCTCGCCCACGATGCGCTCGACCACTTTCTCATTGATGCCGTAAGGGTCGTCGCCCATCAGAGCTTCGCCCGAGAGCTTGAGCAGGATGCGGCGATAGGCGGGGGTAGACATGAGATGACCTCGTCTTCAGGACTTGGCCGCGGCCGCCGCCTGCGCCGCCACTTCCGCGGCGAAGTCGGTCTGCTTTTTCTCGATGCCTTCGCCGACGACGAAGAGCGCGAAGGAAGCGACCTTGGCGTTGCGCTGCTTCAGGAGCGCCTCGACGCTGACTTTGTCATCCTTGACGAAGCCTTGGCCGAGCAAGGTGACTTCCTTGAGGTACTTCTGCACCGCCCCTTCAGCGATCTTGTCGAGAATCGCCTCGGGCTTGCCCGATTCGACTGCTTTCTGCCGCGCGATGCGCCGCTCGGTCTCGATGAGCTCGGCCGGCACCTGATCGGCCGAAAGGGCCTTCGGCTTGCAGGCGGCGATGTGCATGGCCAGGTCCTTGCCCAGCGCCTCGTCGCCCCCTACGAGATCGACGAGCACGCCGATCTTGGCGCCGCCGTGCACGTAGGCGTACACCTTGCCTTGCGCCTCGATGCGGACGAAACGGCGGATGGTGATGTTCTCGCCGATCTTGCCCACGAGTTCGGTGCGCACCTGCTCGACCGGCTTGCCGTCGAGTTCGAGCTGGGAGAGCGCTGCTACGTCGCCCGGGTTGCGCTCGGCCACCAGTTGCGCCAAGCGGTTGGCAAAGGCGATGAATTCGTCGTTCTTCGCCACGAAGTCGGTCTCGCAATTGACCTCGACCATGGCCGCGAGCTTGGCATCGGGCGAAATCCAGGTCGCGACGATGCCTTCGGCGGCCACGCGGCTCGCGGCTTTGCTCGCTTTGTTGCCGAGCTTGACGCGCAGGATCTCTTCGGCCCGCGCCATGTCGCCACCGGCCTCAGCCAGAGCCTTCTTGCACTCCATCATCGGCGCATCGGTGCGCTCGCGCAGCTCCTTGACCATACTTGCGGTAATTTCAGCCATCATCCGTCCTCACGAAAGATTGTCGGGTAGGTACACGCACGTGCGCCCACCCCATGCACACTGCCTCTGCCTTACTCGGCCGCCGGCGCTTCGCCTTCCTCGGAGGCCGTCTCACCTTCGGCGCCTTCGACTTCCACGAACTCGTCGGAAGCCGCTGCGACCACTTCCTGCAGCGCCATGGCCTTTCCTTCGAGCACGGCGTCGGCGATCGCCCGCGCGTACAGGCGCACGGCTCGGGCCGAATCGTCGTTGCCCGGGATCACGTAGTCGATTCCCTCGGGGCTATGGTTGGTGTCGACCACCGCCACCACCGGAATACCCAGCTTGTTGGCCTCGGCCACGGCGATCTTGTGATGCCCGACATCGATGACGAAAAGCGCATCGGGCAGACGCTCCATCTCCTTGATGCCGCCCAGGCTACGCTCGAGCTTGTCGAGCTCGCGCTGCAGACCCAGTGCTTCGCGTTTGGGCAGCTGCTGCACCGAGCCGTCGGCAAACGCCGCTTCCAGCTCCTTGAGCCGGGCAATGGACTGGCGCACCGTCTTGAAATTGGTGAGCATGCCGCCGAGCCAGCGTTCATTGACGAAGGGCATGCTGCAACGCTGGGCTTCCTCGGCGATGATGTCACGTGCCTGACGCTTGGTGGCGACGAACAGGATCGTGCCGCCCTTGGCCGAGAGCCGGCGCACGAACTCGAGCGCTTCGCGTAGCTGCGCCAGCGTCTTCTCGAGGTTGATGATATGGATCTTGTTGCGCTCCCCGTAGATGTAGGGAGCCATTTTGGGATGCCAGAAACGGGTCTGGTGCCCGAAGTGCACGCCGGCCTCGAGCATTTGACGCATCGTGACGTTCATGAAAACTCCAATGGATAAGGGTTGAACCTCCGCCCGCGACCCACCGTGCACGAACACGGACCCTCGTCGCTTGCGGGCGTGTGGAATGGGCCTGCCGCGTAGGTGGCAGGCCCGGCATTATAACGGACGGCAAGACCTTCCGTCAAAAAAGAAAAATGGCACGCCCCGTCTCAGACGTCCGCTTCGGGCCGGTCGAGCCCAAACGCCTTGTGCAGGGCACGCACGGCAAGTTCGAGATACTTCTCGTCGATCACCACCGAGATCTTGATCTCCGAGGTGGAAATCATCTGGATGTTGATCCCTTCTTCGGCGAGCGTACGGAACATCTTGGCGGCCACGCCCGGGTGGGAGCGCATACCGACGCCCACCAGCGAGACTTTGCACACCGATTTGTCACCGATCACCTGACGCGCCCCCAGGTCGTTCTTCACCCGTTCGAGAATCTCGAGCACCCGCTTCAGATCGTTTTTTGCCACGGTGAAACTGAAGTCGGTTGCCCCGTCGTGACCGACGTTTTGCACGATCATGTCCACGTCGATGTTGGCGTCGGCCACCGGCCCCAGGATCTGATAGGCGACGCCGGGCTTGTCGGGCACGCCGAGTAGCGTTACCTTGGCCTCGTCACGCTGGAAGGCGATGCCGGAAATGATGGGTTGTTCCATATTCGTTTCTTCCTCGACCGTGATCAACGTCCCTTCTCCCTCTTCTTCGAAACTGGACAGTACGCGCAACTTGACTTTGTATTTTCCGGCGAATTCCACCGAACGGATCTGCAGCACCTTGGAACCGAGGCTCGCCATCTCAAGCATTTCTTCGAAGGTGATGCGCTCCAGCCGCCGCGCCTCGGGCACGATGCGCGGGTCGGTGGTATAGACGCCGTCGACGTCGGTGTAGATCTGGCATTCGTCGGCCTGCAGCGCCGCCGCGAGCGCCACGGCGGTGGTATCGGAGCCGCCGCGCCCGAGCGTGGTGATGTTCCCCGCGGGGTCCACCCCCTGGAAACCTGCCACGACCACGACCTTGCCTTCGGCCAGATCGGCGAGCATCCGTTCGGGTTCGATGCTGAGGATGCGCGCCTTGGTGAAGGCACTATCGGTACGAATAGGAACCTGCCAGCCGGTGTAGCTCCTGGCCGGCACTCCGAGCTCCTGCAAAGCGATGGACAACAACCCGATCGTCACTTGCTCGCCGGTGGCCAGCACCACGTCCGTCTCGCGTGGATCGGGGGATTCGGACAGCGCCTGGGTGAGCGCCACGAGCCGGTTGGTCTCGCCGCTCATGGCCGAGACCACCACGACCACCCGATGCCCCTGCTGGTGATATTTCGCGACCCGGCGAGCGACGTTCTGGATCCGCTCCGGCGAACCCACGGAAGTGCCGCCGTACTTCTGCACGATGAGCGCCATCTTTCCCTCATGCCGAATTGAAACCAGCAATTATAAACACGATGGCCCAAAAGCCCAGCACTGGCCCGAGGTGAAATCTGCCGCCGTTTTTTCCACCCCCCCTCACGACGGAGTGATAAAATCGGCGACACAAAAAAATACGAATCAACTATCAAAAAGTAGTTGTCTTACAACATCAGACGTTATAAGATCATGCCTCGCTCAAGCACGACATGAGCGAGGCACTTTTCTCCTATCCACGAGTAATGGAGCGAATCTCGATGAAAAACTTTACCGGAAGCGACATCCGCGAACTGCGCAAGAAACTGGGACTCAACCAGTCCCAGTTCTGGTCCAAACTCGGCGTCACCCAGAGCGGGGGTTCGCGCTACGAAAGCGGGCGTAACATCCCCCGGCCAGTGCAGGCGCTGCTTCGGCTCGTTCATGTCGAACAGATCGACGTCAACAAAATCAAGCGGGAAGACTGGGAAGTCGCCCAGTATCTCAAAGCGACCGACTCAGAGAAATTCAAAGAACTGAAAAAAGAAGCCCGCGCCTGGGTGAAAACCCAGGGGAAGTCGAGTACGGCGGCAGACGAGGCCGAATCCGCCGAAGACTGAACGACCCTGCAGCACACGTCGCGAACCGGGCCGCTGGGGGGTCCCTGCCGCGACGAGACCTCTCACGAAGAGGGGCGAGACGAGCGCGCTGGAGCACGACACGACCGGAGCGCACGGCAAATCCGCTCGCCGGCATCCAGGTACCGCCCACGCCCCACATCACGCCATACCGACCGCCGCGACTTTGCATCACGCAAGCCGCGGCGGCTTTTTCCGTTAGAATCCTCTCACCATGCTGATCACCCGACGATTCGAATTCGACGCCGGGCACCGCATCCCCAATCATGAAAGCCATTGCCGCCACCTGCATGGCCACCGCTACGTGCTCGAAGTCACGCTACGGGGCGAACCGGTCACGCAAGCGGGCCGCAGTGACGAAGGGATGGTGCTCGACTTCTCCGCCGTGAAGACCCTCGTGCAGCGCGCACTGATCGAGGAATGGGATCACGCTTTTCTCGCCTATCGCGGCGACCAGTTGCTGTTGGATGCGCTCGAACGCATTCCCGATCACAAGACCGTCCTGCTCGACGCCGTCCCCACCGCCGAGAATCTTGCGCGCATCGCATACGAAACACTGGAGCCGCGCTTCGCCGCTCTCTACGGTGAACGGCTCTGTCTGGCACGGGTGCGCCTCTACGAAACCCCCAATTGCTGGGCGGATTATCCCGCCGGCTGAATCCCCCTGCTCTTGGCAAAAACCCTGGCGCTCGCGATAATCACGCTATAAAACACACGCACGCGATCGGAGACGGCGATGGAACGACTCGAGCACCCGCTGCCGGATGCGGCTGCCTGGATCCGGTTCTTCGCCGAGCGCGCCGACAAAGTTCCTATTCTCAGACACACCAAGCGTCACCTCGAAGAACTTCGCCCGATCGCGGAAACGCTCAATGCCCACGTCCTCTCACAGGTGGTGCTGCAAGATCCGCTGCTCACGCTGCGCCTGATGGTGACCCTGCAGAAACGCCGCCCACCAGACCTGCGCACGCGCGAGCTCACCACCATCGACCGCATCCTCCTCATGCTGGGCATCCGCGCCTTCTATGCCGAATGCGACCGCATGACGCTGGTGGAAGAGGAGCTCGCCGATCAGCCGCGCGAGCTGGCGATGCTGCTTCGGCTCATCGCGCGGCTACGGCGGGCGGCGCGTTTCGCCCGCGAATGGGCGCTCCTGCGCCGCGACATCGAAGTCTCGGAAGTGGTGGTCGCGGCGCTGTTGCACGACATCACCGAAGTCCTGATGTGGCTCTATGCCCCCCGGCTCATGTCGCTGCTCATCCGCTTGCGTCGCACCTACCCTGCCATCCCCCTCGAGCAGCTGCAGCGCAAGGTGTTCAACGCCACCGAAGTCGAGATCCGCAACGGCCTCATCGATGCGCTGGAACTGCCCGAGATCCTGAAAAAGCTGCTCGACGACCACCTCCTGGAGAATCCGCGCACGCGCACGGTATGGCTCGCCACGCGGCTTGCGCGCCACCTCGCCCACGGCTGGAACGATCCGCGCATCCCGGCCGACCTCGACGCCATCCAGGAACTGGTGCACGTCAATCGCGAGATCCTGCTCAAGCAGCTCGGCGCGCCGGAAGAGGCGATGGCGCGCTTGCTCGGCCCCGCAGGCGAGACGACGCCGCCCACCCAAACGAGCGGCGAAGCGGCGGCCGCCGTTTCGGCGGATGCGTCCAAGCCCTCCGGGCCGGACGCCCCCTCCGGCGGCGAATGAGCGCTCACCCCTCGCCGGCGGCGAGCACCTCCAACTCCGACCAGCGTTCCAGGAGCGCCTCGATCTCTTCCTGCAGCGCCGCGAGCCGCGACTTCAGGCCGGCCACTTCCTGCGCCCGCTCGCTGTAGAGCCGCGGATCGGCGAGCGCCTCGGCGAGCGCCGCCTGCTCGGCCTCCAGGGCCTCGATGCGCTGCGGCAGCGCCTCCAGTTCCTGGCGTTCGCGGTACGACAACCGCCGCGGTCGGGAAGACCGAGGTTCCTCCGGCGCGGCAACCTTGGCTTTGACAGGGGCCTTGGTCGGACCCGGAGCCGCGGATACCGATGCGACCTCTCCCTTCAGCCGCAGCCAGTCGCTGTAGCCGCCGACGCACTCTTCCCAGCGCCCGTCACCGGTCGAGGCGATCACCTGCGTGACCACGTTGTCGAGGAAGCGCCGGTCATGGCTCACCAGCAGCAAAGTCCCCGAATAAGAGAGCAGGCGCTCTTCGAGGAGCTCCAGCGTGTCGAGGTCGAGGTCGTTGGTGGGCTCGTCGAGCACCAGCACATTGGCCGGCTGAGCGAAGAGGCGCGCGAGCAGCAGCCGGTTGCGCTCCCCGCCCGAGAGCGTCTTCACTGGCGAGCGTGCCCGCTGCGGCGAGAAGAGGAAGTCCTCGAGGTAGCCGACGACGTGGCGCCGCTGCCCAGCGATCTCCACCGTATCCGAACCGGGACTGACGACGTCGATCAGCCGCGCCTCGGGGTCGAGCTGGGCGCGCATCTGATCGAAATAGGCGACGTTGCGGCGCGTGCCGTGGCGCACCAGACCCGCATCGGGTTCGATCTCGCCCAGGATCAGTTTGAGCAAGGTCGTCTTGCCGGCCCCGTTGGGACCGATGAAGCCGATGCGATCGCCCCGCAGGATGGTGGCGGAGAAGTCGCGCACCACCGTCTTCTCGCCCCAGGATTTCGTCACCCCCACGAGCTCGGCCACCAGCCGACCGCTCTGCTCGCCCGCCTCCAGCTGCAGACGCACCCGCCCCAGCCGCTCGCGGCGCGCCTCGCGTTCCTCGCGCAGCCGCTCCAGCCGGCGCACCCGGCCCTCGTTGCGCGTACGCCGCGCCTCCACCCCTTTGCGGATCCACGCCTCTTCCTGGGCGTGGAACTTGTCGAAGCGCGCCTGCGCCTGCGCCTCGGCCGCGAGCTGCTCGGCCTTGCGCCGTTCGTACTCGGCGAACGACCCGGGAAAGCTCGCCAGCCGCCCCCGGTCGAGCTCGACGATGCGGGTGGCGACCCGATCGACCAGAGCCCGGTCGTGCGTCACCAGCACGACGCTGCCACGAAAGGTGAGCAGCATCTGCTCCAGCCGCTCGATCGCGGCGATGTCGAGGTGGTTGGTCGGCTCGTCGAGGAGCAGCACTTCCGGCTCGGCCACCAGGGCGCGGGCGAGCGCCACGCGTTTCACCCCGCCGCCCGAGAGCGATGCGATGCGCGCCTCGGCCTCCAACCCCAGCGCCGCGAGCGCGGCGTCGATGCGGTGCTGCCACTGCCAGCCGCCTTCCCGCTCCAGCGCCTGCTGGACGGCGTCGAGTTCGGCAAGGAGCGCCGGCTCGGGAGTGGCCGCCACGTGGCGCGACAGCGCCTGAAACCGCCGCAAGAGGCCTGCCGCCTCGCCCAGCCCCTCGGTGAGCACCTCGGCCACCGTGGCCTGCGGCGGGAAGTCCGCTTCCTGCGGCACGTAGGCCAGACGCAGGCCCGGCTGGCGCCACAGGAGCCCGTCGTCGAGCGGCTGCTCGCCGGCGAGCACGCGCAGCAGGCTGGATTTGCCCGCACCGTTGCGCCCGATCAGCACCACCCGCTCACCCTCGTCGAGCTGAAAGGACGCGGCGTCGAGCAGAGGAACGTGACCAAACGCAAGATGGGCGTCGTCGAGGCGGAGCACAGGCATGACAAAAACCTTGAAAGGGAGTCCCCCCGCCAGGAATCGAACCTGGATCTAGCGCTTAGGAGGCGCTCGTTCTATCCATTGAACTACGGGGAGAGAGGGGTGATTCAGCGCGACGGCACTTCCGCATAGAGGTCGTGCACGTCGCAGTCGGTGACGAGGACTTCGGCGAATTCGCCCGGCTGCAAGTCCTCGCCGTTGGGAATGATGACGAGACCGTCGATTTCGGGCGCGTCGGCGCTCGAACGCGCGAGCGCCCCCTCTTCGTCGACCTCTTCCACCAGGACCGTGATCCGGCGCCCGATCCAGCGCTCCAGCCGCTGCGTGGAGATGTCCTCCTGCCACTGCAGCAGGCGCACGCGCCGTTCCTCGCGCACCTCCTCGGGCACGGCACCGGGAAGCGCATTGGCCGCCGCGCCCTCGACGGGGGAATAGGCGAAGGCGCCGACCCGGTCGAGCTGCGCCTCTTCGAGGAACTGCAACAGCAAGTCGAAATCCTCCTCGGTCTCACCAGGGAAGCCGGTGATGAAGGTCGAGCGGATCGTCAAGTCGGGGCAGATCTCGCGCCAGCGCCGGATGCGCTCGAGCACCCGTTCGGTGGCCGCCGGCCGCTGCATCGCCTTGAGGATGCGGGGGCTGGCGTGCTGGAACGGGACGTCGAGATAGGGCAGGATCTTGCCCTCGGCCATGAGCGGGATGAGCTCGTCCACGCTCGGATAGGGATAGACGTAGTGTAGCCGGATCCATACGCCGAGCTCACCCAGCAGACGGGCGAGCTCGGTGAGACGCTGGCGTACCGGCCGGCCGTCGACGAACCCCGTACGGTACTTGAGATCGACCCCGTAGGCGGCGGTGTCCTGCGACACGACGAGGATCTCCTTGACGCCGGATTCCACCAGCGCCTCGGCCTCGGCCATGATCTCGTGGATGGGGCGGCTGACGAGATCGCCGCGCAGCGAGGGGATGATGCAGAAGGTGCAGCGGTGGTTGCAACCCTCGGAGATTTTCAGATAGGCATAGTGCGGCGGCGTGAGCCGCAGTCCCTGCGGGGGGACGAGATCGGTGAAGGGGTCGTGCGGCTTGGGCAGATGGCGGTGCACGAGATCGAGTACCTCGGCCTCCGCATGCGGGCCGGTGATCGCCAGCACCTGCGGGAATTCTTCGAGGATACGCTGCGGCCGAGCACCCAGGCAGCCGGTGACGATGACCTTGCCATTCTCCGCCAGCGCCTCGCCGATCGCCTGCAGCGATTCTTCCACGGCTGCGTCGATGAAGCCGCAGGTATTGACGATGACCAGATCCGCCCCTTCGTAGTCGGGGCTCAGCGCATAGCCCTCGGCGCGCAGACGCGTGAGGATGCGTTCGCTGTCGACGGTGGCCTTGGGACACCCCAGGCTCACCATGCCCACGCGGGGCGCGGCAAACTCAAGTTTCATCGGGTTTGGTCGGTGAGGTCGTACCGCTCGAGGCGGATTCGTCCGTTTGCGGCCGCAGGCCGGAGAACATGGCGCCGAAGAGACCGCGCGTCTGGCTTTCTGCCTGTTGCTGCATCTGGGTAAGGAGCTGGCGCGACTGTTCGAGATAGGCGTTCATCATCGATTGTAGCGCCGGAGCCTGCAGCGAAAGAAACTGCGCCATCCAGTCGGTGCCGAGCGGCGCCTTGTCCCCGTAGAGCGAGCGCAGCTGCTCCTGGAACTTGTTCTGCATCTCGACGAAGGCGGCGATGCTGTTTTCCAGATAGCGCCCCATCAGGTTTTGCGACGCCTGACCGTAGAAACGGATGATCTGCGCGAGCATCTCCGAAGAAAAGAGAGGTTGACCGCAGGCCTCTTCCTCGAGGATGATCTGCAGCAGCACGCTGCGCGTGAGATCCTCCCCCGTCTTGGCATCGACGATACGGAAAGGCTCGTGCGAGAGCACGAGATTTTTCACGTCACCGATCGTGATGTAAGCGCTGCTGGCGGTATCGTACAAACGGCGATTGGGGTATTTCTTGATCAGGCGGATCTGCTGCGCATCGGTCATTGCCGATCTGTCCCACAAGGAGGCGGTAATGCCGCATTATACCGCAGCAGCAGGCAAAGGTTCCATACCGCCGCAAAACGACCGGGGCTACCGCCCGACACCGCCAGGTATCGCTTCGGCAGCCCCGATGGGCAGGGCGCCCTTTCGCCGATGCGCAAGGCACCGATGCTCAATACATGTGCTGACCGCCGTTGATGGCGATGTTTGCTCCGGTCATGTAAGCGGCCTCTTCGGAGGCGATGTAGGCCACCAGTCCGGCGATTTCCTCGGGCTTGCCCAGACGCCCCATGGGGATCTGCGGCAGGATCTTGGAGTCCAGGATCTCCTGCGGAATGGCGAGCACCATCTTGGTACCGATGTAGCCCGGCGAGACGGTATTGACCGTGACGCCGTAGCGCGCCACTTCGAGCGCCAGCGACTTGGTGAAGCCGTGCATCCCGGCCTTGGCCGCGGCATAGTTGGTCTGGCCGAAGGCGCCTTTCTGGCCGTTGACCGAAGAGATGTTGATGATGCGGCCCCACTTGCGCTCGACCATGCCGTCGATGACCTGCTTGGTCATGTTGAAGACGCTGTCGAGGTTGGTGCGCAGCACCGCGTCCCAGTCGGCCTTGGTCATCTTGCGCAGGGTCATGTCGCGGGTGATGCCGGCGTTGTTGACGAGCACGTCCACCGGGCCGATTTCCTGCACGATCTTCTCCACGCACGCCTTGCAGGAGTCGAAGTCGGCGACATCCACCGGATAGGCGGCGAAGTCGAACCCCTTGGCCTTCATGTCGGCGAGCCACTGCGGCGCGTTCTTGTTGTTGAGCGAATGCGTGGTGACGACGCGATAGCCCAGCTGGGCGAGCTTGATGCAGATCGCCTCGCCGAGTCCACCCATGCCTCCTGTGACCAATGCAATTCTCGTCGTCATTTCCCTTCTCCTCTTCTTCGATGACGCCGCCTGAGGCGGCGAAGTTACACAACGGGTTCGCGCACGAGCGGCAACGCGGGCTCTTTCACGTAGCGGCCCGGGGCAGGCTCGATGGGGCGGTACTGATCGTTGCCCAAGGTGGTGCGTGCCGGCACGAGCTTGCCCTTGTGGGCCTCCAGCCAGCGCGCCCAGTCCCACCACCAGCTGCCGGGTTGTTCCTGCGCCGCGGACAACCACGCTTCGGGCTCCTCGGGCAGGGCTTCGTTGATCCAGTAGCTGCGGCGATTCTTGCTTGCCGGGTTGATGGCACCGGCGATGTGCCCGCTCGCCCCCAGCACGAATCGGCGCGGACCGCCAAGCAAGTGTTGCGAGAGATAGGCGCCGCGCCAGGGCACGATGTGGTCCTCGCGCGCCGCCATCACGTAGGCCGGCATGTCGAGGCGGGTGAGGCTCACCGGCTCGCCGAGCATCGTCAATTTGTTGGGCACGCGCAGATTGTTCTCGAGATACATGTTGCGCAGGTAGTAGGTGACGAACGGCCCGGGCAGGTTGGTGCTGTCGCTGTTCCAGTAGAGCAGATCGAAGGGTTTGGGCGCCTCACCCTTGAGATAGTTGTTGACCACGTAATTCCAGACGAGGTCGTTGGCGCGCAGCGCCGAGAAGGTATTGGCCAGTTCCGAGCCCAGCATCAACCCGCCTTTGCCGATCGCCGCTTCGCGCGCAGTGACGCTCGCCTCGTCCACCAGGCAGCCCAGCTCGCCGCTCTCGGCGAAATCGAGCAGGGTCGTCATGAGCGTGAGGCTGCGCACGGGCGTCTCGCCGCGGGCACGCGCCACCGCCAGCGCACAAGAAAGCATCGTACCGCCGACGCAAAACCCCAGCGCATTGGGATCGGACACGCCGGTGACTTCGCGCACGATCTGTAACGCCCGCAGCGGCCCCAGTTCGAGGTAATCGTCCCAGCCGTAGTGCGCCTCGGTGATGCCCGGATTCTTCCACGAGATCATGAACACCGTGTGCCCCTGCTCCAGAGCGAAGCGCACGAGGGAATTTTCCGGCTGGAGGTCGAGAATGTAGAACTTGTTGATGTTGGGCGGAACGATGAGGAGCGGCCGCTCGCCCACTTTCTCCGTGAGCGGCGCGTACTGGATGAGCTGCATGAGGGGGTTTTCGGCGATCACCGCGCCGGGAGTGACCGCAAGGTTGCGTCCGACTTCGAAGGCGGACTCGTCGGTCATTGAGATGTGACCTTTGTGCAGGTCTTCGAGCAGGTTGGCGATGCCGCGCCGGATGCTCTCGCCCTGGGTTTCGAGCGCCTGACGGATGAATTCCGGATTGGTGGCGGCGAAGTTCGACGGAGCGAGCGCATCGACGATCTGGCGCACGAGGAAACGCGCCCGCGCCTTGGTCTTGCCGTCGGGGAAGTCGCTCTCTTCCACCCAGCGGGTGAGCATCTGCGCGTTGATCCAGTAGGCCTGGCGGAGGTAGTCGAAGATGGGACTTTCCTGCCACGCAGGCGAGGAGAAGCGCTTGTCGCCGCGCACCTGCGGCACCACCGGCTCGGCGGGCTCGCCCGCTCGGCGATGCAGCAGCTGGTCCCACAGCTGGGCGTGCTGCGCCAGCCACTGCTGCTGCCACTGGCGCAGCTTGTCCGGATCACCGGCCATGAGCTGCCAGTACTGCTGCCATGCCTGCAAGGGATGCCCCGGAGGAAGCGAAACGCCGGGCGGATTGGGGAAAGACGTCATATTTTCTCCTTGGTCGAATTCATTGTGGCACGAAAGGTGCATGGCGACAATCATGCGCTGCAGCATGCGTCATGTACCCCGAGGCGCGCCAGAGGCACAAAGCGAAGCGGCCGGTACACCTCCCTTCACGGCGGTAGGAATAGAACGCCTTGTCATGAAATGTACATATACCGCCCAGACTGACTGCGGCCGCTCCCGCGGCGAGCAGCTTCGCCCGCGCAATGCCGACGAGGTCGGCGAGCCAATGCGCACCGTCGCGGCCGGGTACGAAAAACCGGGCAAGCGACGGGGTCTGGTCGAGAAAAACTCCGCGCACTTCCTCCCCCACCTCGTAGTGCGCCTGCCCGATTCCCGGGCCAATCCAGGCAACGAAGCCCTGGGGCGGAAAATGCGCCGCCACCGCTTCCAGCACGCCGCCGGCGAGCCCGCGCCAGCCGGCGTGCGCTACCGCCACTCGGGTACCGTCGCAGGCGGCAAAAGCCACGGGCAGGCAGTCGGCAGTGAGCACGGCAAGCGGCAAGTTCGGCCGGGTCGTCACCGCCGCATCGGCCTGCGGCGGTGTTCCCTCCCAGGGCTCGCGATCGGCATCGAAGACGCGCGCGCCGTGCACCTGCTCGAGCCACAACGGCATGGCGGGAAGGAGTCGCGCGAGGCGTAGGCGGTTCTCCGCCACCGCCGCGGGGTCGTCGCCCACGTGCGTGGCGAGGTTGAAGGAGGCATACGGCTCACGGCTCACCCCGCCCTCGCGGTCGGTGAGGCGCAGTACTACGTTGCGCGGTGCTTCCGGCCAATGAATGCGGCGGATCATCGCCTCTCTCCCCGAAGGATTTCCAGCAGCCGGGTCATGTCCTCGGGCAGGGGCGACTCCCAACGGCATGGCTCGCCGCTTGCGGGATGCACGAGGGCAAGCCGCCGGGCGTGCAGCGCCTGACGCGAAAAACGCGCCGCCACCGCCCGCGGGGCGTAGAGAGGATCGCCCAGCAGGGGGAAGCCGAGGTGAGCCAGATGCACGCGGATCTGGTGCGTGCGTCCGGTCTCCAACCGGCATTCGACGAGCGTGGCCTCGGCAAAGACTTCCAGCGGGCGATAATGGGTCACCGCGGGCTTGCCCTGCGGCACGACCGCCATGCGGGTACGCACCCGGGGGTGCCGTCCGATCGGCGCTTCCGCCGTCCCGGCCCGCTCGAGTCGCCCCGCCACCACCGCCCAGTATTCGCGGTGTACGGTGCGCGCCTGCAGCTGGCGCACCAGGGCGGTCTGCGCTTCCAGCGTGCGGGCCACCACCATGAGGCCACTCGTGTCCTTGTCGAGCCGATGCACGATGCCGGCGCGCGGCACCGCCGCCAGGCCGGGATCGAGCGCGAGCAGTCCGTTGAGCAGGGTTCCCTCGAGATTTCCCGCCCCGGGATGAACCACCAGGCCCGCCGGCTTGTCAACGACGAAAATCGATTCATCGGCATGAAGGAGAGACAATGGCATCGCTTGCGCCTGCGGCGACTCCCCGAACACGAACGGCGGCAGCTTCAACGCCAGACGTTCGCCCCCGGCCAACCGGCGGCGTACCGAGTCGGCGAGGATTCCGTCGATACTCAGCCAACCTTCCTCGATCCACGCCTGCAGGCGCGAGCGCGAATGCTCCGGCCACAGCACCGCGGCGACGCGATCGAGCCGCTCGCCCGCGAGCGCAGCCGGCACGAGGCGCACGGTTTCCTCGACCGTGATCACGTCATCGTCGTCCCATTCCGCCTTATAATCGGTCACCGAGTCACTCATGCCCCGATCGTCATCTACCATGATCCTGCGTTCGCTCACCGCGCTCTTCCTCGCCCTTTCGCTCACGCTCACCGGCTGCAGCCTCATCCCCGAAAAAGCGGACGAGACCCGCGGCTGGAACGCGCAAAAGCTCTATTCCGAAGCCAAGGATGCCTTGAACGACGGAAATTATCAACGGGCCGTCGAACTCTATCAAAAACTCGAAGCGCGCTATCCCTTCGGGCGTTACGCCCAGCAGGCACAGATCGAGACCGCCTACGCCCACTACAAGGCGAACGAACCCGAGGAGGCGATCGCCGCCGCCGATCGCTTCATCCGGCTGCACCCCAACCACCCCAACGTCGACTACATGTATTACCTCAAGGGGCTGGCGACCTTCAACGAAGACCTCGGCCTGCTCGGGACGATCTCCAACCAGGATCTCTCCGAGCGTGATCCCAAAGGGATGCGCGAATCCTACGAGACGTTCCGCGAGCTCATCGAGCGCTTCCCCGACAGCAAGTATGCCGACGACGCGCGCCAGCGCATGGTCTATCTCACCAATGCCATGGCGCGCTACGAAGTGCATGTGGCTGACTATTATCTGCGCCGCGGCGCCTATCTCGCCGCCGCCAACCGGGCCAAGGCGGTGCTTGAGCATTTCCCCGACTCCCCCGCGCAGGAAGACGCGCTGTGGATCCTCATGCAGGCCTACGACAAACTCGGCCTCCAAGATCTGCGCGCCGACGCCGAACGGGTGATGCGCCACAACTTCCCGCAGTCGGCCTACTTCAAGGGTGGCAAGAAAGGTCCGGACAAGCCTTGGTGGCAGCTGTGGTGAGTTTCCCTTACTAAGGGGGCAGATCGAAGAACCGCCGCGAACGGCTGCAGGGCAAGGCGCCCGGAGCGCAGGATGCGAGACACCCCAGATAGGCGAGCATCAGGGCACCGCGCAACGCCGCCATGCAGCCGCGCAGAAGGTCATTCGAGCTGTCCCGAGGGTTTCTCCTAGGGCATGGGTTCCTACCCCGACAATGCTTTGCGCTACAATCTGCCGTTACACGGCGTAAGCGCCGAGCCCATCCACCCGAGGAGAACCCCATGTCGATGTCCGATCGCGATGGCTTCATCTGGTACGACGGCAAGCTCGTGCCCTGGCGTGAAGCCACCACCCACGTGCTCACCCATTCCCTGCACTACGGCCTGGCCGTGTTCGAAGGCTTGCGCGCCTATGCCACCGAGCGCGGCACCGCCATTTTCCGTCTGCGCGAGCACACCCAGCGCCTGCTCAATTCGGCCAAGATCTACATGATGCCGATTCCCTGGTCGCTCGAGGAGCTCATGGAAGCGCAGAAGGAGGTGGTGCGCGCAAACAACCTCGAATCCTGCTACATCCGCCCCATCGCCTTCTACGGTTCGGAGAAGATGGGCGTCTCGCCTAAAGGCGCCAAGGTGCACGTGGCCATCGCCGCCTGGCCTTGGGGCGCCTATCTGGGCGAAGACGGCCTGGAACGCGGCATCCGCATCAAGACCTCCTCCTTCCAGCGCCAGCACGTCAACGTGACCATGCCGCGCGCCAAGCTCGCCAGCACCTACGCCAACTCCATCCTCGCCAACCAGGAAGTCACCAGCCAGGGCTACGACGAGGCGCTGCTGCTTGACACCCAAGGGTTCGTCGCGGAAGGCGCCGGGGAAAACCTCTTCGTGGTCAAGGATGGGGTGCTCTACGAGCCGGAGATCGCCGCGGCGCTCACGGGCATCACCCGCGACACGGTGATCCGCATCGCCGATGAACTCGGCATCCCCTTCGTGTCGCGCAGGCTCACGCGCGACGACATCTACATCGCCGACGAAGCCTTCTTCAGCGGCACCGCCGCCGAGATCACGCCGATCCGCGAACTCGACGACCGCGTCATCGGCGAGGGCAAGCGCGGTCCCATCACCACCCGCATCCAGCAGCGATTCTTCGACATCGTCGCCGGCCGCGCGCCCGAGTACGACCACTGGCTCGCCTATCTCTGAGGAGCGCCCCGATGAGTACCTCCAATCCACTCGAGACCGTGCGCACGGAGCGCGAGCTCACCGTGCGCGCCGAGGATCTGCCGCTGCACTGCCCGCTTCCCGGCGAGCCGGTCGATCTGCTGCACCCGCGCGTCTTCCTCGACCCCACGGCCGAGGGCGAGGCCGTCTGCCCCTACTGCAGCCGGCGCTTCCACTTCGAAGGCCCTTTACCCAAACACCACTGATCCCTTTTGCGAGCCTCTGCGATGACGCTTCCCGACGCCAGCATCTTCAAAGCCTATGACATCCGCGGCATCGTCGATGAGACCCTCACCGAAGACGTCGCCCGCGCCATCGGCCGCGCCATCGGTAGCGAGGCGCGCCGACGCCGGGTGGAGGCGATCGTGGTCGGGCGCGACGGGCGTTTGTCCGGCCCACGGCTGGCCGCGGCGCTCGCCGAAGGAATCCTCGCCGCAGGCGTGGACGTCATCGACATCGGCGCCGTCCCCACCCCGGTCACCTACTTCGCCGCCGAGCATCTCGGCACCCGTTCCTGCGTCTCGGTCACCGGTAGCCACAATCCGCCCCAGTACAACGGGTTCAAGATGGTGCTCGCCGGTGAAACCCTCTACGGGCCGCTCATCCAGGACCTGCGTCGGCGTCTGGCCGAAGGCGACCTGGAAAGCGGTGCGGGGCAGCTGCGCCGGGCGGACGTGCGCGAAGCCTACTTCACGCGCATCACCTCCGACGTCAAACTCGCCCGCCCCATGAAGGTCGCAGTCGACTGCGGCAACGGCGTCGCCGGGGCCTTCGCCCCCGAGCTCCTCGAACGGCTGGGCTGCCGGGTCGACGCGCTCTTTTGCGAGGTCGACGGCACTTTCCCCAATCACCACCCCGATCCATCCAAACCCGAGAACCTGAACGACCTCATCGCGCGCGTCGCCGCCACCGATGCCGAGATGGGGCTGGCGTTCGACGGCGACGGGGACCGACTGGGCGTGGTCACCAAACACGGCAAGATCATCTTCCCCGATCGGCAGATGATGCTCTTTGCCGCCGACGTGCTCTCGCGCCATCCCGGCGCCCAGATCCTCTTCGACGTCAAATGCTCGCGCAAACTCGCCGAAGTCATCCGGGCGCATGGTGGCGTGCCGCTCATGTGGAAGACCGGACACGCCCTCATCAAGGCGAAGCTGCGCGAGACGGGGGCGCCGCTCGCCGGTGAGATGAGCGGGCACGTCTTCTTCAAGGATCGCTGGTACGGCTTCGACGACGGGCTCTATGCCGCTGCGCGCCTGCTGGAAATCCTCTCGCGCCACGACGATCCGAGCGCCGTGCTCGAGGCGCTGCCCGACAGCATCGCCACGCCCGAGCTCAACGTCAAGATGAAGGAGGGCGAGCCGTTTGCCCTCATCGAACGGCTGCAAGGCTACGGCGGTTTCACCGGTGCGCGTGAGATCATTACCATCGACGGCGTGCGCGTCGAATACCCCGACGGCTTCGGGCTCGCGCGCGCCTCCAACACCACCCCGGTGGTGGTGCTTCGCTTCGAGGCCGACACGCCCGAAGCGCTCGCGCGCATCCAGGAAGACTTCCGCCGCGCCCTCACGAGCGTGTGGCCGGGGATCGAACTGCCGTTTTGAACGATCGCAGCAAAGCGTCGCCGTCGCCACCGACCGGCAACGCTTCTGCGATCATCCCTGCAGCCGCTCCTGCGCCCACGCCTTGCCCTGCCCGAGCGCCTCGTCGAGCTTGGCCGGGTCGCCGCCGCCGGCCTGGGCGAGTTCGGGGCGACCGCCGCCGCGCGCACCCATCGCCTCGGCCGCGGCCTTGACCCAGTCACCGGCCTTGAGGCGGGCACTGAGCTCCTTGCTCACCGCGGCGAGCACCACGGCCTTGCCTTCGATCACGGTACCGAGCAGCACCGCGGCCTTGGGCAGGCGGGAACGCAGCGCGTCGGCGAGTTCGCGCAGCGCCTCGGGCGAGTCGGCCTCCACCCGGCGCACGAGCAGTTTCGCCTCACCCGCGGTCTCCGCGGCGGCGGCAAGCGCTGCCGCCTCGGCCTGGGCGAGCCGCTGCACGAGCCGCGCCCGTTCGCGCGCCGCCTCGCGCGTCTGCTCGAGCAGGGCCTCCACACGTGCGGGCACTTCCTCGCGAGCCACTTTGAGCGTCTGGGCGAGCCGCTCCAGCGTACGATCCACGCCTTGCACCCAGCGCAGCGCCACTTCTCCCGCGACCGCCTCGATGCGGCGCACGCCGGCGGCGATCGCGCTCTCGGCCACGATCTTCACCAACCCGATGTCGCCGGTGCGCGCCACGTGCGTGCCGCCGCACAGCTCCTTGGAGCTGCCGATGGTGAGCACCCGCACCGTCTCGCCGTATTTCTCGCCGAAGAGCATCACCGCCCCGCTCGCCTTGGCCGCTTCGAGCGGCATCACCTCGGCCCGCGTGGGGACGTTGGCGAGCACCTCGCGATTGACGAGCCATTCGATGCGCTCGATCTCTTCCTGGGTGAGCGGCTGATGGTGCGCAAAATCGAAGCGCAGGCGGTCGGCATCGACGAGTGAGCCTTTCTGCTCGACGTGCGACCCCAGCACTTCACGCAAAGCCTTGTGCAAGAGGTGTGTGGCGGAATGGTGCCGCGCGGTGGCGGCGCGGGCCTCGGCATCGACCCGGGCGCGCACTCGCTGCCCCAGCGCGAGCCGCCCCGTGCGCACCACGCCGTAATGGCCGAACACCTCGGCCTGGATCTTCTGCGTATCCTCGACGGAGAAGATCCCCTCCGGAGCGCGCAGCTCGCCGCGATCGCCCGCCTGGCCGCCGGATTCGGCATAGAACGGCGTGCGATCGAGCACCACCACGCCCTCCTCGCCCTCGGCGAGTTCCTCGACCGGCGCGCCGTCGCGATAGAGCGCCACGATCTCCCCCTCGTCTTCCAAGGTCTCGTAGCCCTCGAAGCGCGTCGTCGGCCCTTCGTATTCGAGCACCGCCTGCATCTTGAATTTGCCCGCGGCGCGCGCCATGGCCTTTTGCCGTGCCATGGCTGCGTCGAACCCCGCCACGTCTACGGTGAAGCCGCGCTCGCGCAGCACGTCGGCGGTCAGATCCAGCGGAAAACCGTAGGTGTCGTGCAGCTTGAAGGCGATCTCGCCGTCGAGCTCGCCCTGGCCATTGGCCTGCATCTGCGCGATCACCGTTTCCAGCAGCGACATGCCATGCTCGATGGTGCCGAAGAATCGCTCTTCTTCCTGCCTGAGGGTGGCTTCGATCACCGACTGGCGCGCCACGAGCTCGGGATAGGCCTCACCCATCTCGGCCACCAGGGCCGGCACCAGCCGGTGGAAGAACGGTGCGCGCACGCCGAGCTTCCAACCGTGGCGGATGGCGCGGCGGATGATGCGGCGCAGCACGTAGCCTCGCCCCTCGTTGCCGGGAATGACCCCGTCGGCGATGAGGAAAGAAGCGGCGCGGATGTGGTCGGCGAGCACCTTGAGGCTGGGCTGGTCTCGGTCGGTGCAGCCGGTGAGTTCCATGGCCGCGGCGATGAGTCGCTGGAAGAGGTCGATCTCGTAGTTCGAATGCACGCCCTGCAGCACCGCGGCGATGCGCTCGAGCCCCATGCCGGTGTCGACGCTGGGCTTGGGCAAGGGATGCATCTCACCCTTGTCGTCGCGGTTGTACTGCATGAACACGAGGTTCCAGATCTCGATGTAGCGATCCCCGTCCTCGTCGGGCGATCCCGGCGGGCCACCCGGCACTTCGGGGCCGTGATCGTAGAAGATTTCGGTGCACGGTCCGCAGGGGCCGGTGTCGCCCATCATCCAGAAATTATCGGAAGCGTAGCGTGCGCCCTTGTTGTCGCCGATGCGTACGATGCGCTCGCGCGGCACGCCGATTCCCTCGGCCCAGATGCGATAGGCTTCGTCGTCTTCGGCATACACCGTCACCCACAGCCGCTCGGGCGGCAGCTTGAAAACCTCGGTGAGCAGCTCCCAGGCGTAGGCGATGGCTTCGCGCTTGAAGTAGTCGCCGAAGCTGAAGTTGCCCAGCATCTCGAAGAAGGTGTGGTGCCGCGCGGTATAGCCGACGTTTTCCAGGTCGTTGTGCTTACCCCCGGCGCGCACGCATTTCTGCGCCGTGGTGGCACGCTTGTAGGAACGCTCCTCCAGGCCGAGAAAGACGTTCTTGAACTGGTTCATGCCGGCGTTGGTGAAGAGCAGCGTCGGGTCACCCTGAGGCACGAGCGAGCTGGAGGGCACGATCGTGTGCCCCTTGCTCGCGAAGAAGTCGAGGAAGGCTTTGCGGATGTCGGAGGTTTTCATGGGATGGGCGTCGGAATGAGCGAGAAATCGAACCGGTTAGTTTAGCCGAAAAGGGCGATCCCGGCTCAAGAAGGACGCTTGAGGAAATCGACCAACTCCTGTTTCCCCTGCTCTGGTTCCGGCCCGACCAGGCTCACCACGACGTGTGCTGCCAAGCCCGCGAGCACACCGAAGATACCGCAGGCCACCGGTTGGATGCCGAAGAGCTGCAGGTCGGGTCTGCCGCCGAAAGACTCGTGCGTCAGGAAGTAGTAGCCGAGACTTGCCATCAGCCCGTCACCATCGCCGCCAGGGCTCCGGCAGGAGCCGCCCGGCGCCAGAAGATGCCCAGGATCAGGGTCGGGAAGAGGAGCGAGGCGGCGAGCGAAAACGCCAAGCCCACGAGCAGCAGGATGCTATCGAAGCGCAGCATCGCCACCCAGGCGGCGATCACGGCCACGGACAGCAACAGCATCTTATTGACGATGAGGAGGCGCTGCGTGCTCGCCTCGGGCGCAAAGCGGCGGTAGTAGAGGTCGTGCCCCAGGGCGTTGGAGATGGTCAACAGCAGCCCGTCGGCGGTGGAAAGCGCCGCCGCCAGCCCGCCGGCCGCCACCAGGCCGACGAAGAAAGCGGGCAAACCGCCCATTTCCGGCAATGCCAGAACGATGCCATCGGGATTGAGTACGAGCTCGGCCAGCTGCAGTATCCCATCGCCGTTGATGTCCTCGAAGGCGACCAGACCGACGCGATACCAAGACACGAGCCAAGCCGGCAGCTCGTCGAAAGAGCGGCCGACCACGTGCTGCAGCACCTCGATTTTGGCGAACATGGCATAGATCGGCGCCGCCAAATAGAGGAGCGCCACGAAGAAGAGCGTCCAGGCGGTCGACTTACGCGCCTCCGATACGGTGGGCGTGGTGTAGTAGCGCATCAGGATGTGCGGCAGCGCTGCGGTCCCACACATCAGAACGAAGAGCAAGGCGAGGAAATTGATCCGGGCGTTTTGTCGCTCCTGCGGCGTATCCCCGTACCAGGCGTGGCTGAAGTCGCGCGGTGATCGGGCCTGAGCGAGCGCCGCATCGCGCAACCGCCGCCAATGGCCGCGCGCCTCCTCTGGCGTCGACGGCAAGGACTGGCGTTGGTGCTCCAGACGATAGATGGCGCGCGGATCCCCTTCCTCTTGACGCAGCCGGGCGAGCTCACGCTCGAGGATCTCGCGCTCGTGCAAGAGCGATGCGGGCAAATCGTCGATCTTGCGCTGGTATTGCTCGGCCCGTGCCCGGTAGAGCGATCGGGCGAGTTGTTCATCGGGGTCATCGCGCCGCTCGGACACGCCGTGCGCCACCGTCTGGACCATTTTACCCATGACCAGATGGGGCAAGGGTACTTCGAAGCGTTCGATCGACAGCACCACAATCGGCGCGAGATACGCGACGATGAGGATCAGATACTGCGACACCTGCGTCCAAGTCACCGCGCGCATGCCACCGAGAAAGGAGCAAACGAGGATGCCGGCCATGCCGATGAGCACACCGAGCCCGAAATCCACCCCGACGAAGCGGCTGGCGATGAGCCCCACGCCATAGATCTGCGCCACCAGATAGACGAAAGAAGCGAGCACCACCGCCACGACCCCAGCCAATGCCACGGGCCCGTTGTATCGCGCTTCGAGGAACTCGGGGATGGTAAAACGACCGAACTTGCGCAGATAAGGACCGAGCAAGAGGGCGACGAGCACGAACCCGCCGGTCCAGCCGGTGACGTAAGCCAACCCCTCGAACCCCTGATGATAGATGATCCCTGCCAAGCCGATGAAGGAAGCCGCGCTCACCCAATCGGCGGCGGTTGCCATGCCATTGGCAATGCCCGGCACTCCTCGCCCGGCGACGTAGAATTCGAGCAGGTCGGAGGTGCGCGCCAGCATCCCCACGCCGGCATAAAGGGCGATGGTGGCGAAGAGGAAAGTGAATCCGATGGCGCGCGCCGACATGCCAAAGGATTCGCCCAGCGCCAGCACCACGCAAAAGAGGGCGAACCCGATGAAATAGAAGAAATAGAATCGCCCCGCGGAAGGATTCATCGCTCCGCTCAATAACGCAGCCGGGCATAATAGGTCTGCTGCGACGCCTCACGTGCCTGGCGCAACGTGACCACGCCCTTCTCGGCGAGCAGCGGGATCATCTTGAGGAAGATCTCTGCCGTCACCAGCGCATCGCCCAAGGCCGTGTGTCGCCCCAGGACACGCACACCGAAATAGTGCGCCAGCGCTTCCAGCGAATGCTCCTGATTCGGCAAAAGGAAGGCCGCCAAGAGCAGCGTGTCGAGCACGGGCTGATCGAAGCGCACGCCGAGTTTTTCCTCCTTGAGCTGAAGGAATCGCATGTCGAAGGCGGCGTTGTGCGCCACGAGCACGGTATCCTGCGCGAAGCGATGGAAAGCCGGCAACACTTCCTCGATCGTCGGCTGCCCCTCCAGCATCTCCGGCGTGATGTGATGCACGGCGATGGAGGCCGGATCGAGAGGGCGACGCGGATCGATGAGCTGCTCGAAAGATTCGTGTTTGAGCAGGCGACCATTGACGATGCGGGTAGCGCCGATCTGGATGATCTCGTCGCCACCGCTCGGATCGAGCCCGGTGGTCTCGGTGTCGAACACGGTGTAACTCAGCTCGGCCAGTGACCTGTCCTCGAGCGCGGTCGCCTTGTCCGACCAGGCGAAAAGGTCGAAATCATAGAATTCTGGCCGTCCCTCCTCCAGCGCCGGCACGGCGGGCGTAGCCGATGGCGGGAGGCGAACGGACTGCTTGCGCGGCAGCGCCAGGCGCACGAAGGCACGATGGCGCGCTTTCTCCCGGTCGAACCACATGGCGGCTCCGTGACGATCGAGCACGTCACGCAAGGTGAGTGGCGAACGCGTTCCACCCAAGCCCAGAGGTTCCAGTTCCCAGCCGGTCACGATCTCGTTGCTGAGGCTGCCGCCCGACCACACCAGGTCGAGATAGACGAGCCGATCGTCGCCGGAAAGACGCAGTCGTAACATGGGCACGCCGTAGTCCTCGACGAGACGACCAGCGAGAAAAGCGAGTGCCTGCAGCAACGAGAAATGATCGGCCTCGAACCACAGCTCCTCGTCGAGGATCTCGAGCTCGAGGACGACGTCGAGGCGGCGCTTCAGGTAGGCCGCTGCCGCGTGCAGGAGATCCGCCCCGCGCATCGGTTCGAGTGGCCAACGAGCGCGCAGCGCGTCGGCAAAAGCCCGCGAAGCCACGTCGAGGCGCGTGCTCACCGCCTCGACTTCACGGGCGATCACGGCGCGGAAGCGTGCGCGCATCGCCTCGTCCACGTCGGGCAAGTGCAGCATCTCGGCAGCGAGACGGATGTTGGCGATGGCCGCCCGGTTGCCCTCGGTGAGCTCGAAGAGCAGCTCGTTGCGTGAAGCCTCGCGCTCGATCTGGTCGGTGACGTCTTCGAGCATGAGCACATAGCCGCTGATCTGCTCTTTCGCCGCCTCCCCGGCGATCGGTGAGACACGCACCCGGACGAGCGCGCCGGCTGGCGTTGCCGTCACCACCTGCATACTCGGACGAACTTCTCCTTGCTCGAGCATGACTTCGAGGGACTCGAAGACGTGCGCCACCAGATCGGGATCGAGCAGGGCATGGATCGAGCGCCCCAGGCCGATCCAGCCACTCGCAGCCACCGTGGCAGAATCGCCGAAGGACTGCGCCAGCCGGCGCGCCGCCTCGTTGTAGAGCAAAATCCGCCCTTCGGCGTTGCATACGATCACCGCCTCGGCCAATTGGGCCATCAACGCAGCCAAACGGTTGCGCTCTTCTTCGACGGCATGACGCGCCTCGCGCACTCGCGTGTCGAGCTCGGCGAGCAGGCGATCGCGCTCGTCGGCGAGCCGGTTGATCGCCTGGGCGAGCGTCACCACCTCGCGCGGTCCCTCCTCCGGCACGCGAAAACCCGGATTGGCCCGGCGCAGCACGTCCAGTCCCTCGGCCATGCGCAACAGCCCCTGGACGTAATGGCGAAAGAGGCGCGCGAGTAAGGCGATACCCAAGGCAAATCCCGCCACGGTGGTCACCCCGCCGAGCGGCAACCAGCGCTCGGCGAGAGCACGCAAGGCATCGCGCGCCTCCTCGGAGGCGTCGGCCCACACCATCGCGCCGGTGAGCAGGAAAGGTCCCGTCATCAAGGCGGCCAGCACCACCACCGCCAGCGCGAAGCGCCAGCGCGCCCCCATCAGACCGTCCCTGGCGCGAGCAACCGCTCTACGTGCTCGAGCAGTTCCTTGGTGGAAAAAGGCTTGGTGAGATAATCGTCCGCGCCCTGGGCGAGCCCCTTGGCGCGATCGATGTCCCGGCCCTTGGCCGTGAGGAGCACGATCTTGCACGCCTCGTGGCGCGGATCCTGACGCAGCAAGCGGCACACCTCGTAGCCATCCTTCTTCGGCATCATCACGTCGAGCAAGATGAGATCGGGGGCGAAACGCTCGGCTTGGGCCAAGGCCTCATCGCCATCATGCGCCACGGCTACGTCATAACCGGCCCGTTGCAGCAGAAATTCGAGCGAGATGAGGATGTTCTCCTCGTCATCGACCACTAGGATTTTCTTCGTCATCGTGTCCCCCACCTTCGTTGCCGGGTTCGAGCCGTTCGGCGATCGGCACCGTGAAAGTGAATCGCGCCCCCTCACCGGGCAACGATTCGACCCAGATCCGTCCGCCCAGATGTTCGACGATCCGCTTGCAGATCGCCAACCCCAACCCCGTACCTGGCGGTTTTGCCAAACCACCCGTCGCCTGGCGAAAACGCTCGAACACGTGGGGCATGAACTCGGGCGGAATTCCCGGGCCATTGTCGGCCACCTGCACGGCGACTTCCCCCGCCGCCTGTCGCCCTACCCGTATCGTGATTATACCCGCGCCCGCCGGTACGAATTTCAACGCGTTGTTGAGCAAATTGAGGATCACCTGCACGACCCGATCGCGATCCGCCCATACCGCCGGCAATCCCGGCTCGATCGACACCTCGAGGCGCGCCTGCTTCTCCTGCGCCAGCGGCACGATCGCCTCGATCGCCTCCTGGACCAAGTCCCGCATCTCGAGCGCTTCGGGCTGCCACTCGCCGTGACCGGATTCCAGCTTGGCCAGATCGAGCACCTGATTGACCAGTCGCGTCAGCCGCTCACATTCGCGCACGATGATGCGGTAGAAACGCAGACGATCCTCGCGCGGCAAATCGGGATCGTCGGCCAGGATCTCGGCCAGGGCCCGGATCGACGTCAGAGGCGTGCGCAATTCGTGCGTCACGGCCGAGATGAATTCATCCTTGAGGCGATCGAGCTCGGTGAGTTTCTCGTTGGCCTCCTGGAGCCGACGCGTCGCCTCCTCGAGCGCCCGCGATTTCTCTTCCAACATGCGAGAATAGGTGCGGATCTGGTTGGCCTCGTCGAGCACGTGCATCACGTCGTCGAAGCTGGGGGTCGCCTCTTCGAGCAAGGTCTCGAGCACCAGGCGCGCCGCCGCGCCGCCGATCGCCCCTGCCAGCATCGTCTCGGCGAAACGCACGAACGCGGCATCGACCTCCAGCGCCTCGACCGCGGCGAAACCACGCTCACGGGCATACCCCAGGAGTAGCTCGCGGGTTCTCTCCTCGCCCAGAAAGCGCGCCATCACCTGGGCCACCGCCGGCACCCCGACTCGACCGCGCCACACGCCGCCGGCTCCGGCACTGGACTCGACCCGCACGAACCGCCTCGCCCCCTGGGCTTCCGCCCCGTGCGGGGGAAAGACGAGGGACAAAAGCACGTAGACCAGGGTATTGAGCCCCAGACTCCAGACGACGCTCGCGGTGAGCGGCGCCATCCCCTCGACCCCGAAGAGGCGCTCCGGTTGCAGCCACACCATCCCCCATGGTCCCGTTTCGAGCCAATGCGCCTCGAACCAACCGGATTTGGCAAGCGATGGCAGCATCAGGGTATAGCCCCATACCAGCACACCGACTGCGATTCCCGCAGCAGCGCCCGTGCGCGACCCACCGGACCAGAACAAGCCCCCGAGCGCTGCCGGCGCGAGCTGAGCCACCGCCGCAAAGCTGATGAGACCGATCGATACCAAGGCGAACGACTCCCCCGTGAGCCGGTAGTACCCGTAGCCGCATGCAAGCACGGCGGCGATCACCACACGGCGCACCCAAAGCAGGGTCCCGGCGATTTCCGCATGCCCCAATTCCGCCACCTGACGGCGGCGTACCCACCACGGCGCCACCCAATCGTTGCACACCATGGTCGCCACCGCCACGCTCTCGACGATCACCATACTGGTGGCCGCCGAAATCCCCCCGAGGAACACGAGCAGCGCCAGCAACGACTGCCCCTGGGCGAGCGGCAGCGCCAGCACGTAGGTATCTGGATCGAGAGAAACGTCAGCGAAGAAAAGCTGCCCTGCCAGGGCCACCGGCAGCACGAACAGATTGATCAGCAAGAGGTAGGCGGGAAACTGCCAGGCTGCCCGATCCACGTGCCCCACCCGCACGTTCTCCACCACCATCACCTGAAACTGGCGAGGCAGCAAGAGGAAAGCGAGCCCGGAGAGCAGGATCATGACCGCCCAGTCGCCATAATGCAGGCCGTCGACGGCATCGAGCGGCGCAATCGCCGTACCGAATCTCGCCTGCGCCGCCTCCATGATCTCCCCCGGACCGGGGAAGACGACGAAAGTAACCCAGGCGCCGAGCAGGAGGAAAGCCGCCAACTTGACCACCGACTCGAAAGCGATCGCGGCCACCAGACCTTCGTGCCGCTCGGTCACGTCGAGATGCCGCGTCCCGAAGAGCGCGGCGAAGATCACGAGCACCACCGCAACCCATAGGCTGCGATCGCTCCACCATCCGGCCGCCGTGGCTTCTGGTACCCCCGTGAGCACGTCGAACGCGAACGCGATCGCCTTGAGCTGCAAGGCCACGTACGGCACCACGCCCACGAAGACGAACAGCGAGACGAAACGCCCCAGCCCTGCCGCCCGGCCGTAGCGCGTCGCGATGAAATCGGACACGGAGGTGATGCGCCACTCCTTGGCCACGCGCACCATGCGGCGCACCAAGACCGGGGCGAGCAGCATCACCAGCGTCGGCCCCAGATAGATGGGCAAGAACCACAAGCCACCGCTCGCCGCCCGACCGACGCTGCCAAAATACGTCCAGGCAGTACAATAGACCGCGATCGAGAGCGCATAGACCCAACCGGCGTCGGTGAGGGAACGCCCGAGCCGGGCTTGCCGATCGGCACGGTAGGCGACCGCGAAGAGCAAGGAGAGATAGCCGAAGGCGACGATGGCCGCGAGCCACGCAGGCAAAGGCTGCCAGGAAAACACCCCCTCAGCGCTCGGCATCGTCGCGCTCCGCGCCACGATAGAGGAAGAATGCCAGGCCCACCGATCCCGCCCACACGAGGAAGACGTAGACCGCCTGAGCCGTGCCGCCCAGTACGTCGGCCACCGCCGCCGCCACCGGATAGCACCACAGCACCGCCACGATCACCGTCCACACGACGGACCAGGTACGTCGATCGCGAACCATACCACCCTCCTCTTGGTACGTTGCGGCCGCCCCCAGGAGGGTAGACGCCGGCTGCGAGCCCGCGCGCGTGCCGGCAAACCCGCGGCGGTTTCCCCCAACACTCAGCGTGTCAGGCGTTTGCGCTGACGCACTTCGTCCTTGAGCATCCGGATCTTCGCGTCCAGTTCTGCCTCCCAAAAATAATCGCCTCGCCGGGCGCGACGCGCCTGCTCGAACTGATCGATGGCCGCCTCTAGCCGATCATCGAGCACGAAACTCTCCCCCTGGGCCCGATGCACCCAGGCTTCGTCCCCCTTGGCCGCAGCCACCTTGCCCAGCGCCTGCCAATAGCGACGCTCGCCCTTGTCGCGGTCGACGGCTTCGCGCGCGAGCTGCTCGGCCCGCTCCACCTGCCCCAGGCGTAGCGCCACGTCGATCGCATACAGGCGCGGCGCCGCCGCCTCGGGGGCTCGTTGCATCGCCCGCTCGAGCTTCGCCAGGGCATCCGGCAGACGCCCCTCGGCGGTGAGCACCTCCGCTTCCAGCAGATCACGCCAATGCTCGTCGGGCCACCCCTTGGCGTATTGATCGAAAGTCGCGCGGGCGCGTTTGACGTCGTTGGCGCGCAAAGCCGCACGCACCCTGGCCATCTGCCGGTCGATACCCGTCGCGCTGCCATCGAACGCTCGGGCCACGGCCTCGGAAGGGGTACCGTTCATCGCCATGAGCTTGGCCCGCGCCGCCGAAAAGCCGAGCGAATCAAGCCGTGGGCGCAGGGAATACTTGAAAGTCGGCGAGGAGATGCGGTTCTCCAGATCCGAGATCCGATCGGTCGTCAGCGGGTGCGTGCGCATGTATACCGGCGCGTTGTTCTCGTAGAGGCGGCTTTCGCGCAGCAACCGCCCAAAGAAGCGCGGCGCAGCGCTCGGGTCGAATCCCGCCTTGGCGAGAATGTCGAGACCCGTTCGGTCGGCATCGTGTTCGAATGCTCGAGAAAAACTCAACTGTTGCTGCACGGCGAATGCCTGACCGCCGACCGCGGCGGCTTCGGCCACTTGCGAGCCACCAGTCCTCGCCGCGAGGATCGCCACCAGCATCGACCCCAACATCACCATGTTGCTCGTCTTCTGCTGGTCGATGAGCTGCGCGATGTGCCGATGGATCACGTGCCCCATCTCGTGCGCGAGCACCGCCGCGAGCTCCGATTCACTTTCGGCAGTGAGAATCAAGCCGCTGTGCACCCCGATATAGCCACCCGGCATCGCGAAAGCATTGATCGTGTTGTCGCGCAGCACGAAAAACCTGTAGCGGCGAAAGGGCTGGTCGGAAGCCTCGGTCAGCCGACGCCCAATCGCGGCCAGATAATCCTCCAGCTCCGGATCGTCGAGATAATTGGGCTCCCGCTCGCGTATCTGTACCATCACCATCCGGCCGATGGCCTCCTCTTCCTGCGTACTGAATGCATCGGTGGCCACCGCACCGAGATCGGGCAGCCGATAAGCCCAACCCTGGCCGACGAAGGCGAGGAGGGAAAGGAAGAGGAAAAGTCGATGCCACATGCTGCCTATGATAGCCAAAAAACCAGAGGGTTTCGCTCGATCGTCGCTACGACAGGGAACGACGTCACGAGAATCCAGCGCCCAGGATTCCAGGGCAAGGCGTACGGCGCTACGAAACGCAACGAATGGACCCATCCGGTCGGCAAGCGTGCCCACCTCCTCGAGAGGGCGCAGCCATGCAACAGCGCCCTGGGGCATCCTGGGAGCCCAAAGCACCACGCCATCACATGCCACTCAAAAGGCATATAGGGTGATTATCCCACCCATAGTGGTAGAATTTTTCTTTTCTACTCACTCCCGAGGAGTTTTCCATGTTCATCAGCAATGCCTTCGCCCAAGGCGCCCCGGCTTCCGATCCGACGGGTGGCTTGATGCAGCTGTTACCCATCATCCTGATGTTCGTCGTGCTCTGGTTCCTGATGGTGCGGCCGCAGATGAAGCGCGCCAAGGAGCACAAAGCCATGATCCAGTCCCTCTCGAAGGGCGACGAGGTGGTCACCCAGGGAGGCATTGCCGGTCGCATCACGGAAATAGACAACGACTTCGTTCGCGTCGAGATCGCCAAGGGGGTGGAAGTGACGGTGCAAAAACCGACCATCGCCGCCGTTTTACCCAAGGGTACACTGAAGAACTTCTGAAGCGCGCCCCCGCCCATGAACCGCTACCCTCTGTGGAAGAACCTGCTGATCGCCTTCGTGCTGCTGCTGGGGGCGATTTACGCCGCACCCAACCTCTTCGGCGAGATCCCTGCCGTGCAAATCACCCCGGCACGTGCCGGTGCGCCGTTCGACCCCTACGCGCTCGCCGCCCGGTTGGAGCCGAAACTGGGTGAAGCAGGGCTCGCCCACCAAGGATTCCTCTACGATCCTGGCGCGCTGCGGATTCGTTTCGCCGACACCGAGACCCAGATCCAGGCCAAAGACCTGATCGAATCCGAGCTCAACCCCGATCCGGCAAAGCCCGAGGTGATCGTCGCGCTCAACCTCCTTCCCGGTACCCCCGAGTGGCTTGCACGCCTGGGCGCCAAGCCGATGTATCTCGGCCTCGACCTGAGAGGAGGCGTGCACTTCCTGCTCGAAGTCGACATGGAAGGCGCCGTGACCAAGCGGCTCGACGCCATCGCCGCCGATCTGCGCTCGCTCATGCGCTCAGAGCGGGTGCGGCACCAGGGCATCTCCCGCAGTGGCAAGCTGATCGAGGCGCGTTTCGCCGATGAGCCCTCCGCCGAGGCGGCGCGGCGCATCATCACCAGGAACATGCCGGATCTCGTCGTGGACATTCTGCCTCAGGGCGAGGCGGTACGCTTGGTGGCCCGGCTGACTCCCGCGGCCGAACAAACCATCCGCGAGTACGCGCTCAAGCAAAACATCACGACGCTGCACAACCGCATCAACGAGCTGGGCGTCGCCGAGCCGGTGATCCAGCAACAAGGGGCGGAGCGCATCGTCGTGCAACTACCCGGCGTGCAGGACGTGGCCAAGGCCAAGGACATCCTCGGCCGCACGGCCACCTTGGAAGTGCGGCTGGTCGATGACACCCCGGGGGCACTCGAAGAGGCGCTCGCTGGCCGCATCCCCCCAGGCACCGAGCTCCTCTACGAACGTAACGGTCGCCCCATCCTGGTCAAGAAAGACGTCGTCCTCACGGGCGAGCGGCTCACCGACGCCCAGCCTGGCTTCGACGGACAGACGGGCGAGCCGGCCGTGCATTTGACTCTGGATTCGGCTGGATCGCGCATCTTCCGCGACGTCACGCGCGAGAACGTCGGCAAGCGCATGGCGATCCTGCTCATCGAACGGGGACAGGCCGAAGTCGTCACCGCCCCGGTGATCCGCACCGAGATCAGCGGTGGCAGAGTACAGATCTCTGGAGCGATGACGGTGGAAGAAGCGCGTGACATCGCGCTGCTGCTACGCGCCGGCAGTCTGGCCGCGCCGATGCGCATCGTCGAGGAGCGTACCGTCGGCCCCAGCCTCGGCAAAGAAAACATCGAACGCGGCGTCACGGCCACGCTCTGGGGTTTCGTCATCATCGCCGTTTTCATCATCAGCTACTACCAGCTCATCGGTTTTTATTCGGTCGTGGCACTGGCGGCCAACCTGATGCTCCTCGTGGCGCTCCTGTCGCTGCTGCAAGCCACCCTCACTCTGCCCGGCATCGCAGCGATGGCGCTCACCCTGGGCATGGCTATCGACGCGAACGTGCTCATCAACGAGCGCATTCGTGAGGAGTTGCGCGCCGGCGTATCCCCTCAGATGGCCATCGCAACGGGCTACGAACGCGCATTTGCCACCATCCTCGACTCGAACGTGACCACGCTCATCGCCGGATTGGCCCTCCTGGTCTTCGGTTCCGGTCCCGTGCGCGGTTTCGCCGTGGTGCATTGTCTCGGCATCCTCTCGTCGATGTTCTCGGCCATCCTCGTGTCGCGCATGCTGGTCAACTTCACCTACGGCGGCAAGAAACGCATCGCCCATCTCTCGATCGGCTAAACGGAGAGCGCAATGGAATGGTTCCGTCCGCGGCAAGACATCCCCTTCATGCGGCATGCCCTGTGGTTCAACGCCGTGTCCGTCGTCACGTTCATGGCCGCCGTGCTCTTCCTCGTGCTACGCGGACTCAATCTCTCGATCGAATTCACGGGCGGCACGCTCGTCGAGGTTCGCGCAAGCCAGACCGTCTCGCCGGAAGTCGTACGAACCACCCTCGCCCAAGCAGGACTGCGCGAGGCTCAGGTGCAGAATTTCGGCTCCGCGCGCGATCTTCTCATCCGTCTCCCTCATTTGGGAGACGGTGAAAGCGCCCAGGCGAGCGAACGGGTACAGGCGCTCCTCGCTCAAGTGCCGGAAGTGGATTTCGAGGTGCGCCGCGTCGAATTCGTCGGGCCACAGGTGGGCAAGGAGCTCGCGACCAACGGTCTGATGGCGCTCGCTTTCGTCATACTGGGCATCGTCGCCTATCTGGCGATGCGTTTCGAATGGCGTTTCGCAGTATCGGCGATCGTCGCCAATCTCCACGACGTGGTCATCATCCTCGGCGTCTTCGCGGCCTTTCAGTTGGAATTCTCGCTTTCCGTACTCGCAGCGGTGCTCGCCGTGCTTGGCTACTCGGTCAACGAGACGGTCGTCATCTTCGACCGGGTCCGTGAAGTCTTCAGGAAACGCCGGGCCAAGATGGACACGCCCGCCGTGCTCGATCACGCAATCACCGCGACCATGTCGCGCACGATCATCACCCATGCCAGCACGCTGGCGATGGTGGTGACGATCCTGCTCTTCGGCGGCGAGACCTTGCGCAACTTCGCGCTCGCCCTCACCATCGGCATCGTCTTCGGCATCTATTCGTCGATTTTCGTCTCGTCGGCGCTGGTGATGTGGTTCGGCGTCAGGCGCGAAGACTTGGTGAAGCCGCCAAAGCAAAAGGAAGAAGCGGTGGTCTGACGCGCCTTTGTCAGCAAAAAGCCCCCGATCGGGGGCTTTTTCTTGCTCGATGCCGCCGTTCAGGGGTCACTGATCGACGAACGCCCGTTCGACCGCGTAATGCCCCGGCACGCCCATGCTGGGTGAGACCTGAAACCCCAGATCGTCGAGGATCTTGCTCGTGTCGGCGAGCATGCGCATGCTGCCGCACAAGAGCGCCCGGTCGGTCTCGGGATTGAGCTGGGGCATGCCGAGATCGGCGGCGAGCTTGCCGCTGGTGATGAGGTCGGTGATGCGGCCCTGGTGGATGAAGGGCTCGCGCGTCACGGTGGGGTAGTAGATGAGTTTTTCACGCACCATTTCGCCCAGAAACTCGTGCTGCGGCAGTTCCTTGGTGATGTAGTCGTAGTAGCCGAGCTCGCGCACCCAGCGCGTGCAGTGCACGAGGATCACCTTCTCGTAGCGCTCGTAGACGTCCGGATCCTTGATGATGGACATGAAAGGCGCGAGCCCCGTGCCGGTGGCGAGCAGAAAGAGGCGCTTGGCACCGGGCAGGAGGTTGTCCTGCACGAGCGTGCCGGTGGGTTTGGTGGAGACGAGCACCTCGTCACCCACCTCGAGGTGCTGCAGGCGGGAAGTGAGCGGGCCGTTGGGCACTTTGATCGAATAGAACTCGAGATGCTCTTCCCAGTTGGCGCTGGCGATCGAATAGGCGCGCAGCAGCGGCTTGCCATCGACCATCAGGCCGATCATCACGAACTGGCCATTGATGAAGCGAAAACCCGGATCGCGGGTGCAGCGGAAGCTGAACAGGGTGTCGGTCCAGTGATGCACCCAGATCACTTTCTCGACGCGGAGGTTCTTGGGCAAGGCGGGGGAAGAAGTCTGCTCGGCAACGGCACCAGTCTCTGCCATGACGGTCATGTCCTCGCGGTAGATGCAAAAAATATAATCATAGCACTGGTCTATCCACGATGCCAGACCCGGGCGCTTCGAACGACCCACTGCATGAAGGCAGGTGGTTTTCATCCGATACTCGTATGCTCGCCTACTGCCTACGAGAGAACGTGCATCCTACGCGTCGAACGCTCTACCCGGCGGCCGCGCGCCATGTTGGTTCACGCAGCCTCAAATGCGCCGGGCGAGCTCCTCGGCCTTGCCGGTGTATTGCTGCGGCACGAGTGCGAGCAGCCGCTCCTTGGCGGCTTGCGGGAGCGGCAAGCCGGCGATGAATCCACGCAGCGTTTCGGCGGTGATCGCCTTGCCGCGGGTCATTTCCTTGAGTTTCTCGTAGGGATTGGGAATGCCGTGGCGCCGCATCACGGTCTGCACCGCCTCGGCGAGCACTTCCCAAGCCTCGGCCAGATCGCGCTCGAGCGCGTGCGGATCGGCCTCGAGCTTGTCCAACCCCCGGCGCAGCGAATCGAGCGCGAGCAGCGTGTGGCCAAATGCGACACCCATGTTGCGCAGCACCGTGGAATCGGTGAGATCGCGCTGCATGCGCGACACCGGAAGTTTGTCGGAAAAATGGCGCAGCAAGGCGTTGGCGATACCGAGATTCCCCTCCGCGTTCTCGAAGTCGATGGGGTTGACCTTGTGCGGCATGGTCGAAGAACCGACTTCGCCCTCTTTGAGTTTCTGGCGGAAATATCCGTAGGAGATGTAGAGCCACAGATCGCGGCAGGCGTCGATGAGGATGGTGTTCGCCCGCGCCATGGCGTCGAAGAGTTCGGCCATCGTATCGTGCGGCTCGATCTGTATTGTATAGGGGTTGAACTCGAGCCCGAGCGATTCGATGAAACGGCGGTTGAAGGATTCCCAGTCGACCTCGGGGTAGGCGATACTGTGCGCGTTGTAGTTGCCCACGGCGCCGTTGAACTTGGCCGTGAGGCGCACGGCGGCGATGGCGGCGCGGGTGCGCTGCAGGCGCGCGGCGACGTTGGCCATCTCTTTGCCCAGGGTCGTGGGGCTCGCCGGCTGGCCGTGGGTGCGCGAGAGCATGGGCAGGGCCGCGTGTTCGTGCGCGAGTGCCCGGAAGCGTTCGATCACGGCGTCGAGCGCCGGCAGCAGCACCCGGTCGCGCCCGGCGGTGAGCATGAGCGCGTGCGCGGTGTTGTTGATGTCTTCGGAGGTGCAGGCGAAATGTACGAACTCGCGCGCCCGCTCGGCTTCGGGCAAGCCTTCGAGCCGCTCCTTGATCCAGTATTCGACGGCCTTGACGTCGTGGTTGGTGCGCGCCTCGATCGCCTTGATCGCCGCGGCATCCGACGGCTTGAATTCCTCGACGAGCAAGTCGAGCTCGCGTTGGGTGCGGGGGGAAAGTTCAGGAACTTCGCTGATGCGAGGATCGGCGGCGAGCGTCTTGAGCCATTCGATCTCGACGCGCACGCGCTCGCGCATGAAGCCGTATTCGGAGAAAATCGGGCGCAGGGCGTCGAGCTTGGTGGCGTAGCGGCCATCGAGCGGGCTCAGGGCAAGGAGGGTGGCAGGATCGGTCATCGCGGCATGTTCCTTAGCTGCGGTATTCGGCGTTGATGCGGACGTAGTCGAAGGAAAGATCGCAGGTCCAGACGGTGGCGGCGGCCTCGCCCCGGGCGAGATCGACGCGCACGGTGATTTCGGCGTGCTTCATGACGCGGGCGCCGTCTTCCTCACGGTAGGAAGATGCCCGACCGCCCCCTTCGGCCACCAGGATGGAATCGCCCTCGGCTTCGAGCCAGACGCGGATCGCCGCGGGATCGAGATCGTCGATGCCGGCGTAGCCGATGGCGGCGAGGATGCGGCCCAGGTTGGGGTCGGAAGCGAAGAAGGCGGTCTTCACCAGCGGCGAGTGGGCGATGGCGTAGGCGACCTTGCGGCATTCTTCGCGCGACGCGCCGCGCTCCACCCGCACGGTGATGAACTTGGTGGCGCCTTCGCCGTCGCGCACGATGGCCTGGGCGAGCCAGCGCGAGACTTCGATCACGGCGGCGCGCACCTTGCGGTAGTCTTCGTCGTCGCTCACCGCGAGCTCGCGCGACATGGCCGCGCCGGTGGCGATCAGCACGAAGGAGTCGTTGGTAGACGTGTCGCCATCGACGGTGATGGCGTTGAAGGATTCATCAGCCGCCTCGCGCACCAGGGCATCGAGCAAGGGTTTGGCGAGCCTGGCGTCGGTGGCCACGAACCCGAGCATGGTGGCCATGTTGGGGCGGATCATGCCGGCGCCCTTGCTGATGCCGGTGATGGTGACGACGGTTCCATCGGAGAGGCGCACTTGACGAGAGCACGCTTTGGGCACGGTATCGGTAGTCATGATCGCCTGCGCGGCCTCGGCCCAGGCGTCGGTGCGCAGGTTGGTGACGAGCGAAGCGAGTGCGGCCTCGATCTTTTCCACCGGCAGCGGCTCGAGGATGACGCCGGTGGAAAACGGCAGCACTTCCTGCGGCTCGACTCCCAGCACCTGCGATACGGCCTTGCAGGTGCGGTGCGCCGCCTCCAGCCCCTCGGCGCCGGTACCGGCGTTGGCCACCCCCGTATTGATGACGAGCGCACGGGGCGCGGCATCGCCCGTCAAATGTTCGCGGCAGACCTGCACCGGCGCAGCACAGAAGCGGTTTTGCGTGAAGACGCCGGCCACGCGACTGCCGGGCGCGAGCGAGATCACGGTGAGATCGCGCCGGCCGGTCTTGCGGATGCCTGCCTCGGCCACGCCGAGTCGCACCCCGGCGACGGGGCGAAGGTCCTTGGGATCGGGAGCAGAGAGATTGACGGCCATCGCGAGACTCCGTTCAGTTCAGTTCAGTTTGCCGTGACAATGTTTGTATTTCTTGCCGGAACCGCAGGGGCAGGGATCGTTGCGGCCGACCTTGGGTAGCACATTGGTCTGCGGCCGCGCCTTGACGGCCGTCTCCCCTTCTTCCGCAGCGGATTCGCCGTGGAGGTAGTGCACGTCTTGGACCTCGGGAGGGCGTTCGACGACCTCTTCGACCGCGGCCTCGGTACGCACCTGCACCGACAGGAGGATACGGCTGACGTCGCGCCGGATGGCATCGAGCATGGCCTCGAAGAGCTCGAAGGCCTCGCGCTTGTATTCCTGCTTCGGATTCTTCTGCGCGTACCCCCGCAGATGGATGCCCTGGCGCAGGTGATCGAGCGCCGAGAGGTGTTCGCGCCAGTGCGTATCGATGCTCTGCAGCAGGATGCTGCGCTCGAACTGCTTCCAGGCTTGCGGATCGACGAGGCTCACCTTGGTCCGGTAAGACTCCTCGGCCTCGGCGAGGAGACGATCGAGTAGTTGCTCGTCGCTGAGCTCCGGTTCGGCCTCGAGCCACTGGCGCAGCGGCAACTGCAGGTTGAATTCGCCGGCGAGCGTCTGCTCCAACCCGGCGAGATCCCACTGCTCTTCGACGCTGTCGGCCGGCACGTAGGTGCGGAAGACATCGACGAGCACGCCGGCGCGCATGTCGGCGACGAGTTCGCTCACGTCCTCGGCGTCGACCACTTCGTTCCTCTGGGCGTAGATGACCTTGCGCTGCTCGTTGGCGACGTCGTCGTACTCGAGCAGCTGCTTGCGGATGTCGAAGTTGTGCTGCTCGACGCGCCGCTGGGCCGATTCGAGCGAGCGCGTCACCATGGGATGCTCGATCGCTTCGCCCTCGGGCATCTTCAGGCGCACCATGATGGCGTTGAGCCGATCGCCGGCGAAGATACGCAGCAGCGGATCTTCCAGTGAAAGATAGAAGCGCGAAGAACCGGGGTCGCCCTGGCGGCCGGCACGGCCACGCAGCTGATTGTCGATGCGGCGCGATTCGTGCCGTTCGGTGCCGATGATGCGCAAGCCTCCGGCGGCGATCACCGCGTCGTGCGCTTTCTGCCATTCGGCACGCAGCGCCTCGATGCGCTTTTCCTTTTCCTCGTCGGAGAGCGAGGGATCGTTTTCGATCGCCTCGATCTGCGGCGCGATGTTGCCGCCGAGCACGATGTCGGTGCCGCGACCGGCCATGTTGGTGGCGATCGTCACCATGCCGGGGCGTCCCGCCTGGGCGATGATGTGCGCCTCGCGCTCGTGTTGCTTGGCGTTCAGGATCTGGTGCGGGATCTTCTCTTTGGTGAGAAGCTTGGAGAGGAACTCGTTGACCTCGATGGAAGTGGTACCGACCAGCACGGGCTGACCGCGCTCACGGCACTCCTTGATGTCCTCGATCACCGCCTGCCACTTCTCCTTGGCGGTACGATAGACACGGTCGTTCTCGTCACGGCGCACGAGCGGCCGGTTGGTGGGAATGATGACGGTCTCGAGGCCATAGATCTGCTGAAATTCGTACGCCTCCGTGTCGGCCGTCCCGGTCATTCCGGCCAGCTTCTCGTACATGCGGAAGTAGTTCTGGAAGGTGATCGAGGCGAGTGTCTGGTTCTCGGCCTGGATGCGCACGCCTTCCTTGGCTTCGATCGCCTGGTGCAGCCCCTCCGACCAGCGCCGACCGGGCATGAGCCGGCCGGTGAATTCGTCGACGATGATGATTTCGTCGTCCTGAACCACGTAGTGCTGGTCGCGATGGAAGAGCGCGTGCGCCCGTAGCGCCGCATAGAGATGGTGCAACAGGGTGATGTGACGCGGATCGTAGAGGTTGCCGCCCTCGGGCAGTAACCCCATACGCATGAGGATACCCTCGACCTTTTCGTGCCCCTGCTCGGTGAGCAGCACCTGGCGCGCCTTGAGGTCGATGGTGTAATCCCCGGGTTCGAGCACTTCCTCGCCCTGCATCTTCTGCTCGGTGAGCAGCGGCACCACCTCGTTCATCTTGAGGTAGAGCTCGGTGTTGTCCTCGGCCTGCCCCGAGATGATGAGCGGGGTGCGCGCCTCGTCGATGAGGATGGAGTCGACCTCGTCGACGATGGCGTAATGTAGCCCCCGCTGAACGCGATCGACCGGGGCGTAGACCATGTTGTCGCGCAGGTAGTCGAAGCCGAATTCGTTGTTCGTGCCGTAGGTGATGTCGGCCGCGTAAGCCTCGTGTTTTTCTCCATGCGACAGGCCGGGAACGTTGCAGCCCACCGTCAGCCCCAGGAATCGGTAGATGCGCCCCATCCAGTCGGAGTCGCGCCGCGCGAGGTAGTCGTTGACCGTGATGACGTGCACGCCTTTGCCCGTGAGCGCATTGAGGTAGGCCGGCAGTGTCGCCACCAGGGTCTTGCCCTCGCCGGTGCGCATTTCGGCAATCTTGCCTTCGTGCAGCACGATGCCGCCGATGAGCTGGACGTCGAAGTGGCGCATGCCATGCACACGCTTGCCCGCCTCGCGCACCACGGCGTAGGCCTCGGGCAGCAGGGCATCGAGCGATTCGCCGTTGGCGTGGCGCTGTCTGAATTCCGCCGTCTTCGCGCGCAGAGCCTCGTCCGAGAGCGCGGCCATGCTCGGCTCGAGTTCGTTGATGCGGGCGACGATGGCGCGATAGCGCCGCAGCAGGCGGTCGTTTCGGCTGCCGAAGAGTTTTTTGAGGACGCGGGTGATCATTACGGACGGTCGACTTGTCGAATGCGAATGGTGAAGTTTATCATGCCCCGTCGGACGAGGCACGAGAAAGGACATGACACGAAAACTGGACGAACTCTTTCATCTCAGCAAGGAGCTAGATCCGCTGCGTCAGCAGGTCATGATGTTGAGAACGCTCCAAAAACAGATCGACCAGTTGTTGGATGAGGAGTTCCGTGAGAGCGTATTCGTCGCCAATCTGCGCGAGGGCACGCTTTATTTGCACACGGCCTCGGCGCTCGCGGCAGCGAAACTGCGGCATCGCCTGCCGAGCCTCTTGGCGGAGCTCCGCACCGGGGTCTGCATCTCGGAGATCAAACTGAAGGTCCGCCCCACCATCGTACCGACATCGGGTTTGGCGGCGCCGCGCCCTCCACGGGTACGCACCCTCGGGCCTCGGGCGCGTTCGGCCATCACCGAGCTATGCGCTCGTCTGCCCGCGGATGCCCCCTTGCGCATGGCCTTGACCCGACTCCTTGCCCGGGCGCCGACGGATTCAAGGCAAGGGCAGAAGAACGATGCGCTCGAATGCGAAGAGGCCCAGATAGATCAGGGCAACGCCCAGCGCCAGCCTTAGAATGCGCTTCGCGTAAGCGAGCCATCGACGATCGCCGCTCCACAACCATGCAGCGATGCAGACCCCAGCAGCCAGAAGCACGAAAACGAGGAGCAGGCGAAATCCCAGCACGATCGTGCGCTTACGTCGTCACGGAACCGAGGGAGAGCGCGGACATCGAAGTGACCGCCTCGTCGCGTTCGCACACGGTGAGCTCCCAGGCGCTGCGATCAGCCATCAGGGCGCGCAAGAGCCGATTGTTGAGCGCATGACCCGATTTGTGGGCCACGTAGCGGGCGAGCAAGGGGCGCCCCGCGAGATAGAGATCGCCAATGGCGTCCAGAATCTTGTGCCGCACGAATTCGTCGGGAAAACGCAGTCCCTCGGGATTGAGGATGCGGTATTCGTCGAGCACGATGGCGTTGTCGAGGCTTCCGCCTTGCGCCAGACCCATTCCTCGTAACAGCTCGACTTCATGCACGAAACCGAAGGTACGTGCCCGAGCCACGAAGCGCGGATAAGCGTGCTCGGAAAAATCGACCACGGCACGGGTTTGCGAAGCGCTGATCGCCGGATGGGCGAAAGCGATGGAGAATTCGAGACGGAATCCGGCATAAGGTTCGAGCCGGACCCATTTGTCGTCCTCGCGCACTTCGACGGGACGCAGCACGCGCAGAAAACGCCGCGGCGCCGCTTGGGCTTCGATCCCTGCTTCGCGGATCATCATCACGAAAGGCGCGGCGCTGCCGTCCATGATGGGAATCTCGGGCCCGTCGACGTCGATGTGGACGTTGTCGATCCCCAGACCCGCGAGCGCCGACATGAGGTGCTCGACGGTGGCGATCTTCACGCCGTCGCGCTCGAGCCCCGTGCACAGACGCGTCTCGCGGACTGCTTCGGGCGAAGCGGGGATGGTGACGGGTGGATCGAGATCGACCCGATGAAAAACGATGCCGGTATCGGGAGCGGCCGGACGAAGCCACAACTGCACTTTCTCACCGGAGTGCAACCCGACTCCGGTGACGTACGCGATGGACTTGAGTGTGTGCTGCGGAATCATCAGCCGTTCCTCGAGCGGTCAGTCGTTTTGTTTGCGCAGAAATGCCGGGATGTCGAGCCGATCGAGCCCAGGCATGCGCTCGGCGAGCGTGTTGCGCCGGCCGCGTACGGAACGCTCGACCTGGGGCATGCCGCGCTGCGGGACCTCGGTGCGCCCTGGCGTGGTTCCCATGGCGGCGGCACCGCCGTAGGTCCCCGTACCGCGGATCACTTCCATCTGGGGCTGGGCACGGCTGCTGCGGGCCGCGCCGAGACCCGTGGCGACGACCGTGATGCGGATGCGATCTTCCATCGTGTCGTCGAAGACGGCACCATATTTGACGAACGCCTCGGGTGCGGCGAAAGCCTGCACGGTGCGCACGGCGTCGCGCACTTCCGAGAGCTTGAGCGAACGGCTCGCCGTAATATTAATGAGGACGCAGCGGGCACCGGAGAGTTCCGTTCCCTCGAGGAGCGGGCTCACCGCGGCCTGCTCGGCAGCGATGCGGGCACGGTCGATGCCGGAAGCTTCGGCCGACCCCATCATGGCACGGCCCATCTCACCCATGGCGGTACGCACGTCCTGGAAGTCGACGTTGACCAGACCGGGCACGTTGATGATCTCGGCGATGCCGGCCACGGCGTTTTTGAGCACGTTGTCGGCCGCCTTGAAGCAGTCTTCGAAGCCGGCGTCGTCGCCGAAGACTTCGAGCAGGCGGTCGTTGAGCACGACGATGAGCGAATCGACGTGGCGCGTGAGCTCTTCGATGCCGCTCTCGGCCACGCGGTCGCGGTTTTCGAAATCGAACGGCTTGGTGACCACCGCCACGGTGAGGATGCCCATCTCCTTGGCGATTTCGGCGATGACCGGCGCGGCGCCGGTGCCCGTGCCGCCGCCCATGCCAGCGGTGAGGAAGGCCATGTGGGCCCCGTCGAGCGCGGCGACGATGCGCTCGCGCGACTCCATCGCTGCTTCACGCCCGGCTTCCGGCTTGGAACCGGCCCCCAGACCGGAAGAGCCGATCTGCACCTTGGTCGGAGCGAGACAGCGCGCGAGCGCCTGGGCATCGGTATTGACGGCGACGAACTCGACGCCGCCGATGCTCTCGCGAATCATGTGGTCGACGGCGTTGCCGCCCGCGCCCCCGATGCCGAGCACTTTGATGACCGTGCCCTTGTGGGTGGTATCGACCAGTTCTTCAATCCCTTTGACCGCCATGACGTTCTCCCGCTTTTTCCGTGAATTCTAACCTAAAGGAATGAGTTGTTCAGAAATTTTCCCGGATCCATTGCCACGTGCGTCGCCACCATTGCCCGCCGGCGGCACGCCCTCCCCTGCCCGGGAGCCTGCGCTGGGAATTGGCCGCCTCGAGTACGAGACCGACGGCGGCGGCGTATTCGGGGTCGGCGAGCCGTTCGCGCAAACGGCCACCGACGAGAGGCGCGCCGAGCCGAGCCGGCATGCCCAAGACTTCCTCGGCCAGCTCCACCATGCCGCCGAGCTTGGCCGACCCGCCCGTGAGCACGACACCGGAGGAGAGCATCTCCTCATAACCGCTACGGCGTAGCTCTTGCTGCACCAGCTCGAAAAGCTCCTCGGCCCGAGGGTGGATCACGTCGGCGAGTCGCTGACGCGACAGACGCCGCGGAGGACGATCGCCTACCGGCGCGACTTCGATCATCTCCTCGGGATCGACCCAGTCGTGTCGCGCCGCCCCATGTTCGAGTTTGATCGATTCGGCCTCGGCCGTGGGCGTGCGCAGCGCCATGGCGATGTCGTTGGTGATCATGTCGCCGGCCGCCGGCAGCACGGCCGTGTAGCGAATCGCGCCCTGCGTATAGACGGCCAGATCCGTGGTACCCGCGCCAATGTCGATGACGCACACACCCAGGGCCTTTTCGTCCTCGGTGAGCACGGCGTGCGCCGCGGCGAGCGGCTGCAGCACGAGCCCATCGATTTCCAGCCCCGCCCTTCGCACGCATTTGATGATGTTCTGGGCGGAGGCCGCCGCCCCCGTGATGATGTGCACCTTGGCCATGAGCTTTACCCCACTCATGCCGACGGGGTCTTTGATGCCGCCCTGGCCGTCGATGATGAATTCCTGGGTGAGCAGGTGCAGCACCTGCTGCTCGGAGGGAATGGGCATGGCACGGGCGACCTCGATCACCTTGGCGACGTCCTCGCGCGTGATCTCGCTGCCCTTGACGGCGATCATTCCCTCAGCGTTGGTGCATTGGATGTGCGCCCCGGAGATGCTGGCGTGTACCCGAGGGATGTCGCAGGCGGCCATGCGCTTTGCCTCCTCGACGGCCCGATCGATCGACGCCACGCTGGCTTCGATATTGACCACGACGCCGCGTTTCATGCCGGTCATCGGTGATACGCCCAAACCCAAGGGTTCCACACCGCCGTCCTCGCGCAAACGAGCGACCAGGCACGTCACCTTGGACGTCCCGATGTCGAGCCCGACGAGCAGATCTCGATCTTCCCTCATGGTTTTTTCTTCCCTGTGGATACCGGCGGAGCAGACGCCGCCACGCCGTCCGGGGCGATGGCGAGTGCCAACGCACCGTGATGGCGAAAATCGACCCGCACCGGCTCATGACCGAGCCGCTCGCGAATCGCCGACCAATGCTGCACGAGCCAGGACACTTTCTGCCGTGCCTGCTGTACCGTTTCGAAACGGCCCAAGATGATCTCGGTTCCTCCGCTCAAGCGGACGACATGAGACAGGCTGGGGCTCATCACCAGGACTTCGACGCCCCCAAGAGGGTCTAGCAAGCGGCTCAAGGATTGATGGGTCTCGAAAAGTCGCTCCTCCAGCCCCGAGGGGCCGACGAGACGCGGCAGATCGACACTGGGGGGCTCGGCATCGAATCTGTGGCCGTCCGTATCGAGCAGCGCGATACGCCCGTCGGCGACATCGATCCAAATCGCTGCCGCTCGGTGTTCGACCACGGTGACGACGAGCGCATCGGGCCAGACGCGATGCACTCGTGCGTGCCGTACCCACGGCAATTCCTCCAAAGCCCGGCGCAAAGCTTGCAGATCGACGTCGAAAAAATTTTTTCCCTCCACCACCCGAAGCGCTGCGTAGCGCAAGCGGTCGGTGTCGCTGTGTTCGAGCCCGCCTTCGATGACGACGGTACGAATCGGCGGCACCCATCGCTTCCCCCAGTAAGACCAAGCCGCTGCGACGAAGAGCAACATCGCGAACAGGGTGATGCGCCGCGTCCAGCGAGCGATCACCCAAGCATCACGCCACCAGCGTGCCCCTGGGGGCACGGGCGTCGATACCTGGCGCGAGAATCGCTCAAGCCGGGCCATCGCAGCGCGCCTCCTCCAAAATGCGCAAGCATAGCGCGTCGAATTCGATACCGGATGCGCGCGCAGCCAGCGGCACGAGTGAATGCGCAGTCATGCCGGGCGCAGTGTTCATCTCCAGCAGATAAGGCGCGTCATCCTCGAGCAGTAGATCGATCCGCCCCCAGCCACGACAACCCAGCGCGCGCGCCGCCCGCATCGTAAGTTCGGCCAACCGAGAGGCGAGCGGCTCCGGCAAAGGAGCCGGGCACAGATAACGCGTCTCGTCGCTGAAGTACTTGTTGTGATAGTCGTAGCGCCCTTGGGGTGCGACGATCTCGATGGCCGGCAAGGTCTGCTCGCCCAGAAATCCGATCGTGATCTCGCGCCCGGCGACGAAACGCTCCACGAGCACTTCCCCATCGAAACGCCGCGCCGCCTCCAGCGCCGACGTCAATTCCTCTTCGCGCTCGACGCGCGTCGCCCCCATGCTGGAGCCCTCGTGCACCGGCTTGACGAACACGGGCAACGTGAGCGCCTCGAGCACGCGCCGTGCCGCCTCCTCGGAGCCGGCAGCAAACTCCTCCTCGGTGAGCCGCAGCGCCACAGGCGTGGGCAAACCCAACTGCTGCCACAGCAACTTGGTGCGCCATTTGTCCATGGCCAGGGCGGAAGCGAGCACGCCGCTGCCGGTATAAGGAATGCGCAGCCATTCGAGCACCCCCTGGAGGGTGCCGTCCTCACCGCCACGGCCGTGGAGCGCGATGAAGGCACGATCGAAGCCCTCGCGCTTCAACTCGAAGAGATCCCGCTCTGCCGGGTCGAACGGGTGCGCATCCACCCCGGCGCGACGCAGCGCCTCGAGGACGGCCGAACCCGACATGAGCGACACCTCGCGCTCGGCCGAGCACCCGCCCAAAAGCACCGCCACTTTGCCCAGGTCGCTGCTCACGCCGCCCGCTCCTCGTTCGCCGGCTCCAGCCGGGTACGTTCCTGGACTTCTTGCACCAAACGCACCGGCAAGCGCCCGATCGAACCTGCCCCCATGGTAACGACCACGTCACCATCGCGCACCACCCGGGGCAGCACCGCCGGGACATCATCGAGCCCATCGACGAAAACCGGTTCGACCCGACCACGCAAGCGCAAAGCCCGTGCGAGGCTGCGTCCGTCGGCCGCCGGAATCGGCTCCTCGCCGGCCGGATAGACCTCGAGCAGCACCAGGGAATCGACCTCGGAGAGCACCCGAACGAAATCCTCGAAGCAGTCGCGCGTGCGGCTATAACGGTGCGGCTGAAAGACGACCACCACGCGCCGCCCGGGAAAAGCAAGGCGTACCGCATCCAGCGTGGCCTGCATCTCCACCGGATGGTGCCCGTAGTCGTCGATCAAGGTGTAAGTGCCGTGCACGGTGCCATCCTCGTCGATGAGGGGCAAATCTCCATGGCGCTGGAAACGCCGGCCTACCCCCTGGAATCGTGCCAGCGCGTGCACGATCGCCTCATCGGGCACCTGCAATTCGCTCGCCACGGTGATCGCCGCCAGGGCGTTGCGCACATTGTGCAATCCAGGCAGATTCAATTCGATCGGCAAACGGGTCTCTCGCCCGTTGCGCCGTACGGCGGTAAAGAGCATGCGCCCACCCTCGGCGCGCACGTGCTCGGCGCGAACCAAGGCGGATTCGGCCGTCAATCCGTATCCGACGACGGGGCGCTCGACGTGGGGCACGATCGACGCCACCTGAGGATCGTCCAGACACAGCACCGCCACTCCCCAGAAGGGCAAGCGATGCAGAAAATCGACGAAGGAAGTTTTCAGCCGCTCGAAGTCATGCCCATAGGTGGCCATGTGGTCGGCATCGATATTGGTGACCACCGCCATCACGGGAGAAAGATGCAAAAAGGAGGCGTCCGACTCGTCGGCCTCGGCCACTAGGTATTCTCCCTGGCCCAGACGGGCGTTGCTACCGGCGGCGATCAAGCGCCCGCCGATGACGAAAGTCGGATCGAGTCCCCCTTCGGCGAGAATGCTCGCCACCAGCGAAGTCGTCGTCGTTTTGCCGTGGGTGCCGGCGATGGCGATGCCCTGCTTGAAGCGCATCAGCTCGGCGAGCATCTGGGCGCGCGGAACCACGGGAATGCCGGCCGCGCGGGCGGCGAGCACCTCGGGATTGTCCGGCGCTACTGCCGAAGAGACCACCACGGCATCGACCCCGACGACATGCTCGGGCGCATGCCCCACCATTACCCGCACGCCCAACGCACGCAAGCGCGCGAGCGTGGCGCTCTCGGCCAAGTCCGAGCCGCTCACTTCGAACCCCAGGTGGCAGAGCACTTCGGCGATGCCGCTCATTCCCACTCCGCCGATACCCACGAAGTGCACGCGTTTGACGCGGTGTTTCATTTCGTTTCCTTTGCCAATCGTTCGAGTTCTTCGGCGAGCGTCTCGGCAGCCTCGGGCCGGGCAAGGGCACGGGCGGCGAGCGCCATCTTGCGGCAACGCGCACGATCGAACCGCCGCAGCAGATCCGCTAGATGCTGGGGCGAGAGCTCAGACTGAGGCAGGATCTGCGCCGCGCCGCCCTCGACGAGAAAACGCGCATTCGCCGTTTGATGATCGTCGACCGCATGAGGAAAGGGCACCAGCACCGCCCCCACACCGACGGCGGCGAGCTCCGCCACCGTCATCGCCCCGGCGCGCGACACGACCAGATCGGCCTGCCCGAGCGCAGCGCCCATGTCCTCGATGAAGGGAAGCAACCGAGCCTCCAGGCCATGCCGGGCATACGCCTCTTGCAAAGCCGGGAAGTGTACCCTGCCCGACTGGTGTGTCACCAGGGGGCGCTCGATCGGATCGAGGCACGCGAGCGCCGCCGGCACCGTCTCGTTGAGCGCCCTGGCGCCGAGACTCCCACCCACCACCAGCACGCGCAGGGGTCCTTGCCGCCCGGCAAAACGCACCTCGGGTGGTGGTAGCGTGGTGAGCTCCCGGCGCACCGGATTGCCCACCCAGCGCCCCCCCGGCAACACACCGGGGAACCCCGTGAGCACGGTGTCAGCCACGCGCGCCAACACCCGATTCGCCAAGCCCGCCACGGCGTTTTGCTCGTGCACCACGAGCGGGATGCCACGCAGGCGCGCCGCCGCCGCTCCAGGAAAACTCACGTACCCCCCCATGCCGAGCACCACGCTCGGGCGCACTTCTCCCAGCAGACGCAGAGCGCGCGCTATCGCCACCGTCAAGGAAAACGGCAGCTTCAGTTTGCGCCCCATCCCCTTGCCGCGCAAGGCGCCGAAACCGAGAGAAACGAATTCGAATCCGCGAGGCGGCACGAGCTGGGATTCCATCGCCCCTTCGTTCCCGAGCCAAACCACACGCCAGGCACGTTCGCGCAGACATTCGGCCACGGCCAACGCCGGGAAGATGTGCCCGCCGGTCCCTCCGGCCATCACGAGTACGGTGTGCCCGCTCATACTTGTATGCCGCGCCGCAAACAGCGCAGCTCCCAGTCGGCCCGCAGCACCACGGCCATTGCCGCGAGGTTGGCGATGATGCTCGACCCTCCGTAGCTCATGAAAGGCAGCGTCAGCCCCTTGGTCGGCAACAGCCCGACATTCACCCCCATGTTGATGAACGTCTGCACGCCGATCCACAGGCCAATGCCGAACACCGCCAGCCCCGAGAAGTACTGCTCGACGCATACCAGCCCTCGGCCGATGGTGAACGTGCGCCAGATGACCACCGCAAAGAGCGCCACCACCGCACAAACCCCCACCCAGCCCAGTTCCTCGCCAACCACAGCGAACAGGAAATCGGTATGCGCCTCGGGTAGGTAGAGGAGTTTTTCCACGCTGCCACCCAACCCGACACCGAACCACTCGCCACGACCGAAGGCGATGAGGGCATGTGTGAGTTGATAGCCCTTGCCCAAAGGATCGGCCCACGGATCGAGGAAGGCGAAGAGGCGCTGACTCCGATATTCGGAACTCAGGATCAAAACCGCGAAAGCCGCTCCTGCCAGCAGGATCAAAGCAAAAAAGATACGCAGCTTCAAACCGCCCAGGAAGAGCACGCCGAAAGCGATGGCGCTGATCACGGCAAACGCCCCGAAATCGGGTTGCAGCAGCAACAGTACCCCCACGAGCACCACGACGAAGGCGAGCGGCAAGAAACCACGCCAGAAACTGGCCATGAACCGCAACTTGCGCACCGTGTAGTCCGCGGCGTAGAACGACACGAAGAGTTTCATGAATTCGGACGGTTGAAAGTTGATCGGCCCCAGCGGGATCCAGCGGCGCGAGCCATTGACCACTTTGCCGATCCCTGGTAGCAACACCAAGATCAGCAGCACCACGCCCAGCAAGAAGAGCCAAGGCGTCAGCGACTGCCACACCCGCATCGGCACCTGAAAGGCCATCCAGGCCACGCCCGCGCCCAGCAGCACGAACACCGCCTGGCGTATGAGGAAATAGTTCGCTCTGCCCCCCGTGGCAGGAGACTCCTCGGCGAGCGCGATGCTCGCCGAGTAGACCATCACCAGTCCCATGAGGGTGAGCGCCGTCACTGCCCAAAAGAGCGACAGATCGAATTCGCCGAATCGGGCCACCGGTCCCCGTTCTACATGATGGGGTGCCGAGGGGGTGAGCCGATCGCCTCGCCGTCCGAACCAGCGGCGCATCAACGTTTCGGCCATCGCCCCCCCTCATCCGGCAACGATCGGATCGCCGCCAGAAAGACTTGGGCACGATGCGCGTAGTCGCGAAACATGTCGAGGCTCGCGCACGCCGGCGACAGCAGCACCGCCTCCCCCGGTTGGGCCGCCGCATCGGCCGCCTCGACGGCCTCGGGCAGCGAAGTACAGCGCCGGGTCGGCACGCCCACTTGGATGAAGGCTGCCTCCAGCGCCGGGGCATCGCGCCCGATCAGGAGCGCCAGACGCACCCGGCCGCGCGCCGCCTGCGCGAGCGGTGCGAACGACTGCCCTTTGCCATCGCCTCCGGCGATCAGGATCACGGGCTCATCGAACCCGGCGAGCGCCGCGATCGTCGCTCCCACGTTCGTGCCTTTCGAATCGTCGATGAAGCGCGCCCCGTCGGCGCGCACCGCCACCGTCTCGACCCGGTGGGGCAATCCCTGGAAAGTTACCAATCCCTCGATCGCCACCTCGGGCGCCACGCCCATCGCCTCGGCGAGCGCAAGCGCCGCGAGTGCGTCGATCTCGTTGTGCCGCCCGGGCAAGGGCAAGGCCGAGCGGGGCGCGAGCCGCTGGCGGCCGTGCACGAACCAGCCCGATTCCACACCGAAATCGGCCTCCGAGGGGGGAGCATCGCTGCCCACCGTCACGCGCCGCGGCGCGCTGCAGGCCATCTCGCGCACCAGCGCATCGTCGCGCACCACCACCGCCGTCTCCACGCCCTGGTAGACGCGCGCCTTGAGCGCGGCGTAGGTCTCGAGCGAGCCATGCCGATCGAGGTGATCCTCGGTGACGTTCAACACCACCGCCGCGTGCGCCACGAACGACCCGGCCGTCTCCAGCTGGAAGCTCGATACTTCCAGCACCCATACCTCAGGCCAGGGCAACCCTGCCTCCTCGCGCTCGCGCGCGGCGGTGAGGATGGCCGGGGCGATATTGCCGGCAGCGAGCGCATCGAGCCCGGCGTGCCGCAACAGGTGCGCCGTGAGCGCCGTGGTCGTGGTCTTGCCGTTGGTCCCGGTCACCGCCACCAGCCGCCCCGGTCGGCCACGCGCCTGCCAAGCTTCGTGAAAGAGCGCCAGTTCTCCCTGCACGGGAATCCCTCGCGCCCGCGCCTCCCTGCACAGCGGCAATTCGGGCGACAACCCCGGCGAGAGCCACACCCGCTCTACGCCCTCGAGCAGCGCTTCCTCGAAGGGCCGACCCAGCACCATGGAGTCGGACGGCAGCAGGGGGCGCAAGCCGGCGGCGGCCGGCGGCTGCCCCCGCGTATCGGCCGCGCGCACGGCGACGCCGCGATGCGCAAGCCAGCGCACCATCGCCTCACCGCTCGAACCGAGTCCCAGTACCAGATCCATCGCCACTCACCGCAGTTTCAGGGTGGAAAGCCCAAAGAGCACCAACATCAAGGTGACGATCCAGAAGCGGATCACCACCTGGGTCTCTTTCCAGCCCCCCAGTTCGAAATGATGGTGCAGCGGCGCCATGCGCAGGATGCGCTTGCCGCCGGACCACTTGAAGTAGCCCACCTGCAGCATCACCGACAGCGCCTCGGCCACGAACAAGCCGCCCATGATGAAGAGCACCAGTTCCTGGCGCACGATCACCGCGATGGTGCCCATGGCCGCGCCCAGCGCGAGCGCTCCCACGTCGCCCATGAACACCTGCGCCGGATGCGCGTTGAACCACAAGAAACCCAGCCCCGCGCCGCACAGCGCCCCGCAGAAGACGGCGAGCTCCCCCGCTCCAGGAATGTAGGGCACCCCCAGGTAGCGGGCGAACACGGCATGCCCCGCCACGTAGGAAAAAATCGCCAGCGCCCCGGTCACCATCACCGCCGGCGTCACCGCCAGACCGTCGAGCCCGTCGGTGAGATTGACCGCATGACCGGTGCCGTTAATGACGAAGTAGGACAACAGCACGAAACCGCCCAGACCCAGCGGGATCGCCACTTCCTTGAAGAACGGCACGATGAGCTGGGTTTGCACCGGCTCGGTGGCGGTGAGCCCCAGATAGAGGCTTGCCGCGAGCGCGATCGCCGAGGTCCACAGATACTTCCAGCGGCTGGGCAAACCTTTCGGGTCGCGCCGCACCACCTTGCGCCAGTCGTCGACCCAGCCCACGATGCCGAAGCCGAGGGTGACGAGCCAGACGGTCCACACGTAGCGGTTGGTCAGGTCCCCCCACAGCAGCACCGTCACCGAGACGGCGAGCAGGATCAGCGCTCCGCCCATGGTCGGCGTGCCGGATTTCACCAGATGCGTCTGCGGCCCGTCGCTGCGCACCGCCTGCCCGATCTTTTTCGCCGCAAGCCAGCGGATCAGGCGCGGCCCCAACGCAAAGGAGACGAAGAGCGCCGTCATCGCCGCCAGTACCGTGCGCAGCGTGATGTAACCGAAGACGTTGAACGCCCGGATATCCTGCCCCAGCCAAAGCGCCAATTCCAAAAGCATCGAATCACCCTTGAAGCGCCGCGGACCGAGCCGCGAGCGCGAAAACCACCCGTTCCATGCGCATGAAACGGGACCCTTTGACCAACACCGCCGTCTGTGGCGAGAGCTCCGCGCGCAGCCGCTGTACGAGAGGCTCCAGCTCGGCGAAAGATTCCGCCGCCCGACCAAACGCCGCGGCAGCCTCGCGCGCGAGCTCGCCCAAGGTAAACAGCCGCTCGATACCCGCCGCGCGCGCCTGGACACCCAACTGGGCATGCAGCCGCGGCGCCTCGGAGCCCACCTCGCCCATGTCGCCCAGCACGAGCAGCTTGCGCGCATGCGGCAGCGCCGCGAGCACTTCGATCGCCGCGCGCATGGAGTCCGGATTGGCGTTGTAGGTGTCGTCGATGAGCAAGGCCCCCTGCTCGCCCGGGACCGGCTGCAGCCGTCCGGGCACGGGGACGAAGGCGGCAAGCGCACCGGCCGCCGTCTTGAGCGGCACTTCCAGCGCCACGGCGCAGGCGATCGCCGCGAGCGCGTTGTGCACGTTGTGCCGCCCAGGCAGCGGCAGCGTGAATTCCCCCTCATCGCCCAGCGCACGTACCTGCACGCGCCAGCCCCAGGACAAGGGCTCGGCCGTGCCGCAAACCTCGCCGCCACGGCCGAAAGTAAGCACGCGGCGCCCCGCCGCCATCTCCCGCCACAGGGACGCATGAGGGTCGTCGGCAGGAATGACCGCCGTCCCGTCGGACGCGAGGAAACGGTAGATCTGCCCTTTCTCGCGCGCCACGGTGTCGAGCGTGCCAAACCCCTCGAGGTGGGCGCGCTGCGCCGTGGTCACCAGCGCGATGTCAGGGCGAGCGATGGCGGCGAGCATCGCCATCTCGCCGGGCCGGTTGATGCCCAGCTCGCACACCGCCGCGCGGTGGCCCGCTTCGAGCTCCAGCAAGGTGAGCGGCAGGCCGATGTCGTTGTTGCGGTTGCCGCGCGTGGCGAGCACCGACTCCGCCCCGAAGTGCGCGCGCAGGATCGCCGCCGTCATCTCCTTGACGGTGGTCTTGCCGTTGCTGCCGGTGATGCCGACCACCGGCCCTGGGAAACGCGCCCGCCAAGCGGCGGCGAGCCGGGCGAGCGCGTGGCGGGTATCCTCGAGCACGAGGAAAACCCCGGCCGGCTGCCGTGACGCCCACCAGCGCCGTTCGACCAGGGCGGCGGCCGCCCCGGCCGCGAGCGCAGCGGCGACGAAATCGTGCCCGTCGAAGCGCGCCCCGCGCAGGGCCACGAAGAGCTTGCCCACGAGCGGGGCGCGCGAGTCGATCTCCACGCCGGCGATTTCGCACTCGCCGCTGCCGACGCGTTCGACCTCCTCACCCTGACCGGCGAGCAGGATGGCGAGCTCGGCCAACGTCACGTTCACGACAACTCCGCGAAGAGATTGCGCTCGCGCCAGCGCGCCAGCGCCGCCTCGGCTTCGGCCTGATCACTGAAGGGGTGACGCACGCCGGCGATCTCTTGATAAGGCTCGTGCCCTTTTCCGGCCAGGAGAATCACGTCGTCGGCGTCGGCCGCTTCGATCGCCTGCGCAATGGCCTTGGCCCGGTCGGGCTCGACAAGGATGTCGGTACGTCCGATGCCGGCGAGGATGTCGGCGATGATCGCCTCGGGCGGTTCGGAGCGGGGGTTGTCGGAAGTGACGATCAAGGCATCGGCGCGCGCCGCCACCGTGCCCATGAGCGGACGCTTGCCCCGGTCCCGATCCCCGCCGCACCCGAAGACGACCACGAGCCGCCCGCCGCGGGTCCGGGCCGTGGGCACGAGCGCCGAGATCACCTGCTCGAGCGCATCCGGCGTATGGGCATAGTCGATCACCACCAAGGGTTCCGCCACCCCGCCGAGCCACTGCATCCGCCCCGGCGGCGGCACCACCCGCCCCAGCGCCGCCGCCGCCCGCTCGAGCGCCACGCCGCGCGCAAGGGCGCCCCCAGCACCAAGAGCGCATTGCCGGCATTGAAGGTACCGAAGGCCGGCAGGTGCATGGGCAGCGTGCGATCCTCGAGGGCGAGCATCAGGCGCTGGCCGCTCGTGCCTTCGCGCGGCGGCTCCGCGAGCCACAGGGGCCGCACGCCCGGCAACGCCGGACGTGCCCTCAGACTCACCGCCCAAGTCTCCAGCCCGCGGGCAGCGCACTCGCGCGCGATGGCCTCGCCCACGGCGTCATCCACGTCGATCACCGCCGCACGCAGCTCCGGCCGCTCGAAGAGCCGCCGCTTGGCCGCCGCATAGGCTTCCATGCTTCCGTGATAATCGAGATGGTCGCGCGTCAGGTTGGTGAAGATCGCCACGTCGAAACACACCCCCGCGACCCGATCCTGCACCAAGCCGATGGACGAGACCTCCATCACCGCGGCCACGCAACCGGCATCGACGAAGCCTCGCAACCAGGCATGGATCTGGGGCGCCTCGGGTGTGGTGAATCCCTGGTCCTCCAGGCGACCGATGCGCCCGCAGCCGAGCGTACCGATCACGCCGCAGGGAATGCCGAGCGCATCCAAGGCTTGCGCGAGCCACTGGCTGGTGGTCGTCTTGCCATTGGTACCGGTGACACCGGCCACCCACAAGGATTGCGATGGCGACCCATAGACGCGGTCGGCGAGGGACCCGGCGAGCGAACGCAGCCCCTCGACGGCGATCAGAGGCCGCGCCAGGGTCAAATCGGCCGGAGGAACCCAGCCATCACCCGCCTCGTAGAGCACCGCCTCGGCGCCGGCGGCAAGCGCCTCGGACAGATAATTTCTGCCATCGGTTTTCCCTCCCGGCCAGGCGAGGAACAGCGTACCCGGCTGCACTTGCCGGGAGTCGTGCGTCACCGCCCGTGGAAAAACGCCGCGTCGGTGCAATTCCCACCATAGATCGTCGATGTTGCGCATCACCTTCTTCAACCTCTCGGCCGCTGCGCAGCCGCCACCGTCGGACCCGGCATGTCCGGTGCCACACCGAGGCTGGGCAATACCTGCCCGACGATCTCGGCAAACACCGGCGCCGCCACGGCGCCACCATAATAGGATTTCGCTTTCGGCTCGTCGATCATCACCGCCACCACCAGCCTCGGCTGGGAAGCCGGGGCATAGCCAACGAAGGAAGCCAGGTATTTTTCCACATAACGGCCATTTTCCAACTTATGGGCCGTGCCGGTCTTGCCTGCGGTCCGATAACCGTTCACCGCCGCTCGCGTCGCCGTTCCCCCGGGCTGAGTGACGAGCTCCATCATCGCCTTCACCTGCCGTGCCGTCTGGGGCGAGAGGATCCGACGCATCTCGTCGATCGGCGGCGGAGCATCGCGTCGCATCAGCGTCAGGGGCAACATCACCCCATCATTGGCGATCGCCTGGTAGGCGTGGGCCAGCTGCAGAAGTGACGTAGAGATCCCATGCCCATAGGCCATGGTCGCCACCTCGATGGGCTTGAGCGAATCGGGCGGAAGCATTCGACCCGCAGCCACACCGGGTAGTGGCAGATCGGGACGGGTACCAAAGCCGAAAGCACGGTAATGACGCCAGAGATCTTTCGGATCGAGTCCGAGCGCGATCTTGGCCACCCCGACGTTGGACGACTTCTGGATCACCTGGGATACGGTCAGGGCGCGCTCCGTCGCATGCACGTCCCGGATACTGTGACTGCCTACGCGAAGGATACCACCCTGGATATCGATCGGTGTCTCGGGCTTTACGACGCCCCGCTCGAGCGCCAAAGCCACCAGGAGGGGTTTCATCACCGACCCCGGCTCATAGAGATCGGTCACGACGCGATTACGCACCTCGCTCAGATCGAGCCCCGTGCGACGATTAGGATTGTAACTGGGCCAGTTGGCAAGGGCCAGGATCTCGCCGGTGCGCACGTCGATCACCACGGCCCCACCGGCGCGTGCCTGATGCCGGGCCACGGCCTGCTCGAGGGCACGGAAAGCGATGTGCTGGATGCGCGCATCGAGTGAAAGCACCACGTCGCGTCCATCGCGCGGCCTCTCCACCCAGACCGAGTCCTGTACCACTCGGCCGCGCCGATCCTGGACGACGAGGCGTTTGCCCGACTCACCGGCCAGCGAGGAGTTCAGACTCGCCTCCAGTCCCTCGATCCCCTGGCCGTCGACGTCGACGAGCCCGACCAGTTGGGCGAACGCCTCACCCTGAGGATAAAATCGCAGGTATTCTTCGACGACGCCCACACCCTCCTGCGGCCAACCCATGATGGGCCTTGCCTCGTCAGGCGGCAAGTGACGCCGCAGATAGGTGAATCGTCGTCCGCCCTTCTCTAGCCGACGCCCCAATTCGTCGGTGCTCATGCCGAGCATTCGAGCCAAACGAGACAAATCCTCATGCGACCACTGCCGCACCTTGGCCGGGTCGGCCCAGATGCTCGCCACGGGTGAAGAATCCGCGAGGATATGGCCGTTGCGATCGAGCACGCGCCCACGCATCGCCGGCACCTCGATCTGGCGCTCATAGCGTGCCTCACCCTGCTGTTGTAGGAATTCGTCCTGTATTCCTTGCAGATAGGCTGCCCGCAGCACCAAGATCGCGAACAAACAGAGGAGGGAGAACACGACCATGCGCTGGCGCCAAACCGGTATCGCCAGGACCAACAGGGGATTGATCGATCTTTGCTCCATGTTCATCGCTCCCACGGTATGATCTGCTCCGGTCGTGGCGGCGCCAGACCCAATTTTTCCTGCGCCAGGCGCTGCACTCGATCCTGAGTCACCAAAGTGGCACGCTCGATCTGTAGTTGTCGCCACTCCACGTCCAAGCGCATGCTCCTTCGGTTTTGGTTTTCCTGCGCCAGGTAGAGCAGCCGCGCTTCGTGTTTGGTCTGCACCAGCATCACGCTGCTCGCTACCACCAACCCGAGGAGCACCGCATCGAAGCGCGTCATGAGCGCCGCTCCACCACCCGCATCACGGCGCTGCGGGCACGCCGGTTACGGGCACATTCCGCTTCCGATGGGCGCAGTTTGCGCACCACCCACCGCAGTGGCGGCACCGGGCGCTCGGCCTCGCGCACCGCCAGCCCAGGCGGCAGTGGCGGCGGGGAAGAATGCTCGCGCATGAAATGCTTCACGATCCGGTCTTCGAGCGAATGGAAACTGATCACCACCAAGCGCCCCCCCGGACTCAAGCGTTCGATCGCCTGCGGCAGGGTCAGCGAGATTTCTTCGAGCTCGCGATTGACGAAAATCCGAAGAGCCTGGAAGGTGCGTGTCGCGGGGTGCTGCCCCGGCTCGCGCGTGCGCACCGCCTGCGCCACGAGTTCGGCAAGTCGTCCCGTGCGCTCGATAGGCGCCCTTGCGCGCGCAGCAACAATCGTCTTTGCAACCGCATCAGCAAACCGTTCTTCTCCATAATCGCGTATCACCTCCCTTATCTCTTCACGACTCGCTCGCGCGAGCCAACTCGATACCGGCTCTCCACTCGTCGGATCCATGCGCATGTCGAGCGGCGCATCGAAGCGGAAACTCATGCCGCGCTCGGGCGCGTCGAGCTGAGGCGACGAAACCCCCAGATCGAGCAAGATCCCGTCGACCCGGGACACTTGCAAAGCATCGAGCTCCTCCCCCAGGCGGGAAAACGGCGCGTGCACCAGAGTGAGCCGCGGCTCGTTCCAACTGCGCCCGAAGGCGATCGCTTCGGGGTCGCGATCGAAGGCAATCAACCGCCCTCGAGGGCCCAAACGCTGCAAAATTGCCCGTGCGTGCCCCCCTCGCCCGAAAGTGCCGTCTACATAGATGCCGTTGGGGCGCGGTGCGAGTGCTTCGAGCGCTTCTTCGAGCAGCACGGGAACGTGTGTCTCGCTCACAGAACCAACCCCTCGAAGGTTCCGGCCAAGTCCTCGGCCGACAGCGCCTGCATCGCTTCCTGCTGCGCCTGCCACCCTGCCTCGGACCACAGTTCGAAATGCGTCCCCTGACCGACGAGCCAGGCGTTTTTTTCCAAACCAGCCCATTGACGCAGCGAAGCGGCCACGGACACACGCCCAGAAGCATCGAGCGCCTCTTCCTGGGCGAAACCCACGAGGAGACGCTTCAGAGCAGCAGTGCGCGGATCGAGCCCCGGCAGAGCCACGATGCGTTCGCGGATGGGCGTCCACACGGGCTCGGGGTAGACCAGTAAGCATTTATGCGGGTGCGCCGTCAGCACCAAAGGACGACCTTCGGGCGCCAAAGCCTCGCGAAAGCGCGTCGGAATGACGATGCGCCCTTTTGCATCGAGACTGAGCGTGACTGCCCCCTGGAACATCGCCGCTGCCTCTGATCATCACACCCACATTTTGCCACTTTTTCCCACAAAATCCCACGCCAGCGAAAAAACACCCCTTCGCGCATCGGTCGAGCCTGCTCGCCGCCTGCACAGGGAGTAAAACGAAAGCGAGAGAAAACCCAGACGGATAAAGGAGAAACCCCGGACGACGCGAAGACGGACGCTCGAAAGCCGCCCCAGCTTTAGGCAGGCAACTGCACACGAAAGGATGAGTCGCAGAACGCGGCAAACGGCCGAGCGACGAGGAAAATCAAGAAAAAACTCGACCAATCAATAAGTTGTATGTAAATTCGGACATGGATGCGGGCCACGGAAGAGCCGCGTGTGCGTCAACGGGAGGGAAAAGGTAAGAAAATGTAAAAAAGGGAAGTCCGCCGCTTAAGCCGGGTTCTGTCGCGCATCGTGTGATGCGGGGCAGTCATTCCTCTAGGCCCGCCGTTGCCGACGGGCTCGAGCAGCCAACCCGGGAGCGGCGCGAGCCACGCCATCGCTCCCCTATTCGGCCTTGCTCCGGATGGGGTTTACCGTGCCGCCTCCGTTACCGGAGACGCGGTGGGCTCTTACCCGCGAGGCCGAGGCCCCGCGCCGGGTCTCCCCCGGCCACCGTTTCACCCTTGCCTGATCCCTTGCGGGCCATCGGCGGTCTGTTCTCTGTGGCACTTTCCGTCGCCTCACGGCGCCCGGCCGTTAGCCGGCATCCTGCTCTGTGGAGCCCGGACTTTCCTCTCCGCGCCCGAAGGCGCGCAGCGACTGCCGGGCAGACTTCCCAATGTATGGTACCGCAAGGCGCGGCCGAAGTTCCCTATGGAGACGCTGAATAATTGGCTGTGCGGGCGAATCGCTGCGTTGCGCGGTGCTCGCTCCCTCGCCTATCCACTCGATATGTCTCGGTCGCTGCGCTCCGTGCGCCTTGCGCTTCATCCCGCTCGCTCATTTCTTCAGCGTCTCCCTACGAGGCAGGGTTGAGCGCCGATTCGAAGACGAGAACGCCGTCGCGGTGACGAAACGTCCCGACCAGAGTCCCCAGCGCTTGCGGATCGGGTTTGTCCCACGGTTGCAGGCGACAATCTTCGGTCGACGCGAGGTACCAGTGGTCCCCTTGTTCGAGCGCCCACAGCAGGTCTCCCGCCTCATAGACCTTCATCGGCGTCATCTCGGCGCGATCGGGCGCGATCGGATACTTTCGCTGACATTTCGGCAGACGCGAGACGACCACCGCCTGTTTCACCTCGCTCCAGGGGAAGGGCTGCTGGCGCTCGAGCACCAGAGCGTGATTCACCCCCGCGATGCGGTAGCCGATCGCCGCATCCTCGCAAGCGGCCAAGCCCAAGGCGCATAGCGCCACGATCGTCCCTCTCCTCCAGCGCATCACCCTCTCCTCATTCCACCATCCAGCCCATCGTCTCACCGGCGCGCAGGGGCACCACTTCCTCCCCCTCGCCCAAGGGCACGGCTGCCGGCACCGCCCACGGCCGGCGCACCAAGGCGATGCGCTCGGTAGGCTCCGGCACGCCGTAGAACCGCGCACCGAAGCGCGAGGCGAATCCCTCGAGTCGATCCAGAGCACCGGTCGCCTCGAACACCTCGGCGTAGAGCGGCAGCGCGAGCGGCGCGGTGTAGCAGCCGGCGCAGCCGCAGGCCGATTCCTTCGCTCCACGCGGGTGCGGCGCCGAGTCGGTGCCGAGGAAAAATTTCGGCGAACCGCTCGTGGCCGCGTCCACCAGGGCCCGGCGGTGGCGCTCGCGCTTGAGGATCGGCAGGCAGTAGAAATGCGGCCGGATGCCGCCGGCGAGCAGGGCATTGCGCTCGTAGCGCAGATGATGCGCGGTGAGGGTGGCGGCCACCGTGTCCGGCGCCTCGCGCACGAAGGCCACCCCTTCGGCGGTCGTCACGTGCTCGAGCACGATCTTCAAGCCGGGGAAACGCGCCACCAGCGGCGCGAGCACCCGCTCGACGAACACCGCCTCGCGATCGAAGATGTCCACCTCGGGATCGACCACTTCACCGTGCACGCACAGCACCAGGCCGCGTTCCTGCATCCGCTCGAGCACGGGATAGATCCGCTCGATGCAGCGCACGCCGGCATCGGAGTTCGTGGTCGCCCCGGCCGGATAGAGCTTGGCCGCGAGCACGACGCCGCTCGCCGCGGCACGATCGATTTCCTGCGGCGGCATCGCCTCAGTGAGATAGAGCGTCATCCACGGCACGAAGTCGGCCGCCCTTCCCCCGGCCGCGCGCGCCGCCGCCAGGATATCCTCGCGATAGGCGAGCGCCGCCGCGGTCGTCGTCACCGGCGGCTTGAGGTTGGGCATGATGAGCGCCTGGGCGAAGACTGCCGCGCTCGCCGGCACCACCGCGCGCATCGCCGCGCCCTGCCTCACGTGCAGATGCCAATCGGCGGGGCGCAATAATTCGATCCGATCCATTCCTTCTCCTTCACAGACCCTCATTCGTCTTTTTCCCGCCCTGCGGCGAGCCCCTGGGCGTAGAGCCGGTTCTTGGAGGCGCCGGTCAATTCCGCCGCCAGTCGCACCGCCTCACCGAACGGCACTCCGACCCCGGTCAGGCGCGCGAGCACCCGCCGCCCCTCTTCCTCACGCACGGCCTGCGCGTCGCCCGGCCCCAGGATGAGGACGAACTCGCCGCGCATGCGCTCGGCGCGCTCCTCGAGCCAAGCGAGCATCTGCGCGAGCGGCAGGCGCACCGTCTCCTCGAAGCGCTTGGTGAGCTCGCGCGCGAGGAAGAGCTCACGCCCCCCGCCCAGCACCTCCAACATGTCGGCCACGCTCTCGCGCACCCGGTGCGGCGCCTCGTAACACGCCACCGGCACTTCCTCGGCCGCGAGCGAAGCCAGGAGTTTACGCCGCGCCGCCTGCTTCGGCGGCAAAAATCCGAGGAAGCGAAACCCCGGTTCGACGAATCCCGCCACCGACAGCGCCGCGGTCACGGCGCTGGGCCCCGGCACCGGCACCACCGGGAATCCGGCTGCACGCACGGCGGCGACGATGCGCGCGCCCGGATCGCAGATGCCGGGCGTGCCCGCATCGGAAATCAGCGCCACGTGTTCGCCGCGCGCCAGTCGCGCCACGATCGCCTGCGCGGCGGCCTGCTCGTTGTGCTCATGCGCTGGCATCATCGGCGTACGGATGCCCCAGGCATCGAGCAATCTCTGGCTGTGGCGCGTGTCCTCGGCCGCGATACAATCGACCCCGGCGAGCACCGCGCGGGCGCGCGGGCTCAGGTCGGCCAGATTCCCCAAGGGGGTGGCCACCACATAGAGGGCCGGTTCGGCCCGGCGCCATACGCCTTCCGCCATTCCTTCCGGATCCATCGCCTCCGCCCATGACGCAAAAACCCGATTCTGCGCCAAACTCCCTCGCCGCCACAAGCGCCCGCACCGTCGGCACCGAGTACGAGGCGCTCGCCGCCGCCTGGCTCGAACGCCAGGGCGTGCGTCTGCTCGCACGCAACGCCGCCAGCCGCCGCGGCGAGATCGACCTCATCGGGCTACACGAAGGCACGCTCGTCTTCTTCGAAGTCCGCCACCGCCGACGCAATCACTTCGGCAGCGCCGCCGAGAGCGTCACCCCCGCCAAGCAGCGCCGCATCCTCGCTGCCGCCCGGTACTGGCTCAACGGTCCCGTGGGGCGGCGCCATGCAGCCCGCCCCTGCCGCTTCGACGTGCTCGCCTTCGATGGCGATGCCCAGGTTCCCCAATGGATCCAAGGGGCGTTCGATCTCGGCGCAACCTGGTGAGCGATGCCTCATGTTAGACTAAATCGATGGATCTCATCGAACACCTCACCGAGCCTTTCCTCTTCCAGTCCGCCCTCTTGCAGGAGACGGCCCCGGCGCTCGCCGCCCCCTGCGCAGCGGCCGCCGAGATCTTGGCCCAAAGCCTGCTGCAGAGCGGTCGCATCCTCGTCTGGGCGGGTGGTCCGGAACGTGCGCTCGCCGAGCTGTTTCTCCATCGCCTGTGGCATGGGCTCGATCGCGAGCGCCCGCCGGTGGCGGCGCTGCGCATCGAAGGTGAAGGAGAAGCGGCGCTGCGTCCGTTCACGGCGCTGGCACAGCCTGGCGATGCCCTCGTGCTGCTCTTCGCCCGCCCGAATCCGACCGCCACGGCGCTACGCACGGCCGCCCACGAAAATGGAATCGCGCTGGTCGCGCTCGGCACCGACGTCGACGGTACATGGTTCGACGGGCTCGCCGGCGGCGACGTCCCCGTGGAACTGCCCGAACTTCCGCCGTCGCGCCACGGGGAACTCATGCTCTTCACCCTCGATCTCCTCGTCGAAGCCCTCGACGCCGTCCTTCTCGGAGACTTCGCATGACCCGCACGTCCCTACGACGCTCCACCCTTTCCTTGCTCGTGCTCGCCGCCGCGTCGATCCTGCCGCTTTCCGGCTGTTTTCCCCTCATGGCGGGCGGCGCCGCCGTCACCGCGTCGGTGGCCTCCGACCGCCGCACCACCGGCGCGATCGTCGACGACGAAGGAATCGAATGGAAGGTCAGCGACAAAATCGCCCGGCAGCTGGGTGATCGCGTCCACATCAGCGTGACGTCCTATAACCGCATCGTGCTGCTCACGGGCGAAGCCCCGCGCGAGGAAAACCGGGCACTGGCCGAACGGCTCGCGCGTGAAACGGAGAACGTGCGCGACGTGGTCAACGAAATCCAGATTGCCAGCCCCAGCTCGCTCGGCTCACGCATGAACGACGCCAACATCACGGCGCAGGTCAAGGCCCGCTTCGTAAACCAGAGCCAAGGCGCCTTTGCCCCCAATCACGTCAAAGTGGTCACCGAGAACGGCGTCGTCTATCTCATGGGGTTGGTGACGCGGCGCGAAGCCGACGCCGCCACCCAGATCGCCCGTACCACCAGCGGCGTGCGTAAGGTCGTGCGCGTCTTCGAGTACATTCCCGAGGAAGAAGCCCGCCGGCTCGATCGGCAAGGCGCCGAGCCCAAGGCGCCACCCAAGAACGGCCCCTGATTCAGGCTTTCACGTCGAGGTGCGAGATGGTGCCGACGCTGCCCGACTCGCGCAGATAGATTCCCGTGCTGCGCAGCGCTCCCAGGGCCTGCCCGCCCTCGTCGGTCACCGTCAGGGGCGTTGCCGCCCGCGCCAAGCCGATCGCCCCGACGTCGGCCTCCGGCAGCGCGATCAAGACGTCGCGGCGATACGGATGCCACACGTAGAGCTGCGACCACGCCGGGTCGTTCTCGTCGATCCAGCCGTTACCGTCGGCATCGAGCGCCGCGAGTTCGCCGAAGCCGTCGCCGGTGCTCGGACCGAAGAGTTCCCGCCCGTCATCGACGCAGCCGTTGCCGTTGCGGTCGAACACGAGGAATCCCTTGCCAACCGTCGGTAGCGGCAGATTCACCTCTGAACCGTCACCGCGCAGGTCGAAACGAAAACCGAGGTCGCGCAACTCCGCCCACGTGCCGGCGAAATCGAGCACCAGCGGATCCTGCACTGCCGCACCGAACACCGCCTGCACTTCGGAGGCGGTGGCGCGCGTGAGTGCCAAACCCAGCGAAAACTCGATGCTGCGCCCGTCGGCCGTCTGCACGCGACCGCTCGCCGAAAAGGAGAGCTGCTCCACCGTCAGGGTGTGCACCGTCAGCGTCCCGCCCAAACCGCCGGCCGCCGCAGTCGCGCTCGATTTCCCCGGCAACGGCGCAGGTGCCTGCGTCGGCACCGCCGTCGCCTCCGGCGTCTCGATTTGACGAAGATCGACTAGATCGATCGACCGCCCCAAGACCCGCTCGAGCAGGCGTTTCAACAGCTGCAAACCCGGGGTGAGCGTGCGTGCCTCTTCGTCCGTCGGTGTAAGCTGAGTCGACTGTGCCGTTGCCGAGGGCGACGCGGGCGCGGGCGACGCCGTTCTCGTCCCCCCTTCTTGCGGCCCAGGACGGTCGCGCCACGACAAACGCACTGCCACTTCCTGACGCTGCAAGGATGAGGACTGCGCCTGCAGCGTCAGCTGAGAGGACGAGATTTTCATGGATTCCCTACCGTCGATCTGGACCGGAGTGTTTACGGCGGCAGGAGAAAAAACTTGAGAAAATAAAGTGTTAAGAATTGCTGTCGAACAGCTGATCAAGGTTCAATAGATCACCGGCGACGCCTCCAGGCTGCGCCAGAGGATCCACGTCGCCGCCGTTCGCCATGGGCGCCAGCGCTCGCCGGCTTCGAGCCACACCCGCCGCGGAGATTTCTCCGGCAGACCCGCATGGCGCACGAGCGCCCGGCGCAGCCCCAGGTCATCGATGGGCCACACGTCCGGCCGCCACAAGTGGAAAATGAGGAACATCTCCGCCGTCCACCGCCCTATCCCGCGCACGGCGATCAGCGTGCGCACGATCGCCTCGTCGTCCATCTCCTGCCAGCACCGGGGATCGAGCCGCCCGACGGCAAAATGCTCCGCCAGGTCGACGAGCCAGGACGCCTTGGCGCCGGACAGGCCCGCTTCACGCAGGCGCGCCGCCCCCGCCTGGAGCACGGTCTGCGGCGAGACCGATCCCAAACCCTCCTCCAATCGTTCCCATACCCGACGCGCTGCTTTCACCGACAGCTGCTGCCCGACGATCGCCCGGGCGAGCGTGGCGAACGCGTCGCCCGAGGGCGTCACGGCCGGCGGCCTCGCCTGCAGGATCAAAGGCTCGAGCCGATCATCAAGGGTCACGAGCGCCGCGCAGGATTCTTCCCACCATGCAGGGACCATCGCCTCTTCGCTCATGATGCTCCCTCGCGCGCGGCGAGCGCCGTGAGCAGCCGCTCGTGGATGCCCTCGAATCCACCGTTGCTCATCACGAGGATGGCATCGCCCGGGCGCGCCTGCGCCACGATCCCGGCCACGAACGCCTCGATCTCCTCACCCACCGTCACCCGTTCGCCGAGTGGCGCCAGGGCCTCACGGGCATCCCAGCTCAACCCTTTGGCGTAGCAGTGCACGAGATCCGCGCCGGCGAGCGCCTCGGGCAAAGCCGCGCGCATCACACCCAGTTTCATCGTGTTCGAGCGCGGCTCGAACACAGCGAGCAAACGTCCCGACACGCGCGGACGCAGCGCGGCGATCGTCTCGCGGATCGCCGTGGGATGATGGGCGAAATCGTCATAGACCGCCACGCCCGCCACGACCCCGCGCCGCTCCAGCCGCCGACGCACGCCGCGGAATTCGGCCAGTGCCTCGAGCCCATCCTGCGGGCGCACCCCGACGTGGCGCGCCGCGGCGAGCGCCGCGAGCGCATCGAGCGCGTTGTGCCGCCCCGGCACCGGCAGCGTGATTCCGCCCAGCGGGCGCCCCTCGAGAAAGAACTCGGCCGCAGCGCCGTCTTCCGCGACCGCCACCGTCCATTCCGCCTCCGGGCCCGGCGTCGGGCCGAAGCGCTCCACCTGCGACCAGCAGCCGCGGGCGAGTACCCGTTCGAGCGCCGGTTCGCCGGCGAGCGCCACGATGCGCCCCGAGCGCGGCATCGTGCGCACCAGATGATGGAACTGCGTCTCGATCGCCGCCAGATCGGGGTAGATGTCCGCGTGATCGAACTCCAGGTTGTTGAGAATCGCCGTCCGCGGCCGATAATGCACGAACTTCGCCCGCTTGTCGCAGAAGGCCGTGTCGTACTCGTCGGCCTCAATCACGAAAAACGGCCCCGCCCCCAGCCGAGACGAACGCGCGAAATTTCCCGGCACTCCCCCGATGAGAAAACCCGGCGCGAGCCCGTTCGCCTCGAGGATCCAAGCGAGCATCGAACTCGTGGTCGTCTTGCCGTGCGTTCCTGCCACCGCCAGCGTCCAGCGTCCAGGCAGGATCTGCTCGGCCAGCCACTGCGGCCCGGAGACGTAGGGCAGACCCCGGTCGAGGATCTCCTCGAGCAGAGGATTGCCGCGCGAGATGGCGTTGCCCACCACGAACACATCCGCAGGCAGATTCGCCTGCCCCGCCTCGTATCCCTCGATCCAATCGATCCCCTCGGCCTCGAGCAGCTCGGACATGGGTGGATACACGTTCGCATCACAGCCGCTGACCTCGTGCCCGGCCTGCCGCGCCAAAAGCGCGAGGCTGCCCATGAAGGTGCCTCCGATCCCCAACACATGGATACGCATCGCTCGTTTCATCCTGCTCGGAAAAACGTCGATGGTAAAATGCCCCACGATCCCGCACAACCCGTGGAACACCCGATGCCCACCAATCGTACTTTCGAATCGCTCGACGCCCGCGAAGAGATCGCCGAGCTCGCCGCGCGGCTCATCTACGACGAAGGCATACGCGACTATGCGCTCGCCAAGCGCAAGGCCGTCAAGCAGCTCGGGTTGTCGCCGCGCACCATGCTGCCGACCAACGAAGCGATCGAAGCCGCGCTCGCGCGCCGCGCCGCCGAATACCAGGACGAGGACGACGCCGAGCGGCTCGAGCGCATGCGCCAGACCGCCGTGGAGGTGATGCGCTGGCTCGAGCCCTGGAGCACTTACCTCGTGGGCCACGTCCTCGAGGGCACCGCCGGGCCGCTGTCGGTCGTCGACATCGACCTCTACGCCGAGAGCGCCAAGGAGGTCGAGATCTTCCTGCTCAACCACCCCTGGCTGCGTTTCGACGTCCACACCCCGCGCGCCGGTGGCGCCAAAGAACCCGAGACGATCTTCGAGTTCGACTGGCACGATGTACCGGTGAGCCTACGCGTCTGGCCTCTTGCGAGCGAGCGCAACCTCAAGCGCAGCGAACACCGGGCGAGGCTACCCGCCGTGCTCGCCCTGCTCGAACCTCCTGGCTCGCTCACCCCTGCCGCTTCATGACCATGCCCTGTTCCAGGGACGACGAACCCTCTCCCTCCCGCTGGCGCCGAGGCATGCTCGCCGTGGTGGCGGCGCTGGGTCTGGGCGGAACGCTCTGGTGGCTCACCCGACCCCGGAGCAACCCGGCGGCAGACGCCGCGCTCACGCGCCTGCTTCAGGCCGAATTGCGAGACCCCGAAGGGCCGCCCCGACGTATCGCCGAACACTGGCCAGAAGGCGTGCGCGTGATCAATTTCTGGGCCACCTGGTGTCCCCCCTGCCGTACCGAGCTGCCGCTGCTCGCCGCTGCCAGCCGCACCTGGCCTGAAATCCAGTTCCTTGGCATCGCCCTCGACGAAGAAACCGCCCTCCGACGTTTTCTCGCCCACACCCCGCTGCCCTACCCCATACTGCTCGCCCCACCGACGCTCCTCGATCTCACTGCGGAACTCGGCAACCCCCACCGCGCCCTGCCTTTCACCCTCGTGATCGGCCCCCGGAACGAAAGAATCGCCTCCCATGTCGGCCCCGTGACCCACGCCACGCTCGAGCGCTGGAGCCGCACCGCGCAGTAGGCCACGAGTCGCCTCCTGCCAACGCATTCGCCCGCGATCGGTGCTAAGATGAAAATCGATCTTTCCCTGATCGGAGCAAAATCATGAAAATCTTGCGCACCCTGCTCACCACACTGGTCCTGCTCATGCTCACCCCTTGGGTGCATGCCCAGCCCGTCTGCTCCGAGTGCGGCGTGGTCGACTCCATCCACATCATCAAACGGGACTCCCCCGGAGTGCTCGGCGCAATCGGTGGCGGAGTGGCTGGCGGCCTACTCGGCAGCCAAATCGGCTCCGGTTCCGGCAAGACCGCCGCCACCGTCGTCGGCGTGGTCGGTGGAGCCCTCGCGGGTCGCGAGATCGAACGCCGTCTCCGTGCCGATGAAGAATACGAAGTCGTCGTGCGCATGGACGACGGGACATATCGCTCGGTGCGCACCGAGACGCCGCCCAGCGTGAGCAAAGGTCAGCGGGTACGCATCATCAACGGCGCACTCGTCCCCGATTGATCTTCCCATTCGTGCCTACTGGTAGATTTTGCCGTCGATTTGCGGCAAACTTCGGGTTTCGACCACGAAAACCAGGACAGGCACGATGGACGACGCCGCTCACACCGCCAACGCCGGTGAACCCGCTGCTTTGCGCATCCTGGTGCTTCACGGCCCCAATCTCAACCTGCTCGGCGTGCGCGAGCCCGAAATCTATGGGCGCACCACGCTCTCCGACATCCACGCTCGGCTCGAAGCGCGGGCGCAAGCCGCCGGCGTCCGTCTCGAATCCTTCCAGAGCAACCACGAAGGCGAGCTCGTCGATCGCATCCAGGCGGCCATGGAAGAAGGCGTAGACTTCATCCTCATCAATCCCGGCGCCTACACCCACACCAGCGTGGCGCTACGCGATGCACTCGCCGCCGTGAGCATTCCCTTCATCGAAGTGCACCTCTCCAACATCCACGCACGGGAATCCTTCAGACACCACTCCTACCTTTCCGATCGGGCCGTTGGCGTCATCTGCGGCCTGGGCGCGTACGGTTACGAAGCGGCGCTCGAATACGCCCTGCGTGCCTTGATCCCCTCCAATTGATCCCTCAACCTCTTCGACGCGGAAACTCCATGGACCTGCGCAAAATCAAGAAACTCATCGACCTCGTACAAGAATCGGGCATTGCCGAACTCGAAATCACCGAAGGCGAAGAAAAGGTACGCATCGCCAAGCATCCGCCCACCAATTTCACCATGCCCGCGCCTGCCGGCCCTACGGTCGTCGCCTCCCCTGTGCCAGTGGCCCCGCAGGCCGTCGCCGCCCCCACCGAGCCGGCCCCTTCTGCCGAATCGACACTCCCCGCGGGGCACATCGTCAAATCCCCCATGGTCGGAACTTTCTACCGCGCCCCCTCTCCTACCGCGGCACCCTTCGTCGAGGTGGGCAGCAAGGTCAAGCCGGGCGACCGGCTGTGCATCATCGAAGCGATGAAACTCATGAACGAGATCGAATCCGACGTAGCCGGGACCGTCACCGCCATCCTGGTGGAAAACGGTGAGCCCGTCGAATATGGTCAGCCGCTCTTCGTGATCTCCTGAAGGAGCTCGCCCCGATGCAAGCCCCCCCTTTCAAGAAAGTGCTGATCGCCAACCGTGGCGAGATCGCGCTGCGCATCCTGCGCGCCTGCCGCGAGCTAGGGATCCGCACCGTGGCCGTGCACTCCGAGGCCGACCGCGAAGCCAAGAACGTGCTGCTCGCCGACGAATCCGTCTGCATCGGCCCGGCCTCCTCGAGCCAAAGCTATCTCAACATTCCGGCCATCATCGCCGCGGCCGAAGTCACCGACGCCGAAGCGATCCACCCTGGCTACGGTTTTCTCTCGGAGAACGCCGACTTCGCCCAACGGGTCGAAGCCTCCGGATTCGTCTTCATCGGCCCCCGGCCCGAGACCATCCGCCTCATGGGCGACAAGGTGAGCGCCAAGGCGGCGATGAAAGAAGCCGGCGTGCCCTGTGTGCCCGGCTCCGACGGGGCGCTCCCGGAAGACCCCGATACCATCCTTGCGCTCGCACGGCGCGTCGGTTACCCCGTCATCATCAAAGCGGCCGGCGGCGGCGGCGGACGCGGCATGCGCGTGGTACACACCGAAGCGGCGCTCCTCAACGCCGTGGCCATGACACGCACCGAGGCGCAGGCGGCCTTCGGCAATCCCACCGTCTATCTCGAGAAATACCTCGAACGCCCGCGCCACATCGAAATCCAGGTACTCGCCGACGAATACGGTCACGCCGTTTGGCTGGGCGAGCGCGACTGCTCCATGCAGCGCCGCCACCAGAAGATCCTCGAAGAAGCGCCCGCGCCCGGGATCGAGCGCAAGAAGATCGCCACCCTCGGCGAGCGCTGCGTCGAAGCCTGTCGACGCATCGGTTACCGCGGAGCCGGCACCTTCGAATTCCTTTACGAGAACGGCGAGTTCTACTTCATCGAGATGAACACCCGCATCCAGGTCGAGCACCCCGTCACCGAGATGATCACCGGCATCGACCTGGTGCAGGCGCAGATCCGGGTGGCCGCCGGCGAAAAACTCTGGTTCCGCCAGAAAGACATCACCCTGCACGGCCACGCCATCGAATGCCGCATCAACGCCGAAGACCCCTACAGATTCACCCCCAGCCCCGGGCTCATCACCCACTGGCATCCACCGGGCGGCCCGGGCGTGCGGGTCGATTCGCACGTCTATACCGGCTATCGCGTCCCGTCGCACTACGACTCCCTCATCGGCAAGCTGATTGCGCACGCCGACACCCGTGAAGCGGCCATCGCCAAGATGCGCGGCGCCCTGCAGGAGCTGGTCATCGACGGCATCCACACCAACGCCGCGCTGCACTTCGAACTGATGAACGATGGCCCCTTCCACGAAGGCGGCCTCTCCATCCACTACCTCGAGCAATGGCTCGAAGCGCGGCGTACGGCACTGGAGCGCAGCCGATGACCCCTCAGGAGCGGCCACGCTGGTGTAACCTCCGGCTCGTCGCCCCCGCCGAGCTCGCCGAGCGGCTCTCGGAAGCCTTGCTCACCCATGGAGCGATCTCGGTCGGGATCGAAGACGCGGACGCCGGCACGCCAGAGGAACGCCCGCAGTTCGGCGAACCGGGGCTCCACCCCGAACGGCTGTGGGATCGCTCGGTGATACTCGCGCTCTTCGAGATCGACACCGACTGGCGCGCCGGCCTCGCCGCCGCCGCACGCAGCATCGGCATCGGGCTCTCCGAGCTACCCGACCCCCAGGTGGAATTGCTCGCCGACGCCGACTGGGTACGGCTCACCCAGAGCCAATTCGATCCCATCTCCATCGACGGGCGGCTGTGGATCGTTCCCTCTTGGCACGAACCGCCCGATCCCTCGGCCATCACCCTCACCCTCGACCCCGGGCTCGCTTTCGGCACCGGCTCCCACCCGACCACCCGCCTGTGCCTGCGCTGGCTGCTCGACCACGTGCGCCCGGGCGACACGGTGCTCGACTATGGCTGCGGCTCCGGCATCCTCGCCATCGCCGCGGCCAAACTGGGCGCGGCGCGGGTGGTCGGCGTCGACATCGACGACAAGGCGCTCGAGGCCGCCCGCTACAATGCCGAACGCAACGGCGTTGCGCTGGAGTTGTACCACGCGCGTGATCTGCCGCCCGGCCCCTTCGACCGGGTCGTGGCCAACATCCTCACCAAACCGCTGTGTGTCCTTGCGCCGATCATCGCCCGGGCCGTCCGCCCCGGCGGGGAACTCGCCCTGTCTGGCATCCTCCTGGAACAGGCCCGGGAAGTCGTGTCCGCCTACGCTCCCTGGATCGCCCTCAGTCTGGGCGACGAAGACGAAGGCTGGATCCGTCTCGAAGGCATCCGTCCCGTATGACGTCCCTCCTCCGTGTCCGCTGCCCCCACTGCCGAACGGTCTTCCGGATCGATCCGGCCAAGCTCGAACGAGCCCAAGGCTGGGCGCGCTGCGGTCACTGTTTCGAACCCTTCGACACCAAGAAGCACGCGCTCGACGTGCCCGATGCGGCCTCTGCTGCGGAAGGATCCTCTCAGCGGCTCGATTTCGATCGCTTGCTACATACCCCGGCGCCCCCCACACCCGACCTCTCTCTGCCCGAACTCGATCGGCCGACCGTGTTCAGCCCCACGAGGGCGGAGCCGGCGCTCGGGCAGCCTTCGGCGCCCCAACAGTCGCGTGACGAAATCACCCCCAAGGCCAACGATGCCGCAAGGGCAACGCGGGAAGATCACACGTTTTCGGACGAGCCCCTCCTGCGCGAACCGCCACTCGTGCCCACCACCTTCCCCTTCGAACGAGAATCACGGCACGTCTCCCCCCTTGCCGTGTTCGCCGCGCTCCTGCTCCTGCTCTTGGCACTAGGGCAGGTTGCCTACCTCTGGCGCCAAGAATGGATCCAACGCTTTCCCCTGACCTTCGCCTACTGGGAGCGCATCTGCCAAGAACTGGGGTGCACCGTCACCCCCCCTCTCGACACTCGAACACTCGTCATCGAACACTCGGAACTGATCCGCGAATCAGCCCCGGGCCGTTGGACCCTCGGCTTCACGCTGCGAAACCGGGCGTCCCATCCCACGCCCTGGCCCACCCTGGAACTCACCCTGAAAGACGCGACCGGCCGAGTACTCGTGCGTCGACACATCCTCCCCTCGGAATGGGGAGCCGAAAAACCCTACTTCCCCCCGAACGAACGGATCGAGCGCACCCTCGCGCTGGAGACCTTCGAAGCCGGCATCGTCGGCTACGAACTCAAACTGATCCAAGGTTGAAAGCCGCCGCGAATCAGTTCTGCCACGGGACTGCATCGCGGCGCGCTTCACGGCGCGGATGCCCGCCGGCTGCGTGCGTGATCTCGCACCCAGCGCTGCGAACACCCCGCCTCCGCACGCGCGCACATCAGGGCCATTCGCAGCCCCATGCATTTCTCAGCGTGCCACCCGCATCGTTCCTCCATCGCTGAGCACGCGCACGCGCTCACCCAGGCGGAACCCTTCACCCTCGTCTTCCTGAACCACCGCAATCACGCGGCCGTTATCCAGCCGGACCGTCACCTCCACGCCCGGCCTGCGCGTCGCCACCTCTTCCAGCGCCGCACCCGCGAGGCCCCCGGCCACGGCACCCACGGTCGCCCCGACGATCTGACCACGGCCGCCGCCGACGCCACTTCCGGCCACCCCGCCGACCACCGCCCCGGCCCCTGCGCCCAGCGGCGACTTCGTGCCTTCGAGCTGCACCGGCCGCACCGATTCGACCACCCCGTACTGTACGCTCATCGCCCGGCGCGCCTCGGTCCGACCATAAGTGCCGCCCCCAAGCCCCGAGGCACATCCCGCCACGCCCAGAGCCGCCACCACCATCAATACCATCCCTTTCTTCACGACCATGGCCAATTCTCCTGGTAGGTTTCTTCATAGCGCCGCACCAACTCCTCACGGCGCAAGGTGTAATTCTGCGCCCCGCGTGAGGCGACCTTGATCGCCCCGAGCACGGCGCCCAGGCGCACCGCCCGGATCCAATCACTACCCGAAGCGATCGCATGGAGCAGTCCCGCGCGGAAGGCGTCGCCGCAGCCGGTGGGATCCACCACCGCCTCGGGGCGAACCGGCGGTACCTCGAAACGCTCCCCCTCGACGAAGACCCAGGCGCCCTGCGCCCCCCGCGTCACGACGAACGCCTCGACCCGCGAAGCCAGTGCCACCAGCGACAATCCCGTACGCTCTTCCAGCAACTGCGCCTCGTAATCATTGACGGCACAAACCCGCGCTGGTTCCAGGCACTGCAACAACTGTTTGCCCGAGAAGAGGGGCAAGGCCTGCCCAGGATCGAAGACGAAAGGAATCCCGGCCTCGGCGAGCGCCGCACAATGCGCGAGCATCCCCTCCAGGCCATCGGGCGCAACGATGGCCCACTGCCCGGCCAAACGCCCCGCCACCGGATTGCGATGCGATAAAGCCATCGCGCCCGGGTGAAAAGCGGTGATCTGGTTGTCGTCGAGGTCGGTGGTGATGAACGCCTGGGCAGTAAATTCCCCGGGCAGCACGGCGATCCCTTCGCGCGAGATACCGAGCGATTCCAGCCGTGCGAAATACGGCTGCACATCCTCGCCCACCGTGGCAACGATCACCGGCTCGGAACCCAACTGTTTCAGACCATAGGCGATATTGCCGGCACAGCCCCCGAATTCGCGCCGCAACCGTGGCACGGTAAAAGCCACATTGATCATATGGATTTTATCGGGCAGGATGTGCTCGCGAAATCGATCCTCAAAAACCATGATCGTGTCGTAAGCCATCGATCCGCACACCACGATACGCGTCATCGCCGATTCCTTCATCGCCTTGCAGAGCAGATGGCGATTATACGGGAGCGACATGGATGCAGGCGGTAACTCCCCTCAGAGCACCGTGAAAAGCCGTCGTGCGCGCTCACTGGGTGAGGTCGGCGCAAACCTTGCACGATGACGCCATACAGCCGCGCCACGGCCCGTTCGCCATGCCCGTTTTCCGCTACCATGCGCCGATCACCCCCATGAACCGACGACCACCATGCTCCGCTCCGTTCCCCGACCGATCCGCGCGCTGCGGCTCGCCCGCCTCGCCCTTCATCTCGCCATTGGGCTAGCCACCATCGTCCTGTGCTTTCCCTTCGCCGATGCCCCCACCCGCGCCCGTCTGCGGCAGCGTTGGTCGCGGCGCCTCGTCGCCCTGTGCGGCATCGAGGTGGAGCGGCATGGCGAGTTCGCCAGCGGCGCCTTGCTCGCCCTCAACCACGTCTCCTGGATCGACGTCTTCGTCGTCCTCTCGCAGACCGACGCCGCCTTCATCGCCAAGGCCGAAGTCCGCCGCTGGCCCATCATCGGTTGGCTCGCGGCGCGCAACGAAACCATTTTCCTGCGGCGCGGCAGCCGGGGACACGCCGCGGTGCTCGCCCGTGAGCTCGTATCGCATCTGCGGCAAGGGCAGAGCGTCGCGCTCTTTCCCGAAGGCACCACCACCGACGGCCTGTCGCTACACCCCTTCCACGCGGCGCTGCTGCAACCGGCGATCGACGCCGGCGCCCCGGTCCAAGCCGTAGCGATTCGCTACTACGATGCCGACGGCCAGCGCACCCGCGCCGCGGCCTTCTACGGCCAGATGACGCTCATGCAATCACTGGTCCGTATCGTGCGAGAGCCTCGGCTGCGCGCCCGGCTCGATGTCTCCGAGCCCCTACCCACCCAGGGAGCCGACCGCAAAGCGCTCACCCGAGCCCTCGAAGCCTGGGTACGCGAGCGTATCGAGGAAGACCTGCCTTCGCCATAAAACCGTCACACAGCCGCTCTAGACTCTGCACCATCGAACCGCCCCCCGACAGATCCCATGAAAGCGATGAAAGACAATCCCGTAACCCGAGAAGCCGAAAACCACACCTTTACCGAGATCGTCGATCAGGTCCGCCGCCGCCTGCTCCAAGGCGCGGGCGGCGCAACCCTCCTGAGCTTTTTCGCCTCGCCGGCCGCGGCACTCGCCCGCTCGCTCGACGATCCGGGTACCACGGTCTCGTCGTTACTGGCTGCTTTCCCCCGCTCGATTCCCACCCACAGCCACGACTACGTCACCGTGATGGACGGCTACGTGGTGCGCGCCATCCTGCCCTGGGGCGACCCCCTACTCGACTTTTCCGCCTCCTGGCGACCCGATGCCTCGGCCTCGGCCGAAGAGCAGGCCCGGCAGATCGGGGACAACCACGACGGCATGCACTTCTTCCCCTTTGGTCCCAATGTCTACGACCAAGGTCTTCTTGCACTCAACCACGAATACACCAACTACGAATACCTCTTCGGCAAGGAATACACCGAGCCTTGGACGCGCGAAAAGGCGATGAAAGCAATCAACGCGCACGGCGTATCCATCGTTCATCTGCAACGCGACGGTCAAAGCGGTTGGCGCCCTGTCATTCCCTCGAGATACAACCGCCGTATCACTGGGGATACGCCCATGGTGCTCACCGGTCCGGCCGCGGGTCATCCGCTCCTGCGCACCTCGGCCGACCCCACGGGAACCCAAGTACGCGGCACGCTCAACAACTGCGCCAATGGCTTCACCCCTTGGGGCACCTACCTCACGTGCGAAGAAAACTTCAACGGCTATTTCGGTGGCGGCAGCACCGACCCGCTGCACCAACGCTACGGCATCGGCAAGGACAACGGTTATCGCTGGTACGAAGTGATCGAGCGCTTCGACCTGCGGCGCGAACCCAACGAACCCAACCGCTTCGGTTGGGTGGTCGAGATCGATCCCTTCGACCCCCAAAGTACGCCGAAGAAACGCACCGCGCTCGGCCGATTCAAGCACGAAAATGCCGCCGTCACGATCGCCCCCGACGGGCGGGTCGTCGTCTACATGGGCGACGACGAACGCTACGAATACCTCTACCGCTTCGTGAGCCACGGCCGCTACGACCCCGGCAACCCTGCCGCCAACCGCGACCTGCTCGATTCGGGCGATCTCTACGTCGCCCGATTCACTGCCGACCCCACGCCCGACGGCCAACGTTTCCGTGGCCAATGGATTCTGCTCGACAAGGAACGCAATCCGCTGCTCGCCGCCGAGGCGCGCTTGCCCACGCAAGCCGACGTCCTCATCCATGCGCGACTGGCCGGGGATGTCGTCGGCGCGACCAAAATGGATCGTCCCGAATGGGTTGCCATCCATCCTCATCGCCGGGAAGTCTATGTCACGCTCACCAACAACAACCGGCGCAAGGCGAGCGAAGTCGACGCCGCCAACCCCCGGGCCGAGAACCTCTGGGGTCAAATCCTGCGCTGGCAAGAAAACGGCGGCGATCCGAGGGTGGACGAATTCTCCTGGGATCTCTTCGTGCTCGCCGGCAACCCCCTCGTTTATCCTCGAGGCGATGCGCGCGCCGGCTCGGCGGCGATCACCAAAGACAACCTCTTCAACTCCCCCGACGGCCTGGGGTTCGACGCCGCCGGCCGCCTGTGGATCCTCACCGACGGCAGCTACAGCAACGCCGGCCCCTACCAAGGCATGGGCAACAACCAGATGCTGGTCGCCGACCCCGACGCCGGGCTCATTCGCCGCTTCCTCGTCGGCCCCTCGGGCTGTGAGATCACCGGGCTCACCTGGAGCAACGACGGGCGCACGATGTTCGTCAATGTCCAGCATCCCGGCGAAGCCGAAGGCCATCCACGCGCCCCCGCCCTCCCTGCGGGCCAAGATCTCGCAACCTACCTCGCAGCGCATCCCACCGCCTTCTCCGAATGGCCACATTCGCAGTTCCGCGAACTGGGCGGTGGCCGGCCGCGCTCGGCCACGCTGGTGATCGAACGGGCCGACGGCGCGCCGGTATTTGCCGCGCGCTGAGGAACCCTCGAGGATGGCGCGTCGTTCCCGTTCGCTCACTCTTTCGCTGCAGGCACGCTACTGGATCATGGTCGCGATCGCGATCGGACTCTTTTCGATCGTGATCGCGCTCGCCTACCAGACCATCGACACCCAGACCGGCACGATGCGCAGCGCCTACAGCGGCCAAGTCGCCCCCCTCGTCGACCTCGCCCAGCTCAAACACCTGGCCGAGCGGCAAGCGAGTTTCCTCTACCGCGTCTTTGCCGACGCGAGCCAGAAAATCTCCTCCTTCGATCCACAGGAGCTCGAGCGCGCCTCGGATCAAGCCCAAGCCATCCTCGCAGCGTTCGGGCAACGGCCGATGCGCGAAGACGAACGCACCGCGTTCGCTCGCCTCGAAGAAGCCGCCCAGCGCTTTCATCAGGCCGTAGACACGGCGCGTCAGACCATCGAACTCTATGGCGACGACCTCGCTGGTCTAGGTCGATCCCAGCGCGGACTCATCGGGCAGATCGAGACGCAACTGCACGACGTCCACGCCGCCCTCGACGACTTGATCCATCTCGAACGCGACGCCACCCGCGACGACTTCGACCACAGCGCCCAAGCCTCCGATCAAAGCCGCCTCGTCATCGCGCTGCTGTTCGGCGCCGTGACGCTGCTGCTCCTCATCCTCGCCTACTTCTCCACCCATCGCCTACGCCACGGCATGCGCACTGCGCTCGACTTCGCACGCGCCGTCGCCGCCCTCGACCTGCGCCAGGATCTCGATGACGAGGGGCGCGACGAGATCGGCACCCTGATCGCGACCCTGCAGGACATGCGCAGCCAACTACGGGACTTCGTCCACACCCTCACCCAGGCGAGCGGGCAGTTGACCGACTCGGTCGCCGCCGAACGTGAGCGCGCCCGACGGATTGCCGCCGCCGCAGAACAACAAGCGCAATCGGCGCAAGAAATGGCCGCCGGCATCGAAGAACTCTCCACCGCCATGGACCAATCCGCCTCCGATGCCCAGCACGCAGCCGAGGCAGTGGCCGATGGCGTCGCCCGCAGCCGTGAGGCCGCCCATCGGGTGCGCTCCCACACCCAGGATACCCAAACGCTCGCGCAACGGCTCGAAGCGCTCGCCGAAGACGCCGACACCATCGACGGTGAAATGGAATCGGTAGGGCGCATCGTCGAGGTCATCCGCGACATCGCCGAACAGACCAACCTGCTCGCCCTCAACGCCGCGATCGAAGCGGCTCGTGCCGGCGCCTACGGCCGAGGCTTTGCCGTGGTCGCCGACGAAGTACGAAAACTCTCCGAGCGCACGGCACAGGCCACGGGCGAGATCGGAGCCACGATCCAACGCGTCGAATCCCACGTCACCAGGATGGTCGCCGACATGGCCCAAGGACGGGAATCGATCCAAACGGCTCTCGCCTCTTCTCGCCAAGCCCTGGCCGCGATCGATGCGATCGAGCACACGATGGACGAAATCGGCGCGCAAGCCCAAGCGATCCGTGAAGGCACGAGTGAGCAGGCAAGCGTCAATCGTCAGATCGCCCAAGAAGTCGCCCATGTCGCCGGCGCCTCCGAGACCCTCGCCGACCTCGCACGTCAAGGCAGCGAAGCCGCCGAGCGGCTCGATCGGCTCACACAGACCCTGGGTGCGCTCCTGCAGCGTTTTCGCGCCTGAGGCTCACTTCCCCGAGACGGTGAAAACCGCCCCATCCTCCAGCCGCACCGCCGTGAGCAACCCTCCATAGACGCAACCCGTATCGATGCAGAGCACGCCATCGCCGGCGTAAAACCCCAGTGCCGACCAATGGCCGAACACCACCTGCACCCCCAGCGGCACCCGCTGCGGCCAACGGAACCACGGTACCGTGCCTTGGGGCGCCCGCTCCGGCGGCCCTTTCGCCTCCAGCTCCAGGGCCCCGTGGCGCAGCGACACGAAGCGCATCCGCGTGAAGGCGTTGACGATGTAGCGCAGTCGATCGAGGCCGGCCAAATCGTCGCGCCAGCGCGTGGGCCGATCGCCCTTTAGCCGCAACAACCACGCCGAATCGCCGCGCAAAGCCTTCTCCACCTCGCGCGCACACGCCGCCGCCTGCGCCAGCGACCAGACCGGACTCACGCCGGCGTGCGCCATCGCATAGCCAATATCCTCGTCTACCACCAGCAAGGGCCGCGTCCGCAACCATTCGAGCAATTCGTCGCGATCCGGCGCCGCGAGCACCGCATCCAGGGTGTCGTCTCGCGCGCGCTTGAGATAACCCGCCGCCCGCATCAAGAGATACAGATCGTGGTTACCCAGCACCACCTCGACCGAATCCGGCGACAGCGTACGCACGAAGCGCAGCACTTCCAGCGACTGCGGTCCGCGATTGACCAGATCGCCCACCAGCCACAACCGGTCGTGCGGTGGAGCAAAGCCAATCCCCTCGAGCAGACGCTGCAGTGCTGCGTAACACCCCTGCACGTCCCCGATCGCATAAGTCGCCATCCTGCGCCATTCCCCCCTTTCTTTTCCACGACTTGGGCGCATCGCCGCCGGACTTGCTAAACTAGCATCGTTGCCCACTTTTTTGCGACGTCGCCCGTGTCCCTACGTTATCACATCTACGATGCCCTCTGGCGGCTCGCCTGGCCGTGGCTGCGGCTGCGGCATTGGCTGCGGCATCGCGACCGACCAGACGTGTCGCGCCGCTGGCGCGAACGCCTGGGGCACGTCGCCTTACCCGACGACGGCCGCGACACCCTCTGGATCCACGCCGTCTCGGTGGGCGAAACGCGCGCGGCTCATCCCCTGGTGCGGGCGCTGCGCCGCCGCTACCCTCGGCTGCGCTTGCTCGTCACGCACATGACCCCCACCGGCCTGGAGACCGGCCACCGGCTCTGGGCCCACGATCCCGCCATCGTGCAAGCCTATGCCCCTTATGATCACAGCCGTTGGGTACGCCGTTTCCTCGAAGGCGCGCGCCCGCGGCTGGGGATCGTGATGGAGACCGAGATCTGGCCGAATTGGCTGCGGCAGGCCAAGCGACAGGGCGTGCCGCTCGTGCTCGCCAACGCCCGGCTGTCGGAGCGTTCCTTTCGCCGCTATCGCCGTTTCCGCTGGCTACTACCGCTCGAGTGGGACGCCTTCGTGCAGGTCGGGGCGCAGAGTGCGGCCGATGCGCAGCGTTTGCGCGCGCTCGGCCTCTCCCGCATCGCCGTCACGGGCAACCTCAAATTCGATTGGAGCCCCGAACCGGCGGCGATCGCGCTGGCGCAGACGTGGCGCGAGGCCATCGGCCCCCGCCCCGTCGTCGTGCTCGCCAGTAGCCGCGAAGGCGAGGAAGCCCGTTTCCTGCGCGCCTGGGAAGGGTTACGGCAGGAATGGGCCGAACGGGAAGATTTCCTTTTCCACGAGCCACCGCTCCTGGTGATCGTGCCACGGCACCCCGAGCGGTTCGACGAAGTCGCCCGTCTCGTCGAACGCCATGGTTTGCGCCATCGCCGCCGCAGCGTCTCCTTGCCCCATCCCGAAGACGACGTCTGGCTCGGCGACAGCATGGGCGAACTCTACGCCTATTACGCGCTTGCCGACGTGGCCATCATCGGCGGCAGCTGGGAGCGCTACGGCGGGCAGAATCCCCTGGAGGCGCTCGCCGCCGGCACGCCGCCCATCGTCGGCCCCCACACGGAGAATTTTGCCGACGTGGTCGCCCAGGGCGTGGCGGCTCAGGCCATCGCCCAGGTACGCAACCCCCAGGAAGCGATCGAACTCGCGCAGCGATGGATCGAACAGCCCGACGAGCGCGCCGCGGTGATCGCCAACGGTGCCATTTTCCTTGCCGCGCATCGCGGCGCCACCGAACGCACGCTCGAGCTGCTCACCCCCTGGCTCGAGCGCGAACGGAATCGCACGCGACGAGATGCCGGAGGGCCCGTCACTCCTCGACCAGAAGCGCATTGACCGCGGCCAGATCCTCCTCCGAGAGCCTGCCTACCGCCGCCTTCAGTCGAAGCTGCCACAACAGCGTATCGTAGCGCGCACGCGACAACTGCGTCCGGGCATCGGCCACTTGCGCCATGGCATTCAACACATCGACGTTGATCCGCACCCCCACCTCGTAGCCCAAGCGCGTGGACGCGAGGTTCGACAAAGACGATTGCAGCGCAGCTTCCAGTGCCCGCACCCGCGCCAAACCGCTCGTCAGGCCGAGAAAAGCTTCCCGGGCACTCAACACCGCCTGCCGCCTGGCATACTCCTCCTCCCGATCGGCCCTGGTGAGCAACGCAGCCCCTTCGCGCACCTGCGATTGGGTGGCGCCGCCGGCATAGAGCGGCACCGTAACCTGTACCCCGATCTGAGACGACTCCGCCGTCTCGGTGTGCAACGGCGGGAAACGGGAGAGATCACGCGACTTGCCGTGCTGCGCCACCAGATCCACACTGGGAAGGTGTCCGGCACGGCGCCGCTGGACCTCGCGCTGGGCGATCTCGCGGCTCACCATCGCCTGCTGTACCAGAAAATTGTCCTGCTGCGCCGCCTCCACCCACGGTTCCATCCGCGCCGGCTCGGGGCCGGACAATGTGGCATCCGGGCTCAGCCGGGCATACCGTTGCGGTAGATCCACCACGATGGCCGCCAAGGCCTGTTGCGCCACATCGAACTGGTTCTGTGCCGCGATCAGCTGCGCGTCGGCCAGATCGAAGCGCGACTGGGCCTCGTGTACATCCACGATGGTGACGGTACCCACCTCGAAGCTCTTCTTGGCATATGCCAGTTGCTCGCTGGAGGCACGATGCAGCTCGGCTGCCGCATCCACCGCCTCCTGGGCCGCAACCACGTCGAAATAGGCTCGAGCCAAGCGCAACGCCACCTCCTGCTGTGCCTCGGCCCATTGCAGATCGCTCAAGCTGGTGCGCAACTCCCCTTGCTTGGCTGCCGCCCAGTTCTGCAGACGAAAAAGCGGCTGAGTGAGCCGCACCGTCCATTGGCGCGAGCCATAGTTCTTGTCGATCTCACCGACGTCCAGGCGATTGTGCAAAGCGTTGGCATCGAGCGCCACGTTCGGCAAAAGCAGCGCCCGACCCTGAACCGTCTGCTCCTGACCGGCCATCATCGACGCCCGCGCGGCCGCGTAGCTGGGATCCTGCAGCAACGCCTGCCGATAGAGCGTGAGCAGATCGGCCGCACGCGCCCCCCCGGCACCGACGCTCAGTCCCACCGCCAAACCGAGGGCCAAGGCCACACGCCACGGAGTGAGGCAGCCGCAGCCGCGCGTTCGTTCCCGTCCGTTCATCCGACTCATACCAATAGGGCGGCAGGAGCCTCCGGCTGCGGCACGCGCAGCCGGGGTACCACCGTCTCGAACAAATCCTCGTGGCGCACCTTGCCCGGCTCGGAACAGGTATAGAGCCGGCCGTGCATGAGATGCTCGTCACCGACGAAGGCGAAGAGCCGTCCGCCGGCCTTGAGGGCATCGAGCAGGAAACGCGGCACCTCCGCCACTCCGCCCGAGAGCACGATCACGTCGAAGGGGCCCGGCGCCGCCAGCGCCTCGAGGCCGTCACCGGTGATTACTTCGACGTTGTCGAAGCCCTCGGCCTCGAGGTTCGCCTGGGCGCGCGTGGCGAGTTCCGGCACGATCTCGACGCTGTGCACCCATTGCCCCAGATGGGCGAGGCAGGCGGCGAAATAGCCCGAACCCGCACCGATCTCGAGCGCGACCTCGCTTTTCTGCAGCTGCACCGCCTGCAGCACCTTGCCTTCGATCACCGGCCGCAGCATGCGCTCGCCGAATCCCAGCGGGATCTCCACCTCGGCAAACGCCAACGTCCGGTAGGGTTCCGGCACGAACTGCTCGCGCCGCACCGTCATCAGCGCATCCAGCACCCGCTGATCGAACACCTCCCAGGTGCGTACCTGCTGCTCCACCATGTTGAATCGTGCCTGCTCGAAATCCATACTCATGCCCCCTACGACCGGAAAATGGAACGATTTTTTGATTCTAGCCCATTTTGCGCTGCGGCAGACGGTACCATAGCGCATAGAGCGCCGGCACGAAACACAAGGTGATGAGCGTCCCCCCCATCACGCCGCCGATCAGCACGTAGGCGAGCGGCCCCCAGAAGGTGTCGGTCGCCAGCGGCACGAAGGCGAGCACCGCTGCAAGGGCCGTGAGCAGCACCGGCCGGGTGCGCCGCACCGCCGCCTCCACCACCGCCTCGAGCGCCGTCATTCCGGCCTCGAGATTGTCGCGCACCTGCTGGGTGAGGATGAGCGTGTTGCGCATCAGGATCCCCGCCAGGCCGATGAGACCGAGCAGGGCGACGAAACCGAAGGGCTGGTCGAAGACGAGCAGCGCCACGGCTGCCCCGATCACCCCCAGGGGCGCCGTGGCCACGGTCATGAAGGTGCCGGCGAATTCACGCATCTGCAGCATGATGAGGATCAGCATCACTGCCACCATCACCGGCTGCAATTTCTGGATCGAGGCGTCGGCCTTGCGCGACTGCTCCACCGTGCCGCCGATCTCGATGCGGTAGCCCGGCGGCAAGCTCGCCCGCAAGGGAGCGAGCGCGCTCCACAGCGCCTCGGTCACGTCCACCGCCTGCGCGCCCTCGATCTCGCCCTGCACCGCAACGAATCGCTCCCGATCGAGGCGCTTGTAGCGCACCTCCTCGTGCCGTATCACGAGGCGACCCACCTGCCCCAGCGGTACCCGAGCCCCATCGAGGGTGCGCAACTCGAGGCTCTCGAGCCGCGCCAGGTCGCGCACCGCCGCCTCGCCGCGCGCGAGCAAGGTCACGGTACGGATGTCGCGCCGCACTTCGGTCACGGGAATGCCGTCGAGTGCGAACTGCAACTGCCGCGCCACCTCCCGCGGCGTCAGCCCCATGGCCCGCAGGCGCTCGGCCGGGGCCTCCAGCATCAGCACGGGCGCGCGTTCGTTCCATTCGAGGTGTGCGTCGCGCACGTGCGGATGGGATGCCATCACCGCGCGCACTTCCTCACCCAGACGGCGCAACTCCTCGAGATCCGGCCCCACCACGCGAAAAGCCACCGGCCAGGGCACCGGCGGCCCATAGAGCAGACGATGGACCCGGATGCGCGCCTCGGCGAATTCCCCTGCCTGCCGGTGCGCCTCGAGCAGCGCGATCACTTTCTCGCGCGCCTCCACCCCCTGCGTCACGGCCACGATCTTGGCAAAAGCCGGATCGGGCTCCTCGGGGTTGGCCGAGATGAAGAAGCGCGGCGCCCCGCGCCCGACGTAGGTCGACAACGAACGCACCTCCGGCAAGCGCGCGAGGATCGCCTCGATGCGCCGCGCCACCTCGTCGGTGCGCCCGATGGCCGAGCCTGCCGGCAGCCAGATCGAAACCAGTACCTCCGAACGGTCGGAGCTGGGAAAGAACTGTTTCTGCACCGGCCCCACCATGGCCGCCACCCCCAGCGCGAGCGCCGCGAGGGTCGCGCCCACCACGGTCTTGCGCCGCGCCACGCACCAGACGATCACCGCGCGCCAGCGCTGGTAGGCCGGGGAATCGTACACCCCGTGCCCGGCCTCGCGCTTGGGGTAGGACGGCAGCAGTTTCACGCCCAGATAAGGCGTGAAGATCACCGCCACGACCCAGGAAATCACCAGGGCGTAGCCGAGCACCCAGAAGATGTTGCCGGCGTATTCCCCCACGCCGGAGCGGGCAAAGCCGATCGGCAGGAATCCGGCCACCGTCACCAGAGTGCCGAAGAGCATGGGTCTGGCCGTCACGTTCCAGGCGTGGCCGGCCGCCGCGATCCGATCCCAGCCTTCCTCGAGCTTGACGATCATCATCTCGATGGCGATGATCGCATCATCGACCAGCAAGCCCAGGGCGAGGATCAGCGCCCCCAGCGAGACGCGATCCAAGTCGATCCCGCTCCAGCGCATCGCGAGAAACGTGAGCCCCAGCGTCACGGGAATGGCCACGGCCACGACCACCCCGGCGCGCCAACCGAGCGTGAGGAAAGTCACCCCCATCACCACCGCCACGGCCACGAGGAACTTCACCTGGAAGAGATCGACGGCTTGCGCGATCGCCTCGGCCTGATTGGTGAGCACGGAGAGCGTCATGCCGGCCGGCAATCTGGCCTCTTCTTCGGCCACGAAGCGGGCGAGCCGCTTGCCCAGCTCGAGCCCATTCTCGCCGCGCTGCATCACCACGCCGAGAAGGATCGCCTCCTCACCGTGGGCCCTAACCAGGAACGAAGGTGGATCCTCCACGCCCAGGCGGACCGTCCCCAGCTCCCCCACCGTGAGGATGCGCCCCCCCACGCGCAGCGGAACCGCGGCAATGCGATCCATCTCCGAGAGGTCGGCCCCCGGAAGACGCACGTACACCCTCGGCCCGCCGGTATCGAGGAATCCGGCCGGAACCAGCGCGTTGTTCGCGTCGATCGCCTCGAACACCGCCTGCGGCGTCAGCCCCAACTGGATGAGGCGGTCGAGGTCGAGCTCGAGGAAGATCCGTTCGGGCTGCTCGCCGATGAGCAGCGCCTTCTGTACGCCGGGCACGCGAGCGAGCCGGTCGCGCAGCGCCTCGGCTTCGCGCACCAGATCCCACGGCGGCAAGCCGGGCGCCGTCAGCGCCATCAGGCTGAAATAGACGTCGGAGAAATCGTCGTTGACGATGGGGCCGATCACTCCCTGCGGCAGCGTCGAAGCCTCGTCCCACATGCGCTTGCGCACCTCGTAGAAAAGGCGGCCGATCTCGCGCTGCGGCACGTACTCCTCGAACTCCACCTGGATGTCCACCCGCCCCGGCTGCACCGTCGTCGTCAACCGGTAAAGGTATTCCAGTTCCTGCAGCCGTTTCTCCAGACGGTGCGCCACCTGCTCTTCCATCTGCGGCGCCGTGGCTCCCGGCCACAGCGCCGACACCATGAGGATACGCACGGTGAAGGCCGGATCCTCCGCCCGCCCGAGGCCAAGAAAGGCATACAGGCCAGCCAAGGCCGACAGGATCAAAAAGAAGAGGGTGACGGCGCGCTCGCGCACCGCGAGCGCCGAGAGATTGGGGAAACTCATGGCGAGCGCTCCTCGACCCGCATTCCCTCGCGCAGCACATGAGTGCCGAACGCCACCACCCGCTCGCCCGCTTGCAGCGGCCCACGCACCCTTGCCGTGCGCTGATCCATCGACAAGACCTCTACCGGCACCGCTTCGAGGCGTCCCTCGCGCACCCGCCAGACCCGCGCTCCAGCGCCACGCTCGTCGATCGCCCCCACCGGCACTTCCCAGCCCTCCACCGGCGGCTGGGGCAAACGCACCTGCACCACGCTACCCAGCGGCGGTGGATCGGCGGTGAGCAGACGATAGCGTGCGCGGAAAGTGCGCGACACTGGATCGGCCGCTCCGCTCACCTCACGCAGTTCGATCGGCACCACCGAACCATCGGACGAAATGGCCTCGCCCCGCAGCGGCGGCTGGCTCCCGAAACGCTCCGGCAAGGCCACCTCCACCTCATGGGCGCCCTTTTGCGCGAGCGTGGCCACCGGCTGCCCCTCTGCCACCACCTGCCCCGGCTCGGCGCTCCACTCCATCAGCACCCCGTCGGTCGGGGCACGCAGCTCGGTATAACCCAAAGCGTTACGTGCCTGCCGTTCCTGGGCTTGCGCCGCTTCGAGCTGCGAGCGCGCGGCCTCCAGCTGAGTGCGCGCCCGGTCGAGCGCCTGCTCGCCCACGAACTGCTGCGCTGCAGCCGTTCGGTGCGCGCGAGCTCGTTCTGCGCCAGGCGCCACTGCGCCTGGGCCGCGCGCACCTCAGCCTGGGCTGCCTCGAGCCGGGCGAGCACGTCCTTGGGATCGAGCCGGGCCAGCACCTGCCCGGTCTGGACCGACGCCCCCGCATCGACCAGCCGCGCCACGATGCGCCCTCCCACCTGGAAGGCGAGCGGCGTTTCGTGGCGCGCCCGCACCGTACCGGAGAGTACCAGCGGGGCGGGCTCCGCCGCGCGCACCGGCGCCGTGCGCACCACCACCGGCTGCTCCTGCTGCTGCGCCGGCGTCTCCTGCCGCCCGCAGCCGGCAAGCAGCACACAGGCTGCCACCATCCATCCCCATCGCTGCACCGGATCTCTCCCCATCGCTCAGGCAAAAAAGAGCGCGCGCAAAGCGGCACCCGGATCGGGCGCGCGCATGAAGGCTTCGCCCACGAGAAAGGTCTGCACGCCGCGCGTGCGCATGGCCGCCACGTCCGCGGGCGCGCCGATACCCGATTCCGTCACCACGATCCGGTCTTGCGGAATGCGCGGCAAGAGCGACCAAGTGGTCTCCAGCGACACCTCGAAGGTGCGTAGATCCCGGTTGTTGATCCCCACGAGCCGCACGGGTAGCTCGAGCGCGCGCTCGAGCTCGGCCGCGTCGTGCACTTCCACCAGTACGTCCAGCCCCAGCTCGTGGGCGAGTAGCGCGAGCTCGCGCAGCGCCGCATCGTCGAGCGCGGCCACGATCAGGAGCACCGCGTCGGCTCCCATCGCACAGGCCTCCCACACCTGCCAAGGGTCGACGAGAAAATCCTTGCGCAGCGCCGGCAAGGTGCAGGCCGCCCTCGCCGCGGCGAGATATTCCGGCGCCCCCTGGAAAAACTCCCGGTCGGTGAGCACGGAGAGGCAGGCCGCGCCGGCCGATTCATAGGCGCGCGCGATCGCGGCCGGGTCGAACTCGGGCCGGATCACCCCTTTCGAAGGGCTCGCTTTCTTGATCTCGGCGATCACCGCAGGCTCGCCGGCCACGAGCTTGCGCTCGATGGCGGCGACGAAACCGCGCGGCGGATCGCGTTCGAGCCGCGCCCGCGCCGCCGCCTCCAGCTCGGCGAGCGACCGGGTCGCGCGCGCCGCGGCCACCTCTTCCCGCTTGCGCGCGAGGATGCGATCGAGCACGTCGCTCATCGCCCAGCCTCGGACGCGAACCGGCGCGTGGCGGCAACGAAGGCGTCGACCTTGGCCCGCGCCGCGCCCGAATCGATCGCCTCGCGGGCGCGCTCGATGCCCTCGGCGATCGAGGGCACGACGTTGGCCGCATAGAGCGCCGCCCCGGCGTTCAGGAGCACGATGTCGCGCGCCGGCCCCGCCTCACCCTCCAGCACCGCGAGCAGCCGCGCCCGCGATTCCTGCGCATCCTCCACCATGAGGTTACGGCTCGAGGCCATCGGCAGGCCGAAATCCTCTGGATGGATGCGGTACTCGGTGATCTCGCCATCCTTCAATTCGCCCACGAGCGTATCCGCGCCCAGTGTGATCTCGTCTAGACCATCGAGCCCATGCACCACCAGCACGTGCCTGGCGCCGAGCCGCTGCATCACGCGTACTAGGATCCCCACTAGATCGGGGTGGAACACCCCCAAGAGCGAATTCGGCGCCCCGGCCGGGTTGGTGAGCGGCCCCAGGATGTTGAAAATGGTGCGCACACCCATCTCCCGGCGCACTGCCGCCACGTTCTTCATCGCGCTGTGGTGCGCCGGCGCGAACATGAACCCCACCCCCACCTCGGCGATGCAACGCGCCACGGCCTCGGGCGGCAGGGCGATCTCCGCCCCCAGGGCTTCGAGCACGTCGGCGCTGCCGGATTTGGACGACACCGAGCGGTTGCCGTGCTTGGCCACCTTGCCCCCGGCCGCGGCGATCACGAACGCGCTCGTGGTCGACACGTTGAACGTGTGCGAGGAATCCCCCCCCGTGCCGACCACGTCCAGAAGGTGATCGTGTGGCGGAGGCACCTCCACCTTGAGCGCGAGTTCGCGCATCACCTGCGCCGCGGCAGTGATCTCGCCCACCGTCTCCTTCTTCACGCGCAGGCCCGTGAGGATCGCCGCCATCATCACCGGCGAGACTTCACCCGCCATGATCTGGCGCATCAGGTCGAGCATTTCGTCGTAGAAAATCTCGCGCAGCTCGATCGTACGCTGCAGCGCTTCACGCGGCGTGATCTTCGTTCCCACCTGTGGCTCCTTTCGCAAAATTTCCTTTCACGCCGGCTGCGGTGCGTGCTGGCGCAGGAAATTGGCCAGCATCTCGTGCCCGTACCGCGTCAGGATCGATTCCGGATGAAACTGCACCCCTTCCACCGGCAGCGTGCGATGACGCAAACCCATGATCTCACCGTCCTCGGTCCAGGCCGTCACCTCCAGACACTCGGGCAGCGACTCGCGCTCCACCGCAAGCGAATGGTAGCGCGTGCATTCCACCGGATTGGGCAGCCCTTCGAACACCCCCTCGCCGCGATGGAACACGGGCGAGGTCTTGCCGTGCATCAAGCGCTTGGCGTGGACGATCCTGCCGCCGAACGCCGCCCCGATCGCCTGATGCCCCAAGCACACGCCAAAGATGGGGATTTCACCGGCAAAGCGCTCGATCACCTCCACCGAGATTCCCGCCTCGCGCGGCGAACACGGCCCGGGCGAGATCACCAGATACTGCGGCCGCCAGGCCGCGATCTGCCCCGCCGTCACCTCGTCGTTGCGCACCACCTTCACCCGAGCCCCGAGCTCGCCGAAGTACTGCGCCAGATTCCACGTGAAACTGTCGTAATTGTCGATCAACAGCAACATCGCCCTTCCTCCCTGGGCATCGAGCATCGCATTGTACACAGCAGCGCGCCCACTATGGCCCCTCGCGCGGCAGCCATACGCGAAAGCATCCGGCGTCGACCCACTCCACTTCCCCTTGGTTCGCCCGGGCGAGCGTACGGGCCACGTACAACCCCAAGCCCGTGCCGTCGGCGCGCGAAGAAACGAACGGCTCGAACAAACGTTCGCGCACCTGCGGTGCCGGTCCCGGCCCGTCGTCGCACACATCCAGCCGCACCCGTTCCCCCTCGGCCCGAGTACACACGCGGATCGCACCCGCGCGGCGGCTCGCGAAATGCGCCGCATTGTCCAGAAGATTATCGAGGATGTGGCGCAGATGCACGGGATCGGCCCGAATGCGCAACCCCTCCTCCCCCTCCAGCACCACCTCCTCCTCGCCGCGGCCCAGCCGCGCGAGCGCCTCGCGCCGCCACTGCCTCAGCCACGCGGAAAGATCGAGTACTTCCGGCCGAGGCCGCTGCCGCCGCCCCAGGGACAAAACGTCCTCCACCAGGCGTTCGATCCGTTCGGCATTGTCGAGCGCCATCGCCAGCAAGCGCTCGCGCGCCGCCGCGTTCTCCTCACCCCGCATCAGCTCCAGCGCCTGTACTACCGCCGCCAGAGGGTTGCGCACCTCGTGCGCCACCCCGCCCACCAGGGTTCCGAGCGAGGCGAGCTTGTTGCGCTCGAATTCGCGGCTCACCTCTTCCAGGTCGCTCACGAACGCCAGCCACCCGCCGCCGCGGTAGGGCACCGTCGCCCGGCAGCGCAGCCGCCGCCCCTGAACCGCCACCCAGCGCTCCCCGCCGCGTCGGGCCAGCAGCCGGTCCACTCCGGGCAGGACTTCTTCGACGCGTTCCCCCACCGGCTCCCGCCCCAACCACTGCCGCAGCGGCTGCGAGGCGTAGCGCACCACGTCTTCGTCGTCGATCACCAGCACCCCGTCGCGCAGCTCGCGCAGGATGCGATCGTTGATCTCCCGCTGCCAGGCGAGCGTCTCCTGCTGCGCGCGGATCGACGCTTCCGCCCGGCGCAGACGCTCTCCCACCGCCTGCGCCGCCAAGGCCACCGCAAAGGCTCCCGCTCCGCTCAAGCCCACGAGATAGGTATCGCTCGGCCCCCCTCCCACCCAGGTTCGCCACAGGTTTTCTCCCAGCAGGGCAAGCGCCACCAGCGCCGCGTAAAAAGCGGCAAGCCGGCGCGATACCACCAGCGAAGCCCCGCCCACCGCCAGATAAAGGAAAGGAACCAGTCCCGAGCGGAATCCGCCGCTCACCGTCATCACCCCGGTGAGCGCCGCCACGTCCAACAACACCGCCGCCGTCACCCAGGCACCGGCCCGGCGCAGGCGCAGCGGCCGCAACACCGCCAATGCCACGGCGGCGCCGAAGTAGCCCACGCTCAGCCACAGGAAGGCCGACGGCCATTCCTCGCCCAGCGACATCTGTCGCCCGCCCACCAGCAGCACGCCGGCCACGGCCACGCGCAGCAGATCCCCGAGGCGGCCGACCGTTCCCGCCATGCCGGCGATGGAAGGCTCACTCCCGCGCACGCGCGCCTTCCTGCCGATGCGCCTCACAGCAGAAGGTCTGCCCCCCGGCGCGCACCGCCTCGGAGGCCGGCACGAACACCCCGCAGCGGGCGCACTGCACCATCGGCTCCGCCTCCGCGGAAGGCTTCCTGCGCCCCCGCCCCGACCGCGCGCTCTCCTCGCCCGGACGCGATCCCCCGCCGTCGAGAAAACGCCGCCGCGCCCACCACACCACCGCCAGCAGCACCACGAACCAGAACAACCAACGCATCACCGCATCCCGAACCGGACCAAAGAAGCGATTGTAGCGCGTGCCCATGTTCCTGCCGTGCTATGATTTTCTCTGCCCGGACCGACGTTGCCTACACGATGTCATTCACTCCCCCGCTCGCCACCCTACGCCGCGATGGCAACGCCGTCGTCATTCTCGATCAGACCGGACTTCCCTGGCGTGTCGTCGAGCGCCGGCTCACCACCCTGGAAGACGTGCTGGAAGCCATCGTCGCCATGCGCGTGCGCGGCGCCCCGCTCATCGGCGTCGCTGCCGCCCATGGCCTCGCGCTCGCCCTGGAGCGCGACGCGAGTGACGCCGCCCTCGAAGCGGCGATCGCCCGGCTGCTCGCCACCCGCCCCACCGCGGTGAACCTACGCCTCGCGCTCGAAGCGCAGCGCACCGTGCTCGCGCCGCTGCCGCCCTCCGAGCGCCCCGTCGCCGCCTGGCGCGAAGCCGAACGCCAGCGCCGCGACGACGCCGCGCGCTGCGAAGCCATCGGCCGCGCCGGGCTGCCCTGGATCGAGACGCTCGCCCGCCGGCTCGGCCGCCCCGTGCGCGTGCTCACGCACTGCAACGCCGGCTGGGTCGCCACCTGCGGCGCCGGCACCGCGCTTTCCCCCATCTACCTCGCCCACGCCGCCGGCATTGCGCTCGAAGTCTTCGTCAGCGAAACCCGGCCGCGCAACCAGGGGCTCATCACCCACTGGGAACTCACGCAAGCCGGCGTGCCCGCCACCCTCATCGCCGACGACGCCGCCGGCCTGCTCATCGCCCAGGGCGACATCGACCTCGTGCTCGTCGGGGCTGATCGCATCGCCCGCAACGGCGACGTCGCCAACAAGATCGGCACCTACCTCAAAGCCCTCGCCGCGCACGCCCACGGCGTGCCCTTCCTCGTGGCGGCGCCCGCCACCACCTTCGACCCCGCCTGCCCCGACGGCGCCGCCATCCCCATCGAAGAGCGCGCCGCCGACGAAGTCCTCACTGTCGCCGGCCTGCCGCCCGGCGCGAACGGCCCCGTGCCCGTGCGCCTCACGCCGCTTCCCGCCCGCGTGCGCAACCCCGCCTTCGACCTCACCCCCGCGCGCTGGATCACCGCCATCCTCACCGAGACCGGCGCCTGGCCCGCGCCACTCGCCGCCGCCAAACTCTTCCCGGAGTCCGATCGATGACCGACTCCGCCCGCGCGCTTCTTGCCGCCGCCCGCCGCCTGGCCGAGACCGGGCTCAACCCTGGCAGCGCCGGCAACCTCAGCGTGCGCACCGCCCAAGGCTTTCTCATCACCCCCTCCGGCATCCCGCCGGAAGAACTCGGCGCCGACATGATGGTCCCGATGACCCTCGAAGGCATCCCCTCCGGCCCCTGGCCCCCGTCGAGCGAATGGCGCTTCCACCGCGACCTCTACCGCCGCCGGCCCGAAGCCGGCGCCGTCATCCACTGCCACAGCCCGGCGGCCACGGCGCTCGCCTGCCACCGCCGCGACCTTCCCCCCTTCCACTACATGATCCTGCGCTTCGGCGGCCCTGACGTGCGCTGCGCCCGCTACGCCCGCTTCGGCACCCAGGCGCTCTCCGACGCCGTGCTCGAAGCCCTCGAAGGCCGACGCGCCTGCCTCATGGCCAATCACGGCATGCTCGTCTTCGGCCGCGATCTCCCCCAGGCGCTCGCCCTGGCCCACGAGCTCGAAACCCTGTGCGACCACTACCTGCGGGCCCTCCCCCTCGGCGAACCGGTCCAGCTCACCGCCGAGGAAATCGCCGAAGCGCAGCAAGCCATCGCCGGCTACGGCCGGCGCTGACCCTTCCCCTCGCGCACCCAAGCCGTTATCATCGGCCCATGCCCCGCGCCCTCATCATCGACGACGAACCCGACCTGCGCACGCTGCTCACGCTGGCGCTGCGCCGCCACGGCTGGCAGGCCGACGTCGTGGCCGACTGCGCCGGCGCGCGCCGCGTGCTCGACGACCCCACCCCTGCCTACCACCTCATCCTCACCGACCTGCGGCTGCCCGACGGCAGCGGCCTCGAACTCGTCCCCTACGCCCGCGAACGCCGCCCCCTCGTCCCCGTGATCGTGCTCACCGCCTACGGCGACATCGACACCGCCGTGCACGCCATGAAACTGGGCGCCCACGACTTCCTCACCAAGCCCCTGCGCACCGAGCGGCTCGCCCAGATCCTCGACGGATTCCAGCACTGCCCGCCGGATCGCGACGCTCCGCTGGATGCTGCCGCCCTCGTCGCTGTCCTCGAACGCAACCGCTGGAACCAGAGCAAGACCGCCCGCGAACTCGGCTGGACGCTGGCCAAGCTGCGCTACTGGATGCAGCGGCTCGGCCTGGCCGAATGAAGCGCGCACGACCCCCGCACGCCCGCGCCGGATCGCCCGGTCCACAGCAAAATTTGATGCACCCCCTCCCACCATGCGCCCGCCATCCACGCCGCGCGGCGCAAACACCGTCGTAAGTCATTGAAACAAAAGGAATGAAAATTTTTCCCCCGCACCCCTTTACACCGCGATCGCCGCCGCGCTACCCTAGCCTCGCCGACGCACCCGTCGGGCGCATCTTTTCCATCCAACCAGGAGTACCCCCATGAAACGCATGCAACAAGGCTTCACCCTCATCGAGCTGATGATCGTCGTGGCCATCGTCGGCATTCTGGCGGCGATCGCGCTGCCGGCCTATCAGGATTACACCAAGCGCGCCCACGTCGCCGAGGGCCTGGCGCTCGCCGCCGGCGCCAAGGCGGCTGTGACTGAGTATTATTCCACCAATAATGCGTGGCCTGCTGACAACGCCGCTGCTGGCTTGGCCCCTGCTGCCAGCATTAAAGGCAACGCCGTCACAAGCGTCGCAGTCGCGAGCGGTTTAATCACCATCACCTACAACAGCAAAGTCGATAGTAAGACCCTCCAGCTGTCCCCGACCGCCAGCGCCGGTGGCGTTGAATGGACGTGCAAACGGGGCGAAACCACCCCGATCGATGCGAAATGGGTTCCTTCCAACTGCCGCTGATCCTTTCCTGATTTTTTCCTGACAGCCCCGGCGCGGCTTCCTGGCAGCGGCGGGGTATCTTTTCGACCCGAGCGCATGAATTCCTTCCGCGGCCATTTCCCGCAAGCGATCACCTTTCTCGCCGTCCTGCTGCTTGCCTACGTCTGCCTGCGGCCGGGGCTGACGGGCGGTTTCCTCTTCGACGACGCGCCCAACCTGCAAGATCTCTCCGCCTACGGCGGCGTCACCGACTGGGGAACGTTTCGTGCCTTCGTCTTCGGCGGCTGGTCTGGCCCCACCGGCCGGCCGATCGCGCTGGCGTCGTTTCTCCTCAACGACAACGCCTGGCCATCCGAGGCGGCCTCGTTCAAATACACCAACCTGATGCTGCACCTCCTGGCCGGCGCGCTCCTCGCCTGGGCCGCCCTGCAGCTGTGCCGCTTCTACGGTCTCGACGAGCGCCGCGCGCAGTGGACGGCACTGTTCGGCTCCGCCGCCTGGCTGCTGCATCCCTTCTTCGTTTCCACCACCCTCTATCCGGTGCAGCGCATGGCGCAGCTGGCGGCCCTTTTCTCCTTCGCCGCCCTGGCCGCCTACCTGCACGGCCGCCGCCTCTTCGCCTTCCGCCCCCGCGCCGGGCTTGCCTGGATGGGCAGCGCGCTGGCCCTGGGGACCCTGCTCGCCACCCTGAGCAAGGAAAACGGCGCGCTCCTGCCGCTGCTCGTGCTCACCGTCGAATTCTGCGCTCCGCCAGGGCAGCCGCGCCTGCCGCTCGCGTTCCGCGCTCTCTTTCTCTGGCTGCCGAGCCTGGCCGTGCTCGGCTATCTGCTGCGGCAGATCGACTTCACCCCTGGCCTGTGGCCCGACCGACCGTTCGATCAACCCGAGCGCCTGCTCACCGAAAGCCGCATCCTGTGGGATTACCTCGGCAACCTCTTCCTTCCACGCATCGAGGGCAGCGGCCTGTATCACGACCACATCCCCATTTCGCGCGGCCTCTTCGATCCGCCAAGCACCGCCTGGGCGCTCGCCGGCCTCGCGGCACTCCTTGCCGCTGCGTTCTGGCTGCGGCGGCGCGCCCCGTTTTTCAGCCTGGCCGTGCTCTTCTTCTTCGCCGGCCACCTCATCGAATCCACCTGGCTGGGGCTCGAACCCTATTTCGAGCACCGCAACTACCTTCCTGCCGCCTTCCTCTTTTTGCCGCTCGCCCGCGGATTCGACTGGCTGAGGCGCTACGTCTCCTCCGCCGCCATTGCGCTGTTCGCCTTCGCGATCCTCGGCACGCTCGCCTTCCTGACGCACCAGCGCGCCACCCTGTGGGGCGACGCTGAAAAACTGGAGATCTACTGGGCACTTGCCGCGCCCGATTCCCCCCGCGCCCAGAATGCGCTCGCCAACTATTACACGCGCCACGGCCAGGCAGACGAGGCTGACGCGGTCATGCGCAGCGCCATACAGAAAATGCCCGACAGCCCTTTGCTGACCATGGGCTACCTGTCAGGTCCCGGACGATTGCGTGGAATTTTTATGAAA